>PNMC01000112.1 GCA_013823365.1 Parvibaculum sp. | reverse complement strand
AAGGCTTTCCCATCCCCGCATCGTCATCGACACATCGGGCCTTGCCCCGCAGGCAACGGAAGCGGCGAACATCCTCGCCGAAGACATCGCCCAGATGACGCCGGCTGAAATCGACAAGCTGCTGGCGCTTCTGAAAGCGCGAAAGCGCCCCCGCCGGACCTGACTCGCCATCGGAGAACACCGCCGCCCGGCCGGGACTCGCGGGCGGCGAAACATGCTTTCCGCCGAGGCATATCTCAGGCCGCGCCTCATAAACCGCATATATGACTCTCATTGAAATTTCGCGCCTAGCCGCATGACCCCCCGCCCGGCAGCATGAGCTCATGAACATGCCCGGTCCTGCCCCCTCCCGTCTGCCCGACCCCTCGCTTGAGAGCCTGCCCGGCCTTTGGCGCCGCTCGCTCATCGCCTGGCCGGACGGGCGCGAGGACCGCACGAGTTTCGTGAACTGGCTGCAGGGTCCGGGCCTCTATCTCGATCTCCGCCAGCCGGAAGGCGCGCCCGATTTCTCGGGTGTCGCCTGCCTCTCCGACCTGAAGCCCATCCATATAGAGTGGCTTGCCCGGCAGGAAGGCTTCGCCGGCGAACTCGTCCATGAGGATGGCTGGTTCGAATGGCGCCGCGACATCGATTTCCAGCCGCAGGCGGTCTATTCGGATATGGGCCGCCTCTGGGTCGAGGGCGATGTGATGATCGAGGAGGGGAAGGACATTCCCTATATCGAGCATTGGCACCGCGAGCCGCTGGCGGGCGGTGCCGTCTGGGCGGCACGGCTCGAGGACCGCGAGACCGGCGCCCGGGGCGCGCTCATCCGCTATGGCCACCTCTTCATGTTTGCCCGCGAGCGGCTTGCCACCCTTCCCGCGCATCGCCCCCTCACCGAATGCGTCGCCGGTGCGCGCGACCTCGTCCATGCGCGCGAGTTCCTCGATTGCGAGATTTCGCAAGGTGCGGTCACGGGCGCGGGCTGGATCGTCCAGCGCTCGACGCTGCCCTTCCGCGAAGGAAAGCCGCTTGCGCCCGCCCTGACGGGCGACCTCCTCGAAACGGAAGACATGGACGCGCGCGGCAAGCTGCTGACGCGGCACTGGGAAATTACCGATCTCCGCGGCGAGCCTCAGCTCAACGCCGCTGCCAACGGAGCCTTGTCATGAGTGAGACGGAAGCAAAGGGAAGCGCCTTCACCGAAATTCCGGTGATCGACATAGCGCCGCTCTTTTCGGACGACATCGGGGAACGCCGCAAGGCCGCCGCCGAAATGGCGGATGCAGCGAGCCGTGTCGGCTTTCTTTACGTGAAGGGCCACAATATTCCGCGCGCCATGATCGAAACGCTTGAGGCGCGCGCGGCGGAGTTCTTCGCAAAGCCGCTTGAAGAGAAGATGGATCTCTATATCGGCAAGTCCCGCGCCCATCGCGGCTATGTGCCGACGGGCGAGGAGGGCTTCTATTGCGGCGGCAGCACCGCCAAGGTCGACAAGAAGGAAGCCTTCGACCTTTCCGTCGAACTGCCCGAAGACGATCCCGATCACATCACCGGCTATCGCATGCTGGGGCCCAACCAGTGGCCGGCCGATCTGCCGCAGATGCGCCGCGACGTTTACACATATTATGAAGCGGCCATGGAGCTTGGCCGCACGCTGTTCCGCGGCTTCGCGCTCGGCCTCGATCTGCCGGAAGATTATTTCGAGCAATGGCTGACGAAGCCGCCCTCGCAGCTTCGCATGGTGCATTACCCGGCCGATCCCTCCCGCGCCGATGCCGAATGGGGAATCAGCGCGCATACGGATTTCGAATGCTTCACCATTCTCCATGTCACGGCGCCGGGCCTTGAGGTGATGAATGCGGCAGGCGACTGGATCGACGCGCCGCCGGTCGAAGGCGCCTTCGTCATCAATATCGGCGACATGCTGGAAGCGCTCACCAATGGCCGCTTCATCGCGACGCCCCATCGCGTCCGCAACGTGCCGGAAGAGCGCTTCTCCTTCCCGCTTTTCTGTTCGCTCGATTACGACACGGTGGTGGAGCCGCTGCCGCAATTCATCGAAGGCGAGAAGCGCTATCCCTCCTATGGCGCGGGCGACCATCTCGTGACGCAGACCATGCGCTACTTCAAATATCTGCGGGAAAAGGTCGAGGCGGGCGAACTTGAAATGCCCGAAAGCGAGGAGCAGGCGGAGGCTTTCGGCCGCCGCGAGAAGCAGGTCGCCTGATAAAAGAGCGCCGCTTCAGGACGAGGGGAAACACCGGGAAGACCGATTTTTCGCGCGGAGGCCATCCGCGCGGCGAGAAGAGGTTTGACCAGTGAAAGGACACCAAATGAAGCGTTTCTCATTCTTGCGGACAGGCGCCATCGCGCTTGCCGCAATCCTCATGCTTGCTTCCGCCTTTGCAGGCAGCGCCGATGCGGCGGAGAAAAAAAGCTTCAAGCTCGTCTGGGGCCTCTATACGGGCTATGCGCCATGGGCCTGGGCCGAGAAGTCCGGCATCATGGACAAATGGGCGGAGAAATACGGCATCGAGGTCGAGATCGTCGCGCTCAACGATTACATCGAGTCCCTGAACCAGTTCACCGCCGGCCAGTATGACGCGCTGGCGACGACCGTCATGGACACGCTCACCATTCCCGCCGCCGGCGGCGTCGACACGACCGCGATCGTTCTCGGCGACTACACGAACGGCAATGATGCGATCTTCGTCAAAGGCGAAGGCAAGACCATGGCGGACCTGAAAGGCAAGCGGGTCTATCTCGTGCAATATTCCGTCTCGCATTACATGCTCGCCCTCGCGCTCGAAAAAGCCGGCATGTCGGAAGACGATATCGAGACGGCGAATATCGCCGATGCGGATTTCGTCGCCGCCTTCTCGACGCCCGCCGTCGAGGCCGTCGTCACCTGGAACCCGGCCACGACGCAGCTGAACCAGATGAGCGGCATCACTTCCGTGTTCGATTCTTCCGAAGTGCCGGGCGAGGTGCAGGACATTCTGGTGGTGAACACCGCCGTGCTGAAGGCCAATCCCGATTTCGGCAAGGCGCTTGCAGGCGCCTGGTATGAGACGCTTGCCGTGATGAAGAAGGACGACGCCGAAGGCATCGCCGCGCGCGAATATATGGCGAGCATCCTCGGCACCGACCTCGCCGATTTCGACGGCCAGGTCGCGACGACCTATTTCTACGACGCGGCGGAAGGCGCAGCGGTCTTTGGCGGGCCGATCATGCCCGGCATGATCGAAAGCACCACGGGCTTTGCTTTCGGCCACGGCCTTCTCGGCACCGATGCGAAGGACAAGGGCCATATCGGCGTCGAACTCGCCGACGGCACGGTGATCGGCAACAAGGACAATGTGAAGTTCCGCCTCGACACGAGCTACATGGAAGCCGTGGCAAGCGGAGAGATGTGAGGGGCTCACCTGAGGCTTCCCGTTCACGTCATTGCGAGGAGCGCAGCGACGAAGCAATCCAGGGGGCTTGCCCGGAATTTGCCGCCCCTGGATTGCTTCGCTGCGCTCGCAATGACGAATTTGGAATAGAGACTACAAAATAAACTTCGACAGATCGGTGTTCTTCGCCAGATCGCCGATATGCTCGCGCACATAGGCTTCGTTCACCGTCACCGTCTCGCCCGAGCGGTCGGCGGCGGCGAAGCTGATCTCGTCGAGCACGCGTTCCATCACCGTGTGGAGCCGCCGCGCGCCAATATTCTCGACTGACGAATTCACCGAGGCCGCGATATCGGCAATCGCATCGACGCCGTCATCGGTGAAATCGAGCGTCACCTCTTCCGTCTTCATCAGCGCGACATATTGCTTGATGAGGCTCGCTTCCGGTTCGGTGAGGATGCGGCGGAAATCTTCCCGGGTGAGCGCGCTGAGTTCGACGCGGATCGGGAGCCGCCCCTGAAGCTCCGGCAACAGGTCCGATGGCTTGGCGATATGGAAGGCGCCCGATGCGATGAAAAGGATGTGGTCGGTCTTCACCGCGCCATGCTTCGTCGCAACGGTTGTGCCCTCGATCAGCGGCAGGAGGTCGCGCTGCACGCCCTCGCGGCTCACATCGCCGCCCATCTTTTCCGACCGCGCGCAGATCTTGTCCACCTCGTCGAGAAAGACGATGCCGTTCTGCTCCACCGAGCGGATCGCTTCCTGCGTCAGCTGTTCCTGGTCGAGCAGCTTGTCGCTCTCCTCCGCGATCAGCACCTTGTAACTGTCGCGCACCTGCATGCGCCGTGCCTTGGTGCGCCCGCCAAAGGCCTTTCCCATGATGTCGGAAAGATTGATCATGCCGACCTGGCCCGGCATGCCGGGAATATCGAGCATCGGCATGCCGCCGCCGGAATCTGCCACCTCGACCTCGATTTCCTTCTCGTCGAGCTCGCCATTGCGGAGCTTCTTGCGGAAGCTTTCCTTCGTCGCCTCGCTCGCATTGACGCCGACAAGCGCATCGACGACGCGGGCCTCCGCGGCGAGATGCGCCTTTGCCTGCACATCCTTGCGCTTCTTCTCGCGTGTCATGGCGATGGCGATCTCGACGAGGTCGCGGACGATCTGCTCCACGTCGCGGCCGACATAGCCGACTTCGGTGAACTTCGTCGCCTCGACTTTGAGAAAGGGCGCCTCGGCGAGCTTCGCGAGACGGCGGGAAATTTCCGTCTTGCCGACGCCGGTCGGCCCGATCATCAGAATGTTCTTTGGCAGAACCTCGTCGCGCAATTCCTCGGGAAGCTGCTGGCGCCGCCAGCGGTTCCGGAGCGCGATCGCGACGGCGCGCTTCGCCTCGCGCTGGCCGATAATGTGGCGGTCGAGTTCGGAAACGATCTCACGCGGCGAAAAACTGGTCATGGGAAGAAGGCAAACTCCGTGTCGGAAAGGGAAAGCCGCGCCTCAGCGGGCATCGAGGCTTTCCACGGTGAGGTTGTCGTTCGTATAGACGCAGATCTCGGCGGCGATCTTCATCGCCTTGCGCACGATCTCTTCCGCCGTAAGGTCCATGTCGGCGAGCGCCCGGGCGGCCGAGAGCGCGTAATTGCCGCCGGAGCCGATGCCGATCACGCCGCCTTCGGGCTCCAGCACATCGCCATTGCCGGTGAGAACGAGCGTCGTCTGCGCGTCGGCAACGATCATCATGGCTTCGAGCCGGCGGAGATATTTGTCGGTGCGCCAGTCCTTGGCGAGTTCGACGCAGGCCCGCATGAGCTGGCCCGGATATTGTTCGAGCTTGGCCTCGAGCCGCTCGAACAGCGTCATGGCATCGGCCGTCGCGCCGGCAAACCCCGCCAGCACATCGCCGCGCCCGAGCGGGCGGACCTTCCGCGCATTGCCCTTCATGATGGTCTGCCCGACCGACACCTGCCCGTCGCCTGCCACCACCACCTTGCCGCCCTTGCGGACGGAGAGGATCGTCGTGCCATGCCATTGGATCGGGTCGTGCGGGGAAGCCATAATTGTCCTTCGGGATGAGGGGTTGCGGGCGGGCTGCCGCTACCATGTGGCCGCTCGGGCGCCATGGGTCAAGGCCGGGCTGACCGAGAGAGGTCTTGCCATCGGCGGCAGAACCTGAAATTGATAATGTTTCGCAACAAGGAGAGGGGAGGCACTGGATGTCCGGCCTGCTGAAAACCGAAGAAGCGCTCCGCACCGTCTATCCCGACCCCGGCCAGACGCGCGGCAAGGTGCTGCCCATGCTCGAACAGCATGCGCGCGCCTTTATCGGCCTCTCGCCCTTTCTCTGCATCGGCACCTCGCGGCCGGACGGGCTCGGCGATGTCTCGCCGCGCGGCGGCGAGCCCGGCTTCGTGCATGTGCTGGACGATACCCGCCTCGCCATGCCGGACCGGCCGGGCAACAACCTGATCGACACGCTGTCGAACCTCGCCCATTCGCCCGCCGTCGGCCTTCTCTTCTTCGTGCCGGGCTTCGAGGAAATGCTGCGGGTGAACGGTGTCGCCGAAGTGACGACCGATCCCGAAATGATGGAGCGCTTCGTGGTGGACGGGAAAAAGCCCCGCTCCGTCATGCTGATCGAGGTGCGCGAGGTCTTCTTCCACTGCACCAAGGCGCTGAAGCGCTCGGGCCTCTGGGACCCCTCGAAGCAGGTGCCCCGCAATGCCATGCCGAGCTTCGGCCAGATCATCCGCGACCAGATGAGCCTCGACCTCGCCCCGGCGCTGATCGACACCGCGCTTGAGGACGACGCGAAGAAGAACCTTTATTGACAGGCGTTCCGCTCACTCCGGCAAATGAAACTCGCCGGGATCGCCGCCCATCTCGCGGACCTGCGCCTCGAGTTCCCGGATGCGCCGTTCAAGCCGCTCGAAGGCGGGGCTGAGGTCGCCCGCGTCCCAGCGCGGCAGGATATGGCTCGGGCAGTTCATGTCCCATTCGTCGAGCTCGATCAGGATGGCGCGCTCGACGCGGCCCCGGTAGTTCGGGTCGGCGAGCGACCGGGTGAGCGCCGGATCGTCGCTGACGGCCCGCGCCCTCCCCCTGATCTTCACCCTTTGCCGGTTCGGATAATCGATCAGGAACAGGAACACCTGGTTGTTCTCGGCGAGATGGCCAAGCGTCACGAATTGCTGGTTGCCTGCGAAATCGGCAAAGCCGAGCGTCTTCTCGTCCAGCACCTTGAGGAAGCCCTTGGGCCCGCCCCGATGCTGGATATAGGGCCGCCCCGCCGCATTGGCGCTGCCCATGTAGAAATGGTCCCGCGTCGCGATGAATTGCGCGAGATCGGCGGTCATGCGGGTCTGCCAGGCCATGGGGCGCCTCCTGAAATCGCTGGAAGGCCTCATATGGCGTGGGGCATAGCTGAGCGCTACTTCTTTTCGAGCACCTTCTTTATCCGCCGTTCGACCTTCTTGATATCCTCGGCGACAGGCAAGTCTTCCGGCATGGTTCCGCCGATTTCCTTGATGGTCTGCCGCACCTTTCGCCCCACCTCGAAATGGGCGGTATTGGCGGCATCCTTTCCCCGAATATTTTCCCTTCGCAGCTTTTCTTCCGTCTGCGTTGCCCGGAAGAGATTTGCAGCGAGTTCCGTGCTGCCCATGTGATCCAGGAGCTGCTGTTTGGCTTTCAAACCCTTCTTGCGCTGAATCCCCGGCCGGTCGAGACCGCCATAGAGCCCCTTGTAGCCGAACGTCTGAAAGACGGCGTAGTCGACAGGTTTTTCCACGCCGGCCAGCTTCGCCGCGCTTGCAAGGTTCTTGTTGTGGGTCTTGATTTCGTCGCGAAGCATGAGCCGCTTGTGATCTTCGGAAAGGGGCAGTCCTTGCCGCTCTTCCTCGTCGCGAACCTCCTGACGGCGGGTCTGAATCGCAAAGTAGCTTTGCGCAAAGGCGATGGGCTGCTTTCTGCTGTCGCCATTCTGGGCGGTCAGGTAGCAGCCATAACGGGTGAGTTTTATATCCTTGATTTCCCGCTCGGCTCCCGATCCGATCGGGACCATTTTTCGGGCGTCCGAAAAATGGTTCTCGACCCTCTGTCCGACCGACAGACAGGAGAGCTTCGCCTTCTCGATGACTTCAAGAAACGTGTCCCAGCGCTGATACCCGAAAAGATCCTGAAGGTCTCGCGCATACCAGAACTCGACGCCATCGCCATCGACTCGCGCTGTATCTTCGAATTGACGGATCAATGCTTCAATGACGGCGTCCTCAAGCCCCGCAGGTCTTTTGCCGTCGAACGAATTTTTGGGCATAAATCGCTCCGTCCTCTGATGAGAACATTATAGCAACTTTCCCGCGCCACAATAGACAAAACCTGCACCTCGGAACCGCAACGCTTCGCGGAACGCATCTGGAGCGGCCTGAGCGTCACCTCCTACATTTTGTGTGAGACAGCGAACCGGACACAATGAAACTTGAATAGAAACAATTTGAATCAAGAACTTGGCCCTTGCATCGCAAGAAAAACAGGAACAACTTAAAGTAACGGATGAAAAGAACGCGGAAATACTGGTTAACGCCTCCTAAGGCATTGTGATTCAAAATAATTCGGGCATTGGCGGCAAGACGATGAAATCCCTCGCCTTTTGCGCTGGAAGGCAGCGGGCCCGCCTGTTAAAAGCGGCCCCGAAACGCCATATCGGGGCGAAGATCAACCGGACCCGGAACCCATGCAGAGCGAAAGCCGCGTAGCGACCGTCGAGCGCAAGACCAAGGAGACGAATGTTTTCGTCTCGCTCGATCTCGACGGACAGGGCGAATATGACGTCGATACGGGGATCGGCTTCCTCGACCATATGCTCGAGCAGCTGTCGCGCCACTCGCTGATGGACCTGAAGGTCCGCGCCCAGGGCGACCTCCATATCGATTTCCACCACACGACCGAAGATACCGGCATCGTGATCGGCGAGGCCGTGCGCCGCGCGCTTGGCGACTTCAAAGGCATCCGCCGCTATGCGACGGCCATCATCCCGATGGACGAAACCTGCACCCGCGTCTCGATCGACGTGTCGCAGCGCCCCTATCTGGTCTGGAAGGTGAATTTCACC
>PNMC01000111.1 GCA_013823365.1 Parvibaculum sp. | reverse complement strand
GATCGAAAGCCAGACCGTGAGCCAGATGGTCGATCGCGTCATGGCGCTCCCGGAAGGCACCCGGCTTTACCTGATGGCGCCCATCATCCGCGGCCGCAAGGGCGAGTACCGCAAGGAATTCGCCGAACTGCAGAAAAAGGGCTTCCAGCGCGTCAAGGTGGACGGCACCTTCTACGAGATCGCCGATGTGCCGGCCCTCAACAAGAAGCTGAAACACGACATCGACGTGGTGGTGGACCGCATCGTCGTCCGCTCCGATCTCGGCAACCGTCTCGCCGACAGTTTCGAAATCGCGCTCGACCTCGCGGACGGCATCGCCGTCATCGAAATGGCGGATGTGAAAAAGGGCGAGGAGGCCGAGCGTATCGTCTTCTCGTCGCGCTTTGCCTGTCCCGTCTCCGGCTTCACCATCGACGAGATCGAGCCGCGCCTCTTCTCCTTCAACAATCCCTTCGGCGCCTGCCCCTCCTGCGACGGGCTCGGCACCCAGTTCTACATGGACCCGGACCTCGTGGTGCCGGATCACGGCCTCTCGCTGAAGAAGGGCGCCATCGCGCCCTGGTCGCGCTCCACCTCGCCCTATTACACGCAGACGCTGCAGGCGCTCGCCAAGCAGTACAAATTCTCAATGACCGTTCCCTGGTCGCAGCTGCCGGAAGAAGCGCAGAACGTCATCCTCTACGGCACCGGCGAGGACGTCGTCACCTTCGCCTATGACGACGGCATGCGCTCCTACAAGACGAAGAAGCCGTTCGAAGGCGTCATCCCGAACCTCGAGCGCCGCTGGCGTGAGACCGACAGCTCCTGGGCGCGCGAGGAAATCGAGCGCTATCAGGGCATCACCGATTGCGACGATTGCGGCGGCTACCGGCTGAAGCCCGAGGCGCTGGCGGTGAAGATCGCCCACCTCCATATCGGCCAGGTCTCGCAAATGTCGATCCGCGAGGCGGATGCCTGGTTCCGCGATCTGAACCGGCACCTCACCGCCAAGCAGAATGAAATCGCCGGCCGCGTGCTGAAGGAAATCCGCGAGCGCCTGCACTTTCTGAACAATGTCGGCCTCGAATATCTCACGCTCTCGCGCAATTCCGGCACGCTTTCCGGCGGCGAAAGCCAGCGCATCCGCCTCGCCTCGCAGATCGGTTCCGGCCTCACCGGCGTCCTCTACGTGCTGGACGAGCCCTCCATCGGCCTCCACCAGCGCGACAATGACCGCCTGCTCGACACGCTGAAGCGTCTGCGCGATCTCGGCAACACGGTCATCGTCGTGGAACATGACGAAGATGCGATCCGCGTCGCCGACCACGTGGTCGATATGGGGCCCGGCGCCGGCATCCATGGCGGCCGCGTCGTCGCCGAAGGCACGCCCGAAGACATCATGAAGAATCCGGAGAGCCTCACCGGCCAGTATCTCACCGGCTTCCGCCAGATCGAGGTGCCGAAGGAGCGCCGCCCCGGCAACGGCAAGTGGCTGAAGGTTACCGGCGCAAAGGAAAACAACCTGAAGAATGTCACGGCGGAAATTCCGCTCGGCACCTTCACCTGCGTCACCGGCGTTTCCGGCGGCGGCAAGTCCACGCTCCTCATCGAGACGATCTACAAGGCCGTCGCCCGCCGCCTCAACAACACGCGCGATCATCCCGGCGCCTTCGACGAGATCTTCGGCCTCGAACATCTCGACAAGATCATCGACATCGACCAGTCGCCCATCGGCCGCACCCCGCGCTCGAACCCGGCGACCTATACCGGCGCCTTCACCTTCATTCGCGACTGGTTCGCCGAACTGCCGGAAAGCCGCGCCCGCGGCTACAAGCCCGGCCGCTTCTCCTTCAACGTCAAGGGCGGCCGCTGCGAAGCCTGCCAGGGCGACGGCGTCATCAAGATCGAGATGCACTTCCTGCCGGACGTCTATGTCGAATGCGACACCTGCCACGGCCACCGCTACAACCGCGAAACGCTGGAAGTGAAGTTCAAGGACAAGTCGATTGCCGATGTCCTCGAAATGACGGTCGATGAAGCCGCGAGCTTCTTCAAGGCCGTCCCCGCCGTCCGCGACAAGATGGAAGTGCTGCAGCGCGTCGGCCTCGGCTACATCAAGGTCGGCCAGCAGGCCACCACGCTTTCCGGCGGCGAAGCCCAGCGCGTGAAGCTCGCCAAGGAGCTCTCGAAGCGCGCCACCGGCCGCACCATCTACATTCTCGACGAGCCGACCACCGGCCTCCACTTCCACGACGTCGCGAAACTCCTTGAAGTGCTCCACGAGCTCGTCGACAACGGCAACACGATCGTCGTCATCGAACACAATCTCGAAGTCATCAAGACCGCCGACTGGATTCTCGATCTGGGGCCCGAAGGCGGCGATGGCGGCGGCGAGATCGTCGCCTCCGGAACGCCCGAGCACGTCGCCGCCGAGGCCCGTTCCTATACCGGCCAGTACCTCAAGGAACTCTTCAAGCGCCGCCCCGGCAAGGCAGGTACGAAGAAGGCCAGCGCCGCCGCAAAGAGCGGCCTCAGCGCCCGCAAGCCCGAACCGGCCCGGAAAGCCGCAGCAAGCTCCCGCGCCGCCGCGCCGCGCCGCAAGAGACCCGCTTGATGGTCTCTCGCGATTTCCGATCCCGCGGCAAATTCTCTATAAGTGCCGTGTGCTGGTGAAGTGAAGGGGCTGGGGTCCATGCCGGGTACGTCGCTCGACCGTCGCGAGTTCTTGAAGCTGTTTGCGTCCACGGCTGGTTGTTTCGCCATAACGGCCGCCGCCACGCCCTCTCTGCCGCGTCTCGGCCATGCAGCGGCCAATGCCGGCGCATTTCACTTCCCGCAAGGCCTTGCCTCCGGCGACCCGCAGCCCGATGCCGTCATGCTCTGGACCCGCGTCGAGGCGATCGATCCCGGCGCCGCCCTCCCCAATGGCGACATCGATCTCTATCTCCAGGTCGCATTGGACGAGAGCTTCGAACGCGTGGTCGTGGAACGGGCCGTGCGCGCAAGCCGCGCCTCAGATCATACCGTGCGCGTCTTCGTGCAGGGCCTCGCGCCGGACACGGTCTACCACTACCGCTTCCATGCCGGCCGGGACCAGTCGCCCCTGCCCGGCCGCACGCGCACCGCGCCGCGCCCCGGCACATCGCGCAAGGTCCGTTTCGCCGCCGTCTCCTGCCAGAACTACGAGCAGGGTTATTTCGGTGCCTATCGCCGCCTCGTGAACGACGACATGGCCGCCGCGCCCGAAGACCGGGTCGACTTCGTGCTGCATCTCGGCGACTTCATCTATGAACGCACCGGCGACGTACCGGAAGAGCAACGCCCCGTCCGCACCATCGGCCCGCTGCCGGACGGCTCGGACCCCTGGGAGCCGGACGGCACCAAGTCCTACTGGCAGAAGGGCGGACAGGCGGCGGTGACGCTTGCCGACTACCGCCATCTCTACAAAACCTATCTGACCGACCCGGACCTGCAGGCGGCCCGCGCGCGCTTCCCCTTCGTGCATACCTGGGACGACCACGAGTTCACGAATGACTCATGGCAGGCGCACGACACCTATTTCGGCGATGGCGAACCCGCGCCGAAGCGCAAGCTCGCCGCCAACCGCGCCTGGTTCGAATTCATCCCCGCGGTGCTTACCCGCGCGCGCCCCTTCAACGGCATCGCCTCACCGGCACACGACTTCCGCCATGCCCGTGTCGAGGACACGCCGCTCGGCGACCATGACGATGCCTGGCTCTATCAGGGCGACAGCCTGAAAGCCGTGTCGAGCCTCACCATCTACCGGACGCTTCGCTGGGGCGCGATGCTCGATCTCGTGCTGACCGATCTGCGCTCCTATCGCAGCCCGCCCGTTTTCACGGGGGACGTGCGAAGCTTCGCCAAGGGCGCGCCGATACCGCCCGTCCGCCTCGTGAAGCTGCTCGATGCAGGCCGCACGGCGAATGATGGAAATCCGCCGGAGACGATCTCCTATGGCGGCCAGCAGATGGAGAACCCGCGCAAGGATGCACCGCCCGGCACGCAGATGGGCGCCGCGCAGAAAAGCTGGTTCAAAGAGGTCATGAAGGCCTCCACCGCGAAGTGGCGCATCTGGGCGAATGGCGGCCCCGCGCTGCAGATGCGCCTCGACTTTTCGCGCATTCCCTTCGCCGGACTGGAAGACGGTTATGTCGGCACGGATGCCTGGCAGGGCTATCCCGGCGAATTGCGCGAGCTTTTGCAATTCCTCAAGGACGAAGGGATCGGTAATACCGTCTCCGTCGCGGGCGACTACCACACTTTCGCGGCAGGCCGCCTGCCCGTCGATCCGGACACGGAGACACTCGATTTCGTTGTGCCGGAATTTGCGACGGCTGCCATCAGTTCCGCTTCCTTCTACAGCATGGTCGAGCGCTTCTCCCGCTCCAACAGCTTTTTCCGCCGCGCGGTCGCGGTCGACGACAATGGCCGTCCAAGGGAAAACTGGAACAACACACTGGTGAACGGCGTCCGTTCCGGCATTCTCGTGAACTACACAAGCTCGGCCTACCTCTTCGACCTCGTGCGCAATGGCCGCGCGAGCCCGGGCCTCGACTATATGGACTCTGAAGCACACGGCTACATGCTGGTAACCGTGGATGAAGACGCAATGCTCACCGAGCAGGTGAATGTCGGCAGTGTCCTTCGCGACGAAGGCCCGGAAGGAGCCGCCATATTGCGGCGCGCGCGTTTCCGCGTCCCCTCATGGGAGGGCGGCAACGCCCCGCATCTCGAAGGTCCGGAATTCGAAGGCCCGCCGCCTTATCCATGGAAGGCAGGTCCCACAGGCGCCTAGCGAGGTTTGACGCCGCTTCATCTGCCGCTAAGCTTTTCACCGAAGGACAAGGGAGGAACGGGTTCAGATGGGGTTTCAGGATTACGCGTCCTATGACGGCTTGGGGCTGGCCGATCTGGTACGCAAGGGTGAAGTCAGCCCGGCCGAACTCGCCGAAGAAGCGATCGGCCGCATCGAGAAACACAATCCGGCAATCAACGCCGTCATCCTGAAGCTCTACGATCTCGGCCGCGAGATGGCGAAGTCGCCGGCGGATGGTCCCTTCAAGGGCGTTCCCTTCCTGCTGAAGGATGCCTTCGGCGATATCGAAGGTTATCCCTCCCGCCTCGGCTCGCGCTTTCGCGCGGAGACGCCCGCGGCCGAAGACAGCGCACTCGCCAGGCGCTTCCGCGCCTCCGGGCTGACATTCCTCGGCAAGACCAATGTCCCGGAGTTCACGCTGCTGCCGACGACCGAGTCCGCACTCTACGGGCCCGCGCGCAATCCGTGGAACGTGAAGCACTCGACCGGCGGTTCGTCGGGCGGGGCCGCGGCCGCCGTTGCGGCGGGCATCGTTCCCCTCGCCCATGCGAATGACAGCGGCGGCTCGATCCGCATTCCCGCGTCGAGCTGCGGTGTCGTCGGCCTGAAGCCCACCCGCGCCCGCGCACCTCTCGGCCCGGATTACGGCGACGTACTGAGCGGCCTCTGCCACGAACATGTGGTAACGCGCACCGTGCGCGATTGCGCCGCCATGCTCGACTGCATTCACGGTCAGGAGCCCGGCGCGCCCTATGTCGCACCTCCGGTCGAGCGGCCCTTCCTTGAAGAAGTCTCGCGCGCACCTGGCAAGCTTCGCATCGCCTTCAGCAAGACGAATGCGGCAGGCACCGCGCTTCATCCGGAAAACGTGAAAGCGGTCGAAGAGGTCGCAAAGAAGCTCGCAAGCCTCGGGCATGAAGTCGTGGAAGCCGCTCCGCCGCTCAAGCCCGAGGAACCCGGCAGCCTGTTTCTTCCCATGTGGGCCGCGTGGCTCGCTTCGGAAATCGAACTGGAAACGGCAAGGCGTGGCCGGGGACCAAAAGACGACGAGTTGGAACCGCTGACGCGCGGCCTCTGGGAAATCGGCAAGACCATCACCGCCGCGCAATATCTGATGCTGGTAAAGGAGGCGCAGGGCCTCTCCCGCCGTGTCGGCCAGTTCATGACAACACATGATGTGTGGCTGACGCCGACGCTGGCCTCGCCGCCCATTCCACTCGGCCTTATCAATGTGAACGAGCCGGATCCCCTCGCCGCCTTCGCACCGGCCGTGGACTACGTGCCCTTCACACCGATACAGAACATCACCGGCCAGCCCGCCATGTCGCTGCCGCTTGCCATGTCGTCGGACGGCCTGCCGATCGGCATGATGTTCTCCGCCCGCTTCGGCGATGAGGCGACGCTGTTCCGCCTCGCCGCGCAGCTCGAACAGGAAATGCCTTGGAAGGATCGCCACCCGTCCATCTGGAATTAAAGAAGAAGGGGAGAGAAAATGTCCTTTGCCGAATATGCGGATTATGACGGTCTCGGCCTTGCGGCTCTGGTGAACAAGGGCGAGGTGACGCCGCTCGAACTCATGGATGCCGCCATCGAACGCGCCGAACGCCACAACGGCACGTTGAACGCCATCGTCTACAAGGCCTATGACGAGGCCCGCGAGGCGGCGAAGGGCAAGCTTCCCGACGGTCCCTTCAAGGGCGTACCCTTCCTCATCAAGGATCTCGGCACGGAGGTGAAAGGCTGGCCGCGCACCAGCGGCAGCAAGTTCGTCGCCAACATCGTGGACGATCACGACAGCGAGTTGGTGCGCCGCTTCCGCGCGTCGGGCACCGTCCTTTTCGGCAAGACCAACACGCCGGAATACGGCATCACCGGCACGACCGAGTCCCGCCTTCTCGGCCCCTGCCGCAACCCCTGGGACCCGAACCGCATTTCCGGCGGCTCGTCCGGCGGCGCGGCATCCGCCGTCGGCGCGGGCATCCTCCCCCTCGCCCACGCATCCGACGGTCTCGGTTCGATCCGCATTCCCGCCGCCTGCTGCGGCCTTGTCGGCCTGAAAGTGACGCGTGACCGCAACCCGCAAGGGCCCGACGATTTCGACCGTGCCATCGGCTTCAGCGTCGATCATGTGGTGAGCCGAACCGTGCGCGACAGCGCCGCGATGCTCGACGCGACCGGCTATCCGGAGCCCGCCTCGCCTTACGCGCCGCCGCCGAAAGAGCGGCCCTATATGGAAGAGATCACGAGAAGCCCCGGCAAACTGAAGATCGCATGGTCCTCGGAGACGCCGGGCGGCAAACCCATTCATCCGGAAATTCAGTCGGCGCTCGAAAAGACGGCGGACATGCTGTCAAAGCTCGGCCATTCGGTAACGCCGCGCGGTCTCGGCATCGACTACCGCCAGCTCTACCGCGCGCAAGGTGCCGTCTCCGGCTCGAACTTCGCCGCCGGCATGCTGCGCCGGATCGAGGCCATGGGCCGCGAGCCGGAACAGGACGAACTGGAGCCACTCACCTGGGCGGGCTTCAAGAATGGCAGCAAGCTCACTGGCGCGCAGGCCATGTGGGGCTGGCAGCAGCTTCGCCTGATGAACCGGCAAGTGCTCTCGACCTTCGAGGAGTTCGATATCTATCTCTGCCCCGTGCTTGGCCAGCTTCAGCCCGAAATCGGCTTCCTCGGGCCGGACCAGGAAGCCCGCGAGCTGAACAAGCGGCAGGGCCAGGTCTTCCCCTATACGCCGCCCTTCAATTTCACCGGCCAGCCCTCCCTTTCCCTGCCGCTCTGGGAGTCCGAAAGCGGCCTCCCCATCGGCATGATGTTCACTGCCCGCTATGCCGATGAGGCAACGCTCTTCCGGCTGGCGGCCCAGCTCGAAAAGGAACTGCCCTGGTCGGGCCGGAAGCCCAAGGTGTGGAACTGAGGCTTTGGGAATGCTATCTCCTCGCTCATGACAAAGGACATCGCCCCCGTTCACATCATCGGCGCCGGCATGGCGGGTTCCGAGGCCACCTGGCAGCTTGCGCAGGCGGGCGTGCCCGTGGTGCTGCACGAGATGCGGCCGCTGGTGAAAACGGATGCGCACCATACCGACGGCTTCGCCGAACTCGTCTGCTCCAATTCCTTCCGTTCGGACGACCCCGAGCTGAATGCCGTCGGCCTGCTGCATGAGGAAATGCGCCGCTCGGGCTCGATCATGATGGAAGCGGCGGAAGTGGCGCGCGTGCCGGCCGGCGGCGCGCTGGCGGTCGACCGCGACATCTTCTCCGATTACGTCACGGAGAAACTCACCGCGCACCCGCTCGTCACCGTCGAACGCGGCGAGATTGACGGCCTTCCGCCGAAAGACTGGGACAGCGTCATCGTCGCGACCGGCCCGCTCACATCCGATGCGTTCGGCAAGGCGATCAGCGAACTCACCGGCGCCGACGAACTTGCCTTCTTCGATGCCATCGCGCCGATCGTCTATCGCGACAGCATCGACATGTCGATCTGCTGGTTCCAGTCGCGCTACGACAAGGAAAGTGCCGGCGCGTCGGGCCCGGCGGGCGCGGGCAAGGACTACATCAACTGCCCGATGACGCGCGAGCAATACGAAGCCTTCGTTGCGGAGCTTCTCGCGGGCGGCAAGACCGAATTCAAGGAATGGGAAAAGTCGACGCCCTATTTCGATGGCTGCCTGCCCATCGAAGTCATGGCGGAGCGCGGCGCTGAAA
>PNMC01000110.1 GCA_013823365.1 Parvibaculum sp. | reverse complement strand
GCCTCGCTCGATGCCGACAGCGAGGGCGTCGAGGGCAAGTTCTATGTCTGGTCCGAAGCCGAGATCGACAATCTCTTCACGCCGGGCGAGGCGGAACTCTTCAAGCAGGTCTACAACGTGAGCGCGGAAGGCAACTGGGAAGAGACCAACATTCTGAATCGTCTCGCCCGCGCCGATGCACCTTTCAGCGACGAAGAGGAAGCGGCGCTTGAGCCCTTGAAGGCGAGGGCTTTTGCCGAGCGCGACCTGCGCGTGAAGCCCGGCTTCGACGACAAGGTGCTGGCCGACTGGAACGGGCTGATGATCGCCGCCCTTGCCCGCGCCGGCGCCGCGCTCGGAGAGAGCGAATGGATCGGCATGGCCGCCTCCGCCTTCAGCTTCGTGATGGGGACCATGCGTGCGGATGGACGCCTGCATCATGCCTGGCGCGAGGGCCGGTTGCAGCATCTCGCCATGGCGGACGATCTCGCCAATATGGCCGATGCCGCGCTCGCGCTCGCCGAGGCGACGGGTAAGGAGGCATATGTCGCCGATGCCGAAAGCCTGATCGAGGAACTCGACCGCTGGTACGCCGACGAGGCGAATGGCGGCTATTTCTTCACCGCCTCGGACGCCCCGGCCCTCATCGTCCGCAGACGGACGGTTTCGGACGATGCCACCCCCGCCGCGAACGGCGTGCTTCCCGGCGTGCTGACGCGGCTCGGGTTGATGACGGGGAAGGACGAGTATCTGGCAAAAGCCGACGCGCTCATTCGCGCCTTTGCCGGCGAGCTGCAGCAGAACATCTTTCCGCTGGGGAGTTTCATCGCGAGCCTCGACACGCGGCTCCGCCCGGTGCAGGTGGTACTGATCGGAACCGCGGAAGAAACCGTCCCCCTCGCCCGCGCCGCCTTCTCCGTCTCCTGCCCTTCGCGGGTGCTGATGCGTGTCTCGGACGGCGCGTCGCTCCCCGCCTCCCACCCCGCCCATGGCAAGACGGCACTGGACGGCAAACCGACGGCCTATGTCTGCGCCGGCGAAACCTGCTCGCTCCCGGTCACGGATGCGGATGCGCTGGTGGAGGAGATGAAGCGGGGGCGGGTGGCAGAGCCCTCATGAGTCCCCCACCTCCCCCTGCGGGAGGGTCGAAATTCGTGAAGCGAATTTCGGGGAGGGGTGAGCCGGTTTGGTCCCGCCCGCTGCTTATGATAAAACTCACCCATGGTTGAGAGTCCGGAAAACCTAGTTCTGACCTATCTCCGCCGCATCGACGAGAAGGTCGATCGCCTGGCCGAGGATATGCGCGAGGTCAAATCCCGCCTCGGCATTCTCGAAAGTCAGTACGCAAGCCTTTCAAACAGGCTCGACCGGATCGACGAACGGGTCGGACGCATGGAAAACCGGCTCGGGCTCATCGACGTCAGCTGACCGCCCTCACCGCCCCGCCTTCCGGGCGGAGGCGAGCGGCTCCGGCGGGTTTGGATGCTCGGGGCTCCCGAGGCCCGCTTCTTCGCGGATCCAGCGCCAGAAGGCGTTGACCTTGGGCTTCTTGAGGCTCCCTTCCGGGTAGACGAGCCAATAGCCCTCCTCGTCCGGCATCTCCATGTCGAAAAGCCGGATGAGCTTTCCCTCCGCAAGATCGGCCATGGCGAGCGTGTCATTGGCGAGCGCCACGCCCTGGCCGCCGGCGGCCGCCTGCAGCGCCAGCGAGGCCTCGATGAAAAGCGGCCCGCGCGCGCCCCAGCGCGGGTTCTTCACGCCCGCCTGTTCGAGCCAGTTCACCCAATGCTGCATCGTTTCCTCGTGGAGCAGCGGATAGGATTTGAGATCCTCGGGCTTGCGGATCGGCCGCTTCGGATCGATGAGCATGGGTGAGCAGACCGGATAGACCGTCGCCTCGAAGAGCTTTTCCGACACCACATCCGGCCAGCCGCCGAGCCCGTAGCGGATGCCGAGATCGACATCCTCGCGCGCAAAATCGACAAGGTCGGAGGACGGCAGAAGGCGGAGCTCGATCTCGGGATGGGCACGGTTGAACTTGCCGAGCCGGAGCACCAGCCAGCGCGCCGCAAAGGAGGGCTCGACCGAAACGGTGAGCGTCGCGCTGTCCTTCGCGCCCGCGAGCGCCCAGGCCTCCGCCATCTGGTCGAAACCGGCCGACAGCACGGGGAGGAGCTTCGCGCCCCGGTCCGTCAGTTCGACATGGCGGCCGGTGCGGTGGAAGAGCGGCGCGCCGAGTTCCTCTTCGAGCGCCCTTACCTGATGGCTCACCGCCGCATGGGTCACGCTGAGTTCCCGCGCCGCTTCCGAGA
This sequence comes from Parvibaculum sp., assembly GCA_013823365.1. Classification (GTDB taxonomy): domain Bacteria; phylum Pseudomonadota; class Alphaproteobacteria; order Parvibaculales; family Parvibaculaceae; genus Parvibaculum. The sequence continues at coordinate 6,267 of PNMC01000110.1, read as the reverse complement.
AACTGCCATGCCGCGCCCCCGCCTCGAAGGCGCGCAGGGCTTTGAGAGATGGCAGGCGGCGGGGGGCCATATGTTATTTTTTCTTACAACTGCGGTGCAAAAAGATCGTTTGAGTTATGGCACCGGAAAGCGCATATCAGCGCCATAGACCAAGCTAAAACAGGATACACGGGTCGAGACCAAAGGGCATCCCCCTCCCGGCCCGTGACAAAACGGTGAATTAAATGAACATCCTTGCCAATTATGCCACGAGCTATGTGAGCGCTCTCGATGTCGCGCTTTCCGCTCGCAGCGCGGACGCCGCCAAGGGCGAAGGCAAGATCGAAGCGCGGACGCGGAGCCGTCTCGCGAAACTTCTCTTCCCCCTTCGCACTTCCGGTGGCCGCAAGCCGGACGCCCGCGCGGCCTGACAGGGCGCCACGGATTCCGCACCGCATCCCTCGCATCGGCCGTTAAGGATCGCTAGAGTTCCCACTCCGGCAATTCCCCCCGATACGAAGGAGATGTGCAGTGAGCGGCGAAACCATCACGATCAAAGGCCCCGACGGCAGCTTTTCCGGCTATCTGTCGAAACCGGCATCCGGGACAGGCCCCGGTATCGTGGTCATCCAGGAAATCTTCGGCGTCAACAAGGTCATGCGCGACCTCTGCGACTGGCTGGCCGGTGAAGGCTATGTCGCGCTTTGCCCGGATCTCTTCTGGCGGATTGAGCCCGGCATCGACATCACCGACCAGACAGAAGCCGAATGGAAAAAGGCCTTCGACCTATTCGGCAAATTCGATGTCGACAAGGGCGTCGCCGATATCGCCACCACGATCGAGAAACTGCGCGGCCTTTCCTCCGGCAAGGTCGGCGCGGTCGGCTATTGCCTCGGCGGCCAGCTCGCCTACCTCACCGCCTGCCACACGGATGCGGATGCCTCCGTCGGCTATTACGGCGTCAACATCCAGAACCGCCTCGACGATGCGAAGGGCATCTCCTCGCCGCTGATGCTCCACATCGCCGGCAAGGACGAATTCGTGCCGCCGGAAGCGCAGGAGGCCGTGGTGAAGGGTCTCCACGACAACGCCCTTGTCACCATCCATCGCTATCCGGAAATGGACCACGCCTTCGCCCGCCCCGGCGGCGCCCATTACGACAAACCGACGGCCGAGGAAGCGAACGACCGCACGCTCAAATTCTTCGCCCGGCATCTGGGGTAGCAGCAATCTCCCTTTCCACCCTCCCCTTGAGGGAGGGTCGAAAAATTCAAACGCAGTGCGGAATTTTTCGGGGAGGGGTGGTGACGCTCACAGCAAGGAGCATCGATAGAGAGTACGTTCGGGGAGAGCGGAGTCCCCCTCCCCGAACGAGCTACCGCTCGTTCGACCCTCCCTCAAGGGGAGGGTAAAGTCTCGTTGGTCTCAATGTGAGTGATGCATCTTGTCTCTCGAACTCTATCTCGGCTTCATCGCGGCAACGCTGATCCTCTGCATCATGCCGGGGCCGGTGGTGACATGGCTTGTCGCCTGCGGCATTGCAGACGGGCCCCGCGCCGCGCTGACGGGCCTTGCCGGCACATCGAGCGCGCTGCTGGTTCACATGGGCCTCGTGCTTGCAGGGCTCGCGCCGCTGCTCGCCGCGCTCGGCCCCTGGGCGGATGCGGTGAAACTGATCGGCGCCGCCTATCTTGTCTTTCTCGGCGTGCAGGCTTTCCGCGCGCCTTATGAAGATCCCGAATTGCCCGAAACCGTGAAGCGCAAGGCATCGGCGGCGACGCTCTACCGCCGCAGCTTCGTCATCGGCGTGACGAACCCGAAATCGCTCGCCTTCTATGCCGCCTTCTTTCCGCAATTCGTCAGCACCGCCGCGCCCGCCGCTCCGCAGCTTCTCATCCTCGCCGCGACATTCATTGTCGTCGCCACCTTGTCGGACGGCACTTTCGCTGTGATGGCGGGCAAGCTCGCGCCTTATCTGAAAGGCCCGCGCGCACAGAAAATCAGAAACAGGATCACCGGCAGCGTACTCGTCGCCTCGGGCGCCGCGCTTGCGCTCACGCGCCGCTGATCCCCCGAAAAAGAAATGGGAGAAAGACAATGACGGCAATCAAGGCGATCCGCATCGAAAAGACCGGCGGGCCGGAAACCATGGCGCTGCGCGAGGTGGAGCTTGGAAGCCCGAAGCCCGGCGAGATCACGGTTCGCGCAAAAGCGATCGGCGTCAATTTCATCGACACCTATCACCGCTCCGGGCTTTATCCCGTGCCCCTTCCCTCCGGCATCGGCATGGAAGCGGCGGGCGTGGTGGAGGCCGTCGGCGAAGGCGTGACGCAGTTCAGGCCGGGCGACCGCGCCGCCTATGCCTCGGGCCCGATCGGCGCTTACGCGGAAGCGAACAATGTCGCCGCCGCAAGCGCAGTGAAGATCCCGGACGGCATCGCCGACGATGAAGCCGCCGCCATGATGCTGAAGGGTCTCACCGCGCAGTTCCTGCTCCGCCAGACCTTCAGGGTCGAAAAGGGCCAGACGATCCTCTGGCATGCGGCGGCAGGCGGCGTCGGCCTCATCGCCTGCCAATGGGCAAAGCATCTCGGCGCCACCGTCATCGGCACGACGAGCTCGGAGGAGAAGGCGGCCCTCGCCCGCGCCCATGGCTGCGATCATGTGATCGACTACACGAAGGAAGATGTCGCAAAGCGTGTGCTCGAAATCACCGGCGGGAAGAAACTCCCCGTCGTCTATGACGGCGTCGGCAAGGCGACCTTCATCGGTTCGCTCGATTCACTCGCACCGCTCGGCCTGCTGGTCAGCTTCGGCAATGCGTCCGGCCCCGTCACGGATGTGAACCTCGGCATCCTCGCCCAGAAGGGCTCGCTCTATGTCACGCGGCCGACCATGTTCCACTACGCCGCGAAGTCGCCGACCGCGCTCCAGGAAATGGCGGACGATCTCTTCGCGGTGGTGAAGTCGGGCGCGGTCAGGATCGAGGTGAAGCAGCGTTATTCCCTCGCCGAAGCCGCCCGTGCCCATATCGACCTCGAGGCGCGCAAGACCGTCGGCGCGAGCGTGCTGGTGCCGTGACGGCGATGCCGGTCACGGGCACCTGCCTCTGCGGCGCGGTGCGCTTCCGCGTGAAGCGCATGAGCGGCATCGTCGAATGTCATTGTTCGATGTGCCGCAAGGCGGCGGGCGGCCACGCCGGCTTCTTCTTCGTCGCCATGCGCGATGAAGTGACATGGGATGGCGCGGAGCACCTCACGGTCCATCGATCCTCGCCGGGCCTCGAACGCTCTTTCTGTTCGCGCTGCGGCACGGCCATGACGGGCGCGAACCTCGTCACACCCGACGACACGATCATTCTCGCCGCCAACGCGCTGGATGAGCCGGTGCCCGCGCGTGTAATCGCAAGCGAACACACCGCCTCGAAAGCGTCATGGTTCGATGGCCATGATGCGGCCCCCGCCTGCGAGGGCCCCTGGCCCGGATGGAGAGATCTGAAACCGTGAAACGCATCGCCGCCCTTGCCCTCGCCTTTCTCGTCCTTGCGGCGCCCTCCTTCGCGCAATCGCTCAATGAACGGGACGTCGAGATCGACGGCAGCCGCGCCGCGCTTCACGGCACGCTGACCCTGCCGCCGTCGGGCGCGCCGAAAGAGGTGGCGCTGATCCTGCCGGGTTCGGGCCCGACCGACCGGGACGGCAATTTCCCCGAAGGCCGGAACGACAGTCTGAAACTTCTGGCGGACGGGCTCGCAGCGAAAGGCATTGCGGCGCTTCGCATCGACAAGCGCGGCGTCGGCGCAAGCCTTGCCGCGGCGCCCGACGAGACGGAACTGCGCGCCGAGACCTATGTCGAGGACGCCGTCGCCTGGGCCGATTTCCTGAAAGCGGAACTCCCCGATGCCCGTCTCTTCCTGATCGGCCACAGCGAAGGCGCGCTTCTCGCCATATTGGCGGCGCAGCAGCGCGAACTGGCCGGTCTTGTTCTGATCGCCGGCACAGGCCGCCCCGCGCCCGATCTCATCCGCGAGCAGATCGCCGGCAGCAGCATGAGCGAGGAGCTGAAGCGCCGCTCGGATGAATTGCTCGCAACGCTGACGCGCGGCGAGACGGATGACGACGTGCCGCGCGAACTCGCGGCCCTCTACCGGCCCAGCGTGCAGCCCTATCTGATTTCCTGGTTCCGCTACAATCCGGCGGAGGAATTCGCGAGGCTCGGCATTCCCGCCATGATCGTCCATGGCGGTCACGACCTGCAGGTCCGGCAGGTGGACGCGAACCGCCTCGCCGCCGCGAGGCAGGACGCGACCTTCCTCACCATCGAGGAAATGAACCATGTGCTGAAGGAGGCGCCGCTCGACCGGGCGGAGAATATCCGCACCTATTCGGACCCCGCCCTGCCGCTCGCGGCCGGACTTGTCGATGCGATCGCCGATTTCATTCTCAAGATGGCCGAGCCTGAATAGGGCTCCCCGCGCATCTTAGACGGTGAGCTCCGGCGCGTGCGGAATACCCGCGCCCGTGTCGAAATAGACGGCACGGCGCAGCTTGAAGACATTGTGGAAACTGACATCGGTCGTCCACGCCTCGATGCGCTCGCAAGGCGCGACCGTGCCGATGATGCGTGGCTTGCCGTCCTCGCCGGGGCCGATGGGCAGCGTCATGAATTCGCAGGGATAGTGCTGCCCCGCGCTGTCCAGCACGTCGCGGACGATCACGATGCCGCAGGGCTGATCATGCAGCAGGCGGAGCCGCTGCCGGTCCCGCTCGACCTCGTCATGGCCGAGCACGAACATGTCGATGCCGGTGAGGTCCATGCCCGTCGCCGCGGCAAGCGCACTGCCATAGATGCGGAAGATGAGGGCGCCATTCGGCTCCCAGGAGAGATAGCGGAGATAGGGCAGAAGCTCGACCAGCGCGCGCGGATTCACATCCGCCGCATCCGGCATGGGCTTCTCCCCCCGCGCCTCAAGCCACCAGGCAAGCAATTGCCGGCCGATATTGGAAAGGGGAACGCCGCCGATCTCCGCCGGCACGTCGGGCGCCGCGCCCGCGAACCGCGCCTTCGCCCCCGCAATATTCGGCCATTCGAGAAGCGGCTGCACCCACGCGGATTGCCGCTCGCGCGCATCGCCGCGCTGCCCTTCGGACGTCATGCCTCACCCCCGCCACACAACCGGACACATCCCTTGCGTGTGAGCAGGATAGCAGATTTTCAGGCGGCAGAACGGTGCGCCGCTCTGCCGCCCGATTGCCATCGACTATACTGGTGTTGATCCCCAGCATTGAAGCTGGTAATGTGGGCCCATGGGCGAAATGCGCAAGATTACCGTGGAAGTGCCGGCTGACCTCCTCGAGAGGGTTCAGGGATTCACGCGCGAAGGCGTAACCGAAACGGTCCGCACGGCATTGAGGAAAATGGACGCGCTCCGCGCCCAGCAGGAATTGCGCAGCCTGCGTGGCAGCTTTCGCTTCACGATCGACCTCGACGCCTTGCGTGAGGATCGCGACTTGCCGGCATCGAAATGATCGCCGCCGACAGTTCGACGCTGATTGCCTATATCGGAAATCTCGGTGGCGCCGATGTCGATCATCTCGACGAAGCGCTGGCATCCGGCGACGTCGTGATCTCGCCGGTGGTCCTGTCCGAACTACTGTCCGATCCGAAACTTCCCGGCCACCTTGCCGACCTCGTGAAGCGCCTGCCCTGCTTCGAGCTCGGTGACGGTTTCTGGATTCGCGTGGGCGAACTTCGCGCGCAGCTCATCGCGCGCAAGCTCCGCGCGCGGCTCCCGGACGCAATGATCGCTCAATCATGCATCGACCATGACGTGCCGCTCATTACCCGCGACGCAGACTTTCGTCATTTCGCGAAGCATGGCGGCTTGAAGCTCGTCTGAGCACCTGTCTGGAATTTACGGTTCCCACGAAAAAAGGGCGGCCCGCCGGACCGCCCTTGTCTCTCCCCGCTCGCGCGCGGCGATCACGTATTCATGCTGTCGAAGAATTCGCTGTTGTTCTTCGTCTGCTTGAGCTTGTCGATCAGGAACTCGATGGCATCGACCGTGCCCATCGGATTGAGGATACGGCGCAGCACATACATCTTGGAGAGCTGGCCCTTCTCGACCAGCAGTTCTTCCTTGCGGGTGCCGGACTTGAGGATATCCATCGCCGGGAAGACGCGCTTGTCGGCGATCTTGCGGTCGAGAATGATTTCCGAGTTACCCGTGCCCTTGAACTCTTCGAAGATGACTTCGTCCATGCGGCTGCCGGTATCGATCAGCGCGGT
>PNMC01000109.1 GCA_013823365.1 Parvibaculum sp. | reverse complement strand
CGCGAAAAAGGAAAAGGTGAACCTCACGGGCGACGATGCACGCGAAGGTCTTACCTGCGTCCTCTCGGTGAAAGTGCCCGATCCGAAATTCTCGTCCCAGACGAAGGACAAGCTCGTCTCCTCCGAAGTGCGCCCCGTCGTCGAAAGCTATGTCAATGACGCGCTTTCGACCTGGCTCGAGGAGCATCCCGCGGAAGCCCGCCAGATCGTGACCAAGGTGGTGGAAGCCGCCGCCGCGCGCGAGGCCGCCCGCAAGGCGCGCGAGCTGACACGGCGCAAGGGCGCGCTCGATGTATCGAGCCTGCCCGGCAAGCTTGCCGATTGTCAGGAGCGCGATCCCGCGAAATCCGAACTCTTCATCGTCGAGGGCGACTCGGCCGGCGGCTCCGCCAAGCAGGCGCGTGACCGTTCCAATCAGGCCGTGCTGCCGCTCCGCGGCAAGATCCTCAATGTCGAACGCGCCCGCTTCGACAAGATGCTGTCGTCGAACGAAATCGGCACGCTCATCACCGCGCTCGGAACGGGCATCGGCCGCGACGATTTCAACATCGAGAAGCTCCGCTACCACAAGATCATCATCATGACGGACGCCGACGTCGACGGCGCCCATATCCGCACGCTGCTCCTCACCTTCTTCTATCGCCAGATGCCGGAAGTGATCGAGCGCGGCCATCTCTATATCGCGCAGCCGCCGCTCTACAAGGTGCGCCGCGGTTCGTCGGAGACCTATCTGAAGAACGAGAAGGCGCTTGCCGACTTCCTCGTTTCGACAGGCATCGAGGACATGGTGCTGACGCTGCATGACGGCTCGCAGCGCGCCGGCCCCGACCTTCAGGACATCGTCGCCAAGGCGCGCGCCATCCGCACCGTGCTTGACGGCATCCCCGGCAAATATCCGCATTTCGTGGTCGAGCAGGCGGCAATTGCGGGTGCGCTGAATCCGAAGGCCCTGGCCGAGCCTGAACAGGCGACGGCGGCGGCGGCCTATATTGCGCGCCGCCTCGATCTCCTCTCGGAAGAAACCGAGCGCGGCTGGACCGGCGAGGCAACGGAAGATGGCGGCTTGCGTTTTGCGCGCGAAGTGCGCGGCGTCCGCGAGGAAGTGCTGATCGACGGCCCGCTCATCGCGAGCGCCGATGCGCGCCGCCTCGACGGCTATACCGGGCATCTGCAGGAAGTCTATGTGAAGGCCGCGACACTCCGCCGAAAGGACGATGCTCATGCGATCCGCTCGCCCTCGCAGCTTCTCGAAGCCGTGATGGCCGCAGGCTCCAAGGGCAATACCGTCCAGCGCTACAAGGGCCTCGGGGAGATGAACCCCGACCAGCTCTGGGAGACGACGCTCGACCGGGATGCCCGCTCGCTGCTGCAGGTGAAGATCCGCGAGCTCGACGAGGCGGACGACCTCTTCGTCAAGCTCATGGGCGATGTGGTGGAGCCGCGCCGCGACTTCATCCGCGAAAACGCGCTTTCGGTGGCCAATCTCGATATCTGACGCACACAAGGAAAACGTTAACAGCGCGTTAACCATCGCTGTCTAGCTTCGGCACGGGGGCATAGCGTTCGGGCGATTCGCCCGAAGACGCGGCGCGAAAGGCAGCTTGTCATGTCGTCCCGTAAGGCCAGGACAGCGCGAGGGGATCGCGGCGCGGAAGAAAGCGATGCGGGCCTGAGGCTTGTCCGCCGCGCCGGTCTCGGCCCCGTGCGTCTCGGCGTTGGCGCGAATTCGGATATTCTGGCGGAACTGCAGGCGGACGAAGACGGCGACATGGGACGCTGGGACGAGGATGACTGGGAAGATCGCGGTTTTCGCCGCATCGAGCCGACCTTCGCGGGCGAAGGTCCGCGCCGGAAGCCCGCGCCCAAAAAGCCCGCCCCCCAGAAACAGGCGCCGAAGAAATCCGTTTCCGCAAAGCCTGCCGCGAAAAAGTCCTCCGCCCGCAAGCCCGCTCCCCGCATAAGCGCGGGTGAGCGCATCGGCTCGCGCAAGGCCCTCATCCATGGCCGCACGCTGCTCGGCCATATCGCCTATGGCGCCGTCGTTCTCGGCCTCTGGGGCATGATCGCCTTTGGCGGCTTGCTCTTCTGGTACGGGCTCAACCTGCCCGATACGTCCGGCCTCTACGACATGCGCCACACGCCGTCGATCTCGATCGTCGCGACCGATGGCGAGGTGCTCAGCCATCGCGGCGATCTCACCGGCGGCTTCACCACGGTTGCGGACCTTCCGCCCCATGTGCCGCTCGCCGTGCTCGCCACCGAAGACCGCCGCTTCTACCGCCATTTCGGTATCGATCCGATCGGCCTTGCCCGCGCCATGGTGGTGAACTGGCGCGCCGGGGCTTATGTGCAGGGCGGCTCGACCATCACCCAGCAGCTCGCAAAGAACGTCTTCCTCAAGCCCGACCGCACGCTCTCGCGCAAGATCGAGGAAATGGTGCTCGCCGTCTGGCTTGAACTGCGCTTCACCAAGGACGAAATCCTGACGCTCTATCTGAACCGCGTCTATTTCGGCGGTGGCGCCTATGGTCTCGAAGCGGCCTCCGAGCGCTATTTCCGCAAGCCCGCCCGCGCGCTCACCCTGCCCGAGGCCGCCATGCTCGCCGGCCTCCTCAAGGCGCCCTCCCGCTATTCGCCGACCAACGACATAGACCTAGCGCGCGATCGCGCCCGCATCGTGCTGCAGAACATGGTCGCCGCCGGCTATATCGCGCCGGAAGATGCCGCGCTCGGCAGCACGGCGCCCGCCACCCTCCAAGGCTATGCCGCTCGCGGATCGATCAATTATTTCGTGGACTGGATCGCCGAAGCCCTGCCCGATTATGCGGGCAAGCCCGACACCGATGTCCGCGTCATGGCCACCATCGACCCGGACCTGCAGCGTGAGGCAGAGCGGATCATCGCCGAAGTACTGGCCAGCGAAGGCGCCGCCCTCGATGTGAGCCAGGCAGCCCTCGTCGCCATGACGCCCGATGGCGCGGTGCGCGCCATGGTTGGCGGCAAGTCCTATGCGCAAAGCCAGTTCAACCGTGCCGTGCAGGCAAAGCGCCAGCCGGGCTCGGCGTTCAAGCCGGTGATCTTTCTCACCGCCATGGAACGCGGCTATACACCCGACACGCTTCGCGTCGACCGCCCCGTCACCTATGGCGGCTGGTCGCCCTCCAATTACTCCGGCCGCTTCGAAGGCGAGATGACGCTGCGCACGGCGCTCGCAAAATCGATCAATACGGTCGCCGTTCAGGTCGCGCATGAGGTCGGCGTCCGCAATGTGATCGCGACGGCCCGCCGCCTCGGCCTGCAGGACGAGATGCCGGCGAACCTCTCGATCTCGCTCGGCACCGGCAGCGTCAACCTGCTCGAACTGACCGCCGCCTATGCCGCCTTCGCCAATGGCGGTTACGGCGTCATCCCGCATGGCATCGAGGAGGTCCGCGCCGAAAATGGCGAGGAGCTTTACCGCCGTCAGGGCTCGGGCATCGGCCGTATCGCGGATGAACGCTCCATCGCCTATATGAACAACATGATGAAGGCGGTCATGGTCTATGGCACCGGTCGCAATTCCACGCTGCCGGATCGCCCCGTCGCCGGCAAGACAGGCACCAGCCAGGATTTCCGCGACGCCTGGTTCGTCGGTTATTCGGCCGATCTCGTCGTCGGCGTCTGGGTCGGCAATGACGACGGCAAGCCCATGAAGCAGGTCACCGGCGGCACGCTGCCCGCACGCATCTGGAATGTGTTCATGACGCGCACGCAGGAAGGCGTTCCTGTCGCCGAACTGCCGGATGCCGTACCCGCCGAAATCCTGGCCTATGAACCGGCGCCCTCTCCCGTTACAGGCCTTACGGGCACCGCTCCCGACACTTATGAATGGGAACAGCCCGGCTTCTTCGAGCGCCTCTTCGGCATCGGCGGCAGCGGCGCTGATAGCCGCCCGCTTCTCCAGCCCGGCGGACGGCGCTAGCTCCCGCTTTCGCCGGAGCGCCGCCCGATCTGCGTCACCGCGAAGGTCAGCACCCCCATCGCCGCGACCGTGCCGGCCATCGCCATCGCGCCATCATCGACGCCATGCCCGACATAGATGCCCGCAAGCGCCCCCGCCATCGCCTGCAGGAAACCGAGCAGCGAGGATGCCGTCCCCGCCATGTCGGGGAAAGGTGTGAGCGCGCCGGCCATGGCCTGCGGCATGGAGAGCCCGACGGCGAAACTGTAGATCATGACCGGCAGCACGATGGCGAGGGCGGATGGCACCACCGACAGCGCAGTCAGCATGAGAAGGCCGCCCAGCGCGGCGCAGAACCCTCCGATGCGCAGTGTCGCGTCGACGCCAAGCTGCCGTACCAGCCTTGCGCCGCCAAGCGAGCCCGAGACATAGCCGCCGGCCATCGCAGCGAAACAAAGCCCATAGGCGACGGGCGACAGGCCGAACTCCCGCTGCAACACGAAGGACGAGCCGGAGATGAAGGCGAAAAGCCCGCTGAAGGCTGCGCAGGCGACGGCGAGATATTTGAGGTAGCGCCGGTCGGTCAGCAGGTGGCGGTAGTTGGCGAGGATCGCCGCCGGTGCCGCACTCCGCCGCCGCGCGGGCGGCAGCGTTTCGTCGAGGCTGGTCACGACCATGATGGCGAGCACCGCGCCGAAGGCGCCCATGGCGATGAAATTCGCCTTCCAGCCAAAGAAATCTTCCACAATGCCGCCCAGCATCGGTGCGGCGGCGGGTACGAGCCCCATGATAGCCGCCATCTTGGCAAGCATCTGGCCGGCCTCCGGTCCCTCATAAAGGTCGCGCACGATGGCGCGGGCGAGCACCACCGAGGCGCCGCCGCCCACCGCCTGCAGCGCACGCGCCGCAATGAGTTGGTCGATGGAAGCCACGAAAAGCGAAACGAAGCAGCCGATCATGTAGAGCACGAAACCGCCAAGCAGCACGGGCCGGCGGCCATAGCGGTCGGCGAGCGGCCCGTAGAAGAGCTGCGAGCCCGCAAAGCCGATCAGATGCACGCTCAGGGTGAGCTGCGTCGCGCCCGTCGAGGCGCCGAAGGTTTCGGCGATGGCCGGCAACGACGGCAGATACATATCCGTCGACAGCGGACCCACCGCCGTCAGCGCCGCAAGGAACACGGTGAACGCCGCCGTGCCGGGCGAAAGCCTCATCGGGCCGGGTGTTGATTTCCGCGGCCCCCCGCGAAAATACCCAGAGGGTCGGCGCCGAAGCGGTGGAGCCCCGGCCCGTTGAGTTCCAGCCAGCGCTTGGCCGGCTCGTAATTCGGGATCGCCTCGGCGACCAGCGCCCAGAAGCGCGGCCCGTGATTCATATGCCGGATATGCGCCACCTCATGGGCCGCCACATAGTCGAGCACATAGGACGGCGCGAGAATGAGCCGCCAGGAAAAGGAAAGCGCACGCGACGGCGAGCATGAGCCCCAGCGCGTGGTCGTGTCGCGCACGGTGATGCGCGAGGGCCGCACATCGAACTGTTCGGCATAGAAAAGCGCGCGCTCGTTGAGTTCGTCCCGCGCCTTGCCCTTGAGCCAGTCGGTCACGCGCCGCTGCACGAAATCGGGATGGCCGGTGACCCGGATTTCGGGCAGTGCCTCCGTATCCGTGCTGCGCACCCGCCACACGGGCCCCCGCGCCAGCGCATCCTCGCGCCGCACGCCCACATAGCGGATTACATGTTCCTTGCCGCGATAGGGAATATGCGCGCCGTTCCGGAAGGGCACCGGCGGCGGCACCCGGCCGAGACGTTCGGCGATCCAGTCGCGCTGCTCGCGCGCGAAAAGAAGCGCCTTCCCGACGCTGCGCCGGGAGGGCGCCGTCACCTGGACGGAGCCGGCCGCAAGGTCGACGCGCACGATCATGCGCTTCGCCCTCGGGTTATGACGTATGGTCACGGGCACTGCCCGGCCGTCGATCTGGATATAGTCGAGATGGAGCGAGGCAGGCTTCACGGGTTTGTTCATAATACGGTCGAGCCCAATGCCCGCACCCGGCGGGCGATGACGACGGTCTGGTCCGAAGGCAAGAGAGATAGGGTCGAATCATGACAAGGATGCCACGATTTCATTTCGCTTTCCCGGTCCACGATCTGTCAAGCGCCAGAGAATTTTACGGGCAACTGCTCGGCTGCCCGGAAGGCCGCTCCGACGAGACATGGGTGGACTTCGATCTTCACGGACACCAGATCGTCGCCCATCTCGCGCCACCGCGCGAGCGCAGCGACGCCGCGAACAACGAGGTCGATGGCGATCATGTTCCCGTTCCCCATTTCGGCCTGATCCTTGGCTGGCAGGAATGGCATGACCTCGCCGTAAGGCTCGGCGAGGCAGGTATCCGCTTCGAGATCGAGCCGCATATCCGCTTCAAGGGGCTTCCCGGCGAACAGGCGACCATGTTCTTTCGCGATCCCTCGGGCAATGCGCTCGAATTCAAATCGTTCCAGGACGAGGCGCAGATCTTCGCGAAATAGGCAGCAGCCTATCGCTTTCCATGCTGCGCCATGAATTCGCGCACGCGCGGCGCAATTTCGCTTTTCCAGCGCGACCCGTTGAACACACCGTAATGGCCGACGCCCGGCTGTTCCCAATGGGTCTTCATCTTTTCCGGCAGATTGGAGCAGAGCCTGTGCGCGGCCTTGGTCTGGCCGACGCCGGAAATATCGTCCTTCTCGCCCTCGACCGTCATCAGCGCCGTCTTGGTGATTGCCGCCGGGCGTACGGTCTTGCCGCGATGGGAAAACTCGCCCTTCGGCAGCGAGTGCTTCACGAAGACCTCGTCCACCGTCTGCAGATAGAACTCCGCCGTCATGTCCATGACGGAAAGATACTCGTCGTAAAACTCGCGGTGTTTTTCGGCGGAGTCGCCGTCGCCTTCGACCATATGGTCGAAATAGCTCCAATGCGCATCCATGTGGCGGTCGAGGTTCATCGCCATGAAGCCTGAAAGCTGCACGAAGCCCGGATAGACACGGCGCATCACGCCCGGATGCGGCCAGGGCACGGAGGTGATGACGTTGCGCTCATACCACTCGGTCCCGCGCTCCGTCGCGAGCCGGTTCACTTCCGTCGGGCTTTCGCGCGTGTCGATCGGCCCGCCCATCAGCGTCATGCTGAGCGGCACATAGGGATCGTCATTGTCATGCATCACCGCAACGGCGGCAAAGACAGGCACCGAAGGCTGGCAGACCGCGAGGAGGTGGAGATCCGGCCCCAGCGCGTGGCACATGTCGATCACATAATCGATATAGTCGTCGAGATCGAAGGCACCTTCGGTCAGCGGAACCTTGCGCGCATCTTCCCAGTCGGTGATGTAGACCTCATGAAAGGGCAGCATCGCTTCCACCGTGCCGCGCAGCAGCGTCGCATAATGGCCGGAGAGCGGCGCGACGATCAGGAGCTTCTGCTGGGGCGCAACGCCCTTCATCGCGGAGGGCTCGCGTTCGAAATGGATAAGCTTGCAAAAGGGGTGCTCCCAGACGATCCGTTCGGTCACGGGCACGGGCCGGCCGTTCACTTCCGTTTCGTGCAGGCCGAATTCCGGTTTGCCGTAGCGCCTCGTTGTCGACTCGAACACATCGATCGCCGCTGCGAGCGTCTTGTGGGTCACGGATTCGGCAAAGGGATTGAGCGGGTGGCGAAGCGCCCAGAGGCTCACTTCCGCGGCGGCGCGGAAAGGGGCGATGGCGGCATGATTGAGTTCATAGAAATGGTACAGCACTCTCGAACCTCTCCAACGGACTGGCGGAGCGCTATCGCCCCACACCCGGTCCTCCCCCGCGCCTATGTTGCAGCGCAACAATTAATGTAGGCTTGCGGAGGTGCTGCTCCAAGAGGATTCTTTTGGACTACATTACGGAAAGAAAAAGGCCCCACCCGATACCGGGCAGGGCCTTGAGGGACCGGCGTCCGGCCCCGTGTGACAACTTGATGGCGCTTCTTCTTCGGGCAGAGGGGCCGCTTTTGGCCTCTTACTGCCCGCCGCCGCAAAGCCGCGTCCATTCTTCCTTGGGCCGCCGCGAGGCCGCCCGGTTCGCCGCCGAAATCATCGCCTTGTAGGACGCGGTGATGATATTCGCATCGATCCCGACGCCGAAAAGATCGCCCGCATGCTCGGGGTCCGCCACTTCCATGAAGGCGACCGCCTTCGCGTCCGTGCCGGAGCCGATCGAGTGTTCTTCATAGTGGCGCAGCTCGATGCCGAGTTTCAGCGCCGCCATCGCCGCATCGATCGGCCCGTTGCCGAACCCTTCGAGCTGCTCCTCCTTGCCGAAGCGCCGTATACGGATTTTCACGCCCTGCTTGCCACCCTCGTCGAACAGCGTATGCGAGACATATTCGAGGGGCTCCGCCCGCGTGATATATTCCCGTTCGAAGATCGCCCAGATGTCGGCGGCGCGCACTTCCTTGCCGCTGTCATCGGTCACTTTCTGCACGGCCTGGCTGAACTCGACCTGCAATCGGCGCGGCAGCCGAAGGTCATACTCCGTTTCGAGGAGGTACGACACGCCGCCCTTGCCGGACTGGCTGTTCACCCGGATGATCGATTCATAGGTGCGGCCGAGATCCTTCGGGTCGAGCGGCAGATAAGGTACCTGCCAGATGTCGCCTGGCTTGTAGGCCGCAAAGCCC
>PNMC01000108.1 GCA_013823365.1 Parvibaculum sp. | reverse complement strand
GTCGTTCTCTAATTCTGGCTCGTCAGTCCGCTGCGAAAGGCTCAAGCCCCGACAGCCGCATCCGCCTTTCGATCTCGGGAATCTCTCGGGGCGTGCCGCCCTTCGAGGCTTCGGCGATCGCGCGGATGTGATCCGGCGTCGTCCCGCAGCACCCGCCGAGAATATTCACAAGCCCCGACGAAACGAACTCGCCGACAAGCTTCGACATCTGTTCCGGGCTCTCGTCATATTCTCCCATCTCGTTCGGCAAGCCGGCATTCGGATGCGCGGAAACGAGCGTATCCGTCACGCGCGACAGCGTGTCGATATGCTGGCGCATCTCCTTCGCGCCAAGCGCGCAATTAAGACCGATGGAGAAAGGCTCCACATGCCGCACCGAATTCCAGAAGGCCTCCGGCGTCTGGCCGGAAAGGAGCCGCCCCGACATGTCGGTGATCGTGCCGGAAATCATGATCGGCAGTTCGATGCCGTCCTGCTCGAACACATCTTCCACGGCATAAAGCGCCGCCTTGGCGTTCAGCGTATCGAAGATCGTCTCCACCAGAATGATGTCCGCTCCGCCCTCGATCAGCCCGCGCGTCGCCTCCTGATAGGCGACATAGAGTTTGTCGAAATCGACATTGCGAAAGCCCGGATCGTTCACATCCGGCGAGATCGAGGCCGTCCGGTTCGTCGGTCCGAGCACGCCCGCCACATAGCAGACGCGGCCCGGCTCTTCCTTCTCGCAGATGTCCGCCGCCTCGCGGGCAATCCGCGCGCTTGCCACATTCATTTCATAGGCGAGATCTTCCATGTGGTAGTCCGCCTGCGCGATGCGCGTGGCACCGAACGTGTTGGTCTCGGCGATGTCGGCGCCCGCGCGATAATACTGCAGATGGATGTCGCGCAGAATGTCCGGCTGCACCAGCGAGATCAGCTCGTTATTGCCCTTCACGTCGCTGCCATGATCCTTGAAGCGCTCGCCGCGATAGTCCGCTTCCTGCAGCTTGTAGCGCTGGATCATCGTGCCCATCGCGCCATCGAGAATGAGCACGCGCTTCTTCACCTCTTCCTTGAGATGGGCGATGCGTTCTTCGCGTGTCTTTGGATGGCTCATCTTGCGTCCTCCAGGACAAATCAAACGGTTGCAACTTCGGCCGGCACGGATTGCGGCCGCAGGCCCAGCACATGGCAGATTGCGAAAGTCAGGTCTGCCTGATTGAGCGTGTAGAAATGGAAACGGTCGAAGCCGTAGCCGCGCAGCCTGTTCACCTGCTCCGCCGCCACATAGGCCGAGATGAGCTTGCGCGTGCCGAGATCGTCGTCGAGCCCGATATAGTAGTCATCAAGCCATTTCGGAATGCTGGCACCGCAGCGCTCGGCCATGCGCTTCGTGCCCTTGAAATTCGTGGTCGGCATGATCCCCGGCACCACCGGCACCTCGATGCCGGCCTTGCGCACCTTTTCGAGAAAGCGGACATGCCGGTCCGTGTCGAACACGAACTGCGTGATCGCCCGCGTCGCGCCCGCATCGACCTTTCGCTTCAGCAATTCGATATCGGCTTCGAGCGAGGCCGATTCCGGGTGCTTCTCGGGATAGGCGGAAACGATCACGTCGAAATCCGCAATCCGGCGGATACCTGCAATCAGCTCCGGCGTCGATTGATAGCCATCCGGGTGCGCCTGGTAAGGCGCGCCAAGCTCGGGCATGTCGCCGCGCAGCGCCACGATATGGCGGATGCCGGCGTCCCAATAGGCACGGATCACGTCATCCACTTCCGCGCGCGATGCACCGACGCAGGTCAGATGCGCCACAGGTTCGAGCGTCGTCTCGTCGTGAATCCGCTTCACCGTCGCATGGGTGCGCTCGCGCGTGGAGCCGCCCGCGCCATAGGTGACGGACACGAATTCCGGACGCAGCGGTTCGAGCCTGCGGATCGACTTCCACAGGGTCTCCTCCATCTCCGGTGTCTTCGGCGGAAAGAACTCGAACGATACTTTCGTCCGCTCCGTCCTCTCCGGCTTATGCGCTTTCGTCATCTCCTACTTCGCTCCCTCGAATTCATTCGCGCGCACCGTCTGGCCGCTTGTCTTGCCGGCCTTGTCCGCCACCCATATCTGCACCGTCAGCTTCGCGTCCTCGCCGCCTTCGGGCGGCATGGTCCGCGTCTCGCCCATGGACAGGCCCGCCTCCGACAGCCAGCCGGCAACTTCGCTATCCGTGAAGCCGAGGCGGCGATGGGCATGGCTCTCGCGCAGATAGTCGAGTTCATGCGGCGCGAAATCGGCGATCAGCAGCCGCCCGCCCGGCTTCAATACGCGCGCCGCCTCGGCAATCGAGGCCGCCGGATCGTCCAGGAAGTGCAGCACCATATGCAGCGTCACGAGATCGGCGCTCTCATCCTGTAGCGGCAGATCGTAAAGATCGCCCTGCCGGACCGAGCAATGCTGCAGCTCCGGGCGGTCGAGCTGCGCCCGGGCCAGCGCCAGCATTTCCGGACTGAGATCGATCCCGAGCCCCGCCTTCGCCATCGGCCCGAAAAGTTCCAGCATGCGTCCCGTGCCGGTCCCGAGATCGGCGACGAAGCCGAGCCCCTCCCGCGCGCCGAGGTCGGCCATCGCCTGCTCGACCTTGTCTTCCGGTACATAAAGAGAGCGGATCCGGTTCCACTCGCCAGAATTCGCGCGGAAATAGGCCGCCGCCTTCTCCGCCCGCACCGCCCGCACGGCTTCCAGCCGCTCCAGGTCGCGCGCGATCACGATATCTTCCTGCGGGATAAGCCCGCTCAACACCTCGGCAAGTTCCGCCACCTGGCCGGCACCGGCCAGCCGGTAGAACACCCAGCTCCCCTCGCGAAAACGCTCCAGAAGCCCCGCCTCGCAGAGCAGCTTCAGATGGCGGCTGACCCGGGGCTGGCTCTGGCGCAGAATCTGGGTGAGCTCCGTCACGGTCAGTTCGCCCCGCGCGAGCAGCGCCAGCAAGCGAAGCCTCGTAGGCTCGCCCGCCGCCCTCAACCCTGCCAGAAGATGTTCCATCGGCTCTCGCTCCGCCAAGTTTCGCGAAGGATATAAACATATCTTTATGTGTTTACAAACGCCTTTTTCCGGGCGAACGCTACATTTTCGCCACGCTGGGTGGATTCGTTTCTCGTCCCCGAACCGCCCGGCTGGTTAACGCAAGCGTCATGTGCTAGCTAGGAACACCGCCGAAACGCGGGAATCGGCGGAAATCCGTGAATTTCCCCGTCGTTTATCAGGTTTTAATCTGCGTGCGGAATGCTCGCAGCGGGCGCCGGTCGGGCCGCTGCGGCGTGACCCAAAGGACCGGACAAGGAATATCGGGGGCGGATTTCATGAAACTTTCGCTGGAGCGCGGCATGGCAGCGGCTCGGTTTTGCTTCGCAGCTCTTCTCGCTGCATCACTCAGCCTGGCGGCGCCGGGCGGGGTCGCTATTGCGCAGGCGCAGGACATCGCGGCCTCCGACGGCGAGAATGACCCGCTTGAGCCGATGAACCGCTACTTCTTCGAGCTCAACAAGTTCTTCGACACGATCCTGCTGAAGCCCGTGGCCACCTGGTATGACGGCGTCGTGCCGGAACCGGGCCGCGACAGCGTGCGCAATTTCCTCGACAATCTGCGCAGCCCCGTGATCCTCGCAAACGACCTGCTGCAGGGCGAGTGGGACCGTGCGGGCACCACCGCCAGCCGCTTCGGCATCAACACGACTGTCGGCCTGCTCGGCCTTTTCGATCCGGCCGCGGGCTGGGGCCTTCCCCAGCACAGCGAGGATTTCGGCCAGACGCTCGCCGTCTATGGCACGCCCGAGGGCCCCTATCTCTTCGTGCCGGTTCTTGGCCCCGCCCCGCCCCGCGATCTGACGGGCTTCGTCGTCGACCAGTTCTTCGACCCGCTCACTTATATTTACTGGGACCGGTCAAGTACCGTTCCGCTAATCCGCTTCGCCGTGAACGGCATCGACCAGCGCGCCCGCAGCCTCGATACGCTCGACCAGATCGAGCGCACATCGGTGGATCACTACGCCACGGTCCGCAATCTCTACCGCCAGATTCGCAACAACGAGATCGCGAACGGCCAGCGGGATTTCGACGATCTGCCGGATATCGACAACCTAAATTTCGACACAAACGAACCCAACACTCCCGGCATGCGTTATTGAGGCATTGCCCGCACAACGAGTGCGGGCATGTCCACCGGGACAGAACGGGTCAGGAGAGTTTCGATGTCTGCGATGATGAGTGGTCTTTCCTTGCGCATGCTCGCGGCGCCGTTGGCGATTTGCCTCGCATTCGCGGCCGCGCCTGCCAGTGCTTCCACGCAGGAGGCTATTGCTTTCGTCGAAACCGTTTCCGAAGAAGCGATCGCCATCATCAGCGACAAATCGGCAAGCCCGGAAGAGCGCGAAGTGGCCTTCCGCACCCTGCTCAACAACAACGCCGATATGGACCGCATCGCGGCCTTCGCGCTCGGCCAGTATCTGCGGACGCCGAACGAGGCGCAGCGCACTGAATATCGCGAGCTTGTCGAGAATTTCATCGTCAAGGTCTATGTGACGCGCCTCACCGACTACAACAACGAGAAGCTCACCATTCTCGGCGCGCGCGAGCGCGGCGAGAACCAGGCCATCGTGCAGAGCGAAATCCGCTTCACCACGGGCCGCCAGCCCGTCTCGGTCGATTGGTGGCTGGTGCAGAAGGATGGCGGCTACAAGATTTTCGACGTCAATGTCGTCGGCGTCTGGCTCGCCCAGGAGCAGCGCTCGGCCTTCACCAGCGTCATCCGCACCAATGGCGGCAATTTCGATGCGCTTCTCCAGCATCTGCGGACGCAGATCGGCCGCGTCGAGGCGGGCGAGGATATCGGCGTCACTGCCGCGAACTGATCCGGGGCCACTCCCTGTTTGACGGCGCGCTTCACCGGAGCGCGCCGTTTTCTTTTGCGCGGGCCGCACCGCACGCCGCCGTCCGTTCAACGCCTGTTAACATCCCCCCGCCACAATCGCCCCGTTCCATCGTTGTAACGAAAAGGCATGGCCGTGCGTATCGAGGCCGCCCGCAGGGAAGAGACGAAATCCTGTCCGCCGCGCAAGCGATCGGCGCGAAGTCTTGCCTTTCAGCAAGCCTGGGCCGCGATTCCGAAACAGGGCTTCATCCCCGACAAGTCGGACTTCCGCCCGGAGAGCCTCGCCCCCTTTCTCAACGACATCTATCTCGTCGAATTCACCGGCGAAGCGGAACGCCGCCTCGTCTTCCGTCTTGCCGGACAGACAATCCGCGACGCCCTCGGCATCGACCTGCGCGGCCTGAGCTATGCCGACTTCGTTCCCGAAGAGCACCGGTTCCATGCCGGAAAATCGATGGAGCTGATGTTCGGCCCGCATCCTTGCGGACGATGGATCGGCAAGGACATCGCCCATCTCGATGGCTATCGCGAGCCGGTCGAACTCACCCAGTTTCCCATGCTGGACCGCGCATCCGGCACCCGCCTCATTCTCGGCATCGCCGAGGGTTTCGGGATGTCGGACCGCCACGAAGCGGCAGGGAAATTCTGCTTCGAATGCCGCGAGGCAGAGCGCTTCATCGATATCGGCGCAGGCCTGCCCGGCTGAGCGCTCAGGCGCCCGCCTGCCTCAGATCCGGAAAGGCGGCCTTCGGCGCAGGCGCCCGGCCATACCGCGTTTCGAGCACCCGGCCGATCTCGACGATCAGCTCGCGATGATCGATCGGCTTGCCGACATAGCCATCGGCGCCCATCTCGCTGTAGCGCGTATTTTCCGGCCCGAGCGAGTCCGCCGTCAGCGCGATCACCGGCACATCGCGGATCGCCTGCACCTCATGCTGACGGATATGGCGAAGCGCGGTCATCCCGTCCATCACCGGCATATGCATGTCGAGCAGCACAAGATCGAAATCTCTCGTCTGCAGCCAGCGGATCGCTTCCTCGCCGTTCTCCGCTTCGATGATGGTAATGCCGAGCGGCTCGAGGAAAAGCCGCGCCACCTTCCGGTTCAGCGCGTGATCGTCCACGAGCAGCATCGTGAGCCCCTTCGCCCAGCGCACACCGCCCGTCTTGTCCACATCCGCTTCCGCCGGCGCCTCGTCGGACCGGCGGCCAAGCGCAGCGCGGAACGCAAGCGTGAAGGAAGAGCCTTTGCCCGGTTCGCTCTCGACCGATACGCCGCCGCCCATCAGCTCGGCAAGCTTGCAGCTGATCGAAAGGCCAAGCCCCGTGCCGCCATAGCGCCGCGAGGTTGAGGCATCTGCCTGCGTGAAAGGCGCGAACAGCTTGTCGAGTGTCGCCGCATCCATGCCGATTCCCGTGTCGGACACGCGGATGCAAACATCGAAATAATCGTCTTCCGCCGGCGCCGCGAAGGCGGAGACGGTGATCTCGCCCTGATCGGTGAACTTGATCGCATTCGAAACCAGATTCGAAACGCATTGGCGTACGCGCACGGGATCGAAGCGGAGAAAGGTCGCAGCCTCCGGATCGATATTGAGCGTGAGTGCGAGGCCCTTTTCCATCGCGCGCGGCGCCCAGAGCTTCTCGAGGCGGCGCAGCAGATGCCCGAGATCGTTGTCGATCGGCGAGATGTCGAACTTGCCGGCCTCAATCTTGGAGAGGTCGAGTACATCGTTCAGGATCGCCATCAGCGTCTTGCCGCTGTCGAGGATCGTGTCGAGTTGGTCGCGCTGCTCCGGTGTCAGATCGGACGCCGCCATGAGCTGCGCCATGCCGAGAATGCCGTTCAGCGGCGTGCGGATTTCATGGCTGATATTGGCGAGGAATGCGGACTTCGCTTCATTGGCCGCTTCCGCCTCCTTGCGCGCCTTTTTCAGTTCCCGTTCGCGCTCGCGCAGCGCCGTCACATCGGCGCCCACCGCCACCCAGCCGCCGAAAGACAGCGGAAGCTCCACCACCTGCATCGTCGTGCCGAGATGCGTCTGGAGCTCGACGGGTTCGCCTCTCTCCAGCGCCCCGGTAATGGCGCTTGCCGTCGCCCATGCCTCTTCGTCCGAAAAGCCCGGCACCACGGCCTTGACGCCGGCATAGGCCGCTTCGACATAGGTCTTTCCCTCGCGAAGCGCCTGATTGGTGAACGGGAAATCGCTTTCGTTCCGCGAGTTGGAAAGAAGGATTTCGTGATTGGGACCGAAAATGACGAAGCCGCCCGGCAGGCGGTTCACCGCCTCCAGCACGATCGCCTCCATATCCCAATCTTGCTTCTTCGCGTCACTCATGCCGCGTCGACCCACGCCAGCGCGAAATGCCGCATTCCCCATGCGGCCCGCGCCTATGCGCCCTCCATTCCCCTCGAAGAGGAAAATCTAGGGTGCACAGACTTAACGCAGGGTGAAGAACGTCACAAAAACGCAACGGAACCGGGCCGCCACGCCCGGTTCGCGTCCCGATCAGCGGCTGAAACGCTTGTATTTGATCCGGTGCGGAATTTCCGCTTCCGGCCCGAGGCGGCGCTTCTTGTCCTCTTCGTAGTCCTGATAGTTCCCCTCGAACCACTCCACATGGCTGTCGCCCTCGAAGGCGAGCATATGGGTGGCGATACGGTCGAGGAACCAGCGGTCATGGGAGATGACCACGGCGCAGCCGGCAAAGGCGACCAGCGCATCTTCGAGCGCGCGCAGCGTTTCCACATCGAGATCGTTGGTCGGTTCGTCGAGCAGCAGCAGGTTCGCGCCCGACTTCAGCATCTTGGCAAGGTGAACGCGGTTCCGCTCGCCGCCCGAAAGCAGCCCCACCTTCTTTTGCTGGTCCGATCCCTTGAAATTGAACGAGCCGACATAGGCACGGCTCGGCATGGTCGTCTTGCCGAGTTCCACGATGTCGGTGCCGCCCGAGATTTCTTCCCAGACCGTCTTGTTCGGATCGAGCGCATCGCGGCTCTGGTCGACATAGCCCATGACCACCGTCTCGCCGATCTTCAGCGTGCCGCTGTCGGGCTTCTCCTGCCCCGTCAGCATACGGAAGAGCGTCGTCTTGCCGGCGCCGTTCGGGCCGATCACGCCGACGATACCGCCCGGCGGCAGCTTGAAGGAGAGGTCGTCGATCAGGAGCCGGTCGCCGAAGCCCTTCGAGATGTGTTCCACCTCATAGACATTGCCGCCGAGCCGCGGCCCCGCCGGAATAACGATCTGGGCCTTGCCCTCTTGCTGCTTGCCCGCCTCGGCGAGCAATTCGTCATAGGCGTTGATACGCGCCTTGGATTTCGCCTGCCGCGCCTTGGGGCTCTGCCGGATCCATTCGAGTTCGCGCGCCAGCGTCCGCTGCTTCGCCTCTTCCTGCCGCCCTTCCTGCTCGAGCCGCTTTTCCTTCTGTTCGAGCCATGAGGAGTAGTTGCCCTCGTAGGGAATGCCCGACCCGCGATCGAGTTCGAGAATCCAGCCCGTCACATTGTCGAGGAAATAGCGGTCATGGGTGACCATGACGACCGTGCCCGAATATTCCTTCAGATAGTTCTGCAGCCAGGCGATCGATTCTGCGTCGAGATGGTTCGTCGGTTCGTCGAGCAGCAGCAGGTCGGGCGAGGCAAGCAGCAAGCGGCACAGCGCCACCCGGCGCTTCTCGCCGCCCGAGAGCTTCGACACATCGGCATCGCCTTCCGGGCAGCGAAGCGCGTCCATCGCCATCTCGACC
>PNMC01000107.1 GCA_013823365.1 Parvibaculum sp. | reverse complement strand
CCCGCCCCTCCCGCCCTCTTGTCTCGACCCGCGACAGGTTGGGTGAGATCGGCTATAGAGCGGCGCATGGAAATTATTACGACGAATGAGGCCTTGAGGGCCGCCTGTGACCGGCTCTCGGGGTCCGGCTATGTCACGGTCGACACGGAGTTCATGCGGGATTCGACCTTCTGGCCGGTCCTCTGCCTGATCCAGCTTGCCGGGCCGAAGGACGAGTTCATCGTGGACCCGCTGGCGCCGGATATCGATCTCGCGCCCTTCTATGCCCTGATGAAGAACCGCAAGGTCGTGAAGGTCTTTCATGCCGCACGGCAGGACATCGAAATCTTCTTCCATGAAGGGGATGCGATCCCCGATCCGCTGTTCGATACGCAGGTCGCGGCCATGGTCTGCGGTTTCGGCGACTCGATCGGCTATGAAACGCTGGTCCGGAAGCTCGCAGGGGGCAATGTCGACAAATCCTCTCGCTTCACCGACTGGTCGCGGCGGCCGCTCACCGAGAAGCAGCTTCAATATGCGCTGGCCGACGTCACCTATCTCCGGACCGTCTATGAAGTGCTGGCGAAGCGCCTGACCCAGACCAAGCGCGTCCATTGGGTGGCGGAGGAAATGGCGGTCCTGCAGGACCCCGAGACCTATGCGATGCGGCCCGAAAATGCCTGGAAGCGGCTCAAGGGAAGGTTCCGGGGCACGCGGGGGCTTGCCGTGCTGGTCGAGATTGCGGCCTGGCGCGAGCGGCAGGCGCAGGAGCGCGACATGCCCCGCTCCCGCATCATGAAGGACGACGCGCTCAACGAGATCGCGACGCAGCTGCCAAAGAGCCTCTCCGATCTCGATGCGCTGCGCGCCGTGCCCAAGGGCTTCTCGAACAGCCGCTCTGCCTCGAGCCTGATGGAAGCGATCGAACGCGGCCTTGCCATGAAGGACGAGGACATTCCCGTGGTGGAAGGGCCAGAGCCGCTGCCCGCCGGCATCGGCCCGCTGGTCGAACTCCTGAAAGTGCTGCTCAAGCAGAAATGCGAGGAGCATGACGTGGCGCAGAAGCTCGTCGCCAATGTCGCCGATCTCGAACTCATCGCCGCCCATCAGGAGGCGGATGTGCCTGCCCTCAAGGGTTGGCGGCGCGAGATATTCGGCGAGGATGCGCTCCGTCTGAAGCGCGGCGAACTCGCCATCGGCGCCAAGGGAAAGAAGATCGTGCTGATCGAGACGGGCGGGAAGTAGGCCTCTACTTCCCCACCCTCGTATCGCCCTTGCGCCCGAGCGCGCGGGCGAGTGCCGACAGCCGTTTCGACACGATCTCGCCGAGCAGAGCCTCATATTTCTTGGGCACGACAAGGGCCACCGTGTTCTTCGACACTTCGAAGCGCGTTTTCGGCAGCATGCCCATGGTGGCGCCGGAGAGCGTGAAGGCAAGGCGGAGTGCGAGGCCGAGCACCAGCGCGCGTTCATGCTCCCGCTCGGTGATGAAGCCCGTGAGATTGCCGAGCAGTTCCGGCTCGCCCCTGCCCTCATGCCGGTGATAGCCGACGCGGGCGAGGAAGAGCCTGCCCGGATGGTCGATGCCCGAGAAGGGGGCGAGCAGTATCTGCGTCATCGCGTGGTGCGCGCGGTAATCGGGATGCACATACCAGCCGATATCGGCAAGGATGCAGCCGGCATGGCGCAGCCGCGCCTCGCCGGGCGTTTCACCGAAAACGTCTTCCGCGAAAAGCGGCGCCGTCCATTTGAAGAATTCGTCGCCATGCTGGGGAAAGCGCGCGAGGCGTCCGGCAAGATCGGCGCAGCCCGCGATCAGCGGATCTTTCGCCTGCTCCTTCTTGTCGAGGCGATCGAAAAGAATGCCTTCGCGGAGGCCATAGGCCGAGATCACGACTTCCTTTGCCTTCAGGGCGCCGATCAGCTTGTCGAGCACCAGCGCGCCGAAGGGCAGCGCCTCGACGCGGCGCTCCGAAACATCCGGTATCTGCGCCAGCGATTTCGGGCCCAGCCGTTCGATCACGCGCGAGATTTCCGAGGCGTCGCGCGCGGGGATGACATAATGATGCAGCACATGGATCGGGTAGTTGCGCTGCGACATGTGAATGCGCGCGAGATTTCGCCAGACGCCGCCCACCGCGTAAAGCCGTTTGCCCTGATGTTCCTTGAATAGCTTCTGCTCGCTCAGGGCACGGTCGACTACGGCTTCCGCCTCGGCAAGGCTTCCATGCGCGAGATCGATCAGCCTGAGGGGGCCGAGCGGCAGCGTGGCGCCCGCCCCCGCCTTGCCGTCCGCGACGGGCACAAGCTCGAGACTGCCGCCGCCGAGATCGCCGACCAGCCCGTCAGCATCCGGGATGCCGGAGAGCACGCCCTGCGCGGCGAGGCGCGCCTCGTCCATGCCGGAGAGGAGATCGATCGTGAAACCGCAAATCTTTTCGGCCTGGGCAAGGAAGGCCGGGCCGTCCTCCGCGTCGCGGACGGCGGCAGTCGCGGCCACGATCAGCGTCTTCACACCGATCTGGTCCTTCAGGGCCATGAAGCGGCGCAGCGCATCGAGCGCGCGGACGATGCCTTTCGGGTCCAGACGCCCGGTGGAAGCGAGCGAGCGGCCAAGGCCCGCCATGACCTTTTCGTTGAAGACGAGGACGGGGCTGCGCTCCGCCGCGGCATAGACGACGAGGCGCACGGAGTTCGATCCGACATCGACGATGCCGACGCGCCCGCCGGGTTTGCCGCTCCTCACGACAGAGCCTCCGCTATCCGCAGACGGCCGGGCTTATCCCGTCTTGATGTCGAATTTGGGCGGGATGTTTTTCTTGAGAGAGGTGCCACGCCCGGAAAGACTCGCATTGTTCATGAAATAGGTATGGGCGTTGAAGGGCTCATCGCCCTCCCGCACGGTGATTCGCCGATAGACGCCGTCGGCCTGCAATTCGTAACTCTGCTGGTTGTCCCTCAGATTGGCAACCATGATCTGATCGAGCACCTGATCGTGCACCGTGGGGTTCAGAATCGGGACGAGCACCTCGACCCGGCGGTCGAGATTGCGCGGCATCCAGTCGGCCGAAGCGATATAGACCTTGGCCTTGTCGTTGGGAAGCCCGTGACCGTTGCCGAAGCAGACGATACGCGAATGTTCGAGGAAGCGGCCGATAATGCTCTTCACACGGATATTTTCCGAAAGGCCCGGAATGCCCGGACGCAGGCAGCAGATACCGCGGATGACGAGGTGAATCTGCACGCCGGCCTGGCTCGCCTCATAAAGCTTGTCGATGATCGTCGCATCGACCAGCGAGTTCATTTTCGCCCAGATGGCCGCGGGGCGCCCCGCCTTCGCATGGGCGATTTCGGCGTCGATGTCGTCCACCAGCCGCTTGCGCAGGTTGACGGGCGAGACCGCCAGCAGTTCCAGCGATTTCGGTTCGGCATAGCCGGTGATGTAGTTGAAGACCTGCGAGGCATCGTGGGCGAGGCGCGGGTCGCAGGTGAACATGGAGCAGTCGGTATAGATCTTCGCCGTGACCGGGTGATAGTTGCCGGTGCCGAAATGGACATAGGAGCGCAGCTGCCCGCTCTCGCGCCGGACCACCAGCGAAATCTTCGCGTGTGTCTTGAGTTCGATGAAGCCGAACACGACCTGCACGCCGGCGCGTTCGAGGTTTCGCGCCCAGACGATGTTCGCCGCCTCGTCGAAGCGGGCCTTGAGTTCCACCAGCGCGGTGACGGACTTGCCGGCTTCGGCCGCCTCGATCAGCGCCTGCACGATGGGGCTGTCTTTCGAGGTGCGGTAGAGCGTCTGCTTGATGGCGACGACATCGGGGTCCGCCGCCGCCTGGCGGATGAACTGCACCACGACGTCGAACGACTCATAGGGGTGATGGACGACGATGTCCTTCGAGCGGATGGCCGCGAAGCAATCGCCGCCATGGTCGCGGATGCGCTCCGGGAAGCGGGCATTATAGGGCGTGAATTTGAGGTCGGGCCGGTCGTCCACGATGAGCTGGCTTGTCTGGGCGAGGCCGAGCAGGCCTTCGACGGCGACGAGTTCGCGTTCGCTGACACCGAGTTCATGCACCACGAACTGGCGGAGGGAATCCGGCGTGCGCGCCTCGATCTTCAGCCGGATCACACTGCCGCGGCGGCGGCGCTTCAGGGCGCTTTCGAAATAGCGCACCAGATCTTCGGCTTCTTCCTCGATTTCGATATCGCTGTCGCGAAGCAGGCGGAAGGCGCCCTGCCCGATCACCTTGTAGCCGGGGAAGAGCCGGTCGAGGAACAGCCCGATCATGTTTTCGAGGCTGACGAAACGGATATCGCCATTACCGTCCCGCGCGGGCAGGCGGATGAAGCGTTCGACCTGTGTCGGCACGGGCAGCAGCGCATCCATCAGCTTGCCGTCGGCGACGCGGCGAAGCTGCAACGCCAGCGCAAAGCCGAGATTGGGAATGAAGGGGAACGGATGCGCCGGGTCGATGGCAAGCGGCGTGAGAACCGGGAAGACCTGTTCGAGAAAACGCGTTTCGAGCCAGGAGAACTCTTCCTTCGTAACCTCTTCAGGCTCGATCACCGCGATGCCGTTTTCGCGCATCTCCTTGCGCAGCGCGACCCATTGGCGCTGCTGCTCGCGCATCAGGTCGTTCGCCATGGTGTTGACGAGATCGAGCTGCTGGGCGGGCGTGCAGCCGTCCTGGCTCAAGGTCGTCACGCCGGCGCTCACCTGCCCGCGCAGGCCCGCCACGCGGACCATGAAGAACTCATCGAGGTTCGATGCCGAGATCGACAGGAAGCGCAGCCGCTCCAGCAGCGGGTGGTTGGTGTTCTGCGCCTCTTCCAGCACCCGCAGGTTGAAGGCAAGCCAGGAGGCTTCCCGATTGATGAAGCGCTCCGCGCTGTCCATGCCGATGGCCGGCAGCCGCTCGGCGGCGGGAGCCGGTTCGGGGACGACCGCTTCAACGGCGGGGCTCTGCGGGGCGCTGGTCATGAGATCACTTCTGCAAAAACGGGAATAAGTCTCTGCTATCGCTCAAGTTTATGACAAACACGTGACCAAGTCATGACCAACCGGCAAAAGCCGGCGTGACCCGGCCTTTCTTTCCCTTCAAAATCGGCCCGAACCGGACGGGGGGGAGGCCATGGCGCGCATTTCCAAGGGACAGGCGGTTCTGGCAGGACTGGCGGTGCTGCATGCGGCCCTCCTCGTCTGGGCGCTGATGGGGCTTGCCGAATGGCTTTTCGGCGCGGTGCCCTGGCCGGAAGTGACCAATCCGCTCTTTCCCCGCCCCGTGCTGCTCTGGCACTGGCTGTCGGTGATCGCGGCGTCCTCGGCCTTTCTGACCGGCCTGATGCTCCGCTGGCCCGGGACGCCGCTTGCGGTCGTGCTCGGCTACGGGGCCATGGCCTTGGTCTGCCTTGTCGAGACGACCCAATACCTCGTGCATGAGACGCGCTGGCTCGCCATGGCGGCGGAATATGCCGCCTATCTCGCGATCGGCTCCTGGCTGTTTTTCTCGGCGACGGCGCGGCGCGTGTTTCGGAGGGAGGGAAGCTAGATTTCGCCCTGCCGGCCGAGCAGCTCCGCAGCAAGCGGCACCGTGATCGCGCGCTTGCCGGAAAGCGAGGCCCGGTCGAGTTCTTCCACGATGGCGCGGGCTGCGGCAACGGATCGTTCGATACGGCTTGCGAGATAGGCGATGACGGCGGGCGTCACGCGCAATTGCCGGTCGTCGAAGAGTTTGACCAGAATGCCGGCAAGCAGCGCGTCGTCGGGCGGCCCCAGCTCCACCTGCGGCACGGATTTGAGACGCGAGGTGAGGTCCGGCAGCGCGAGCGGCAGACGCGCCAGCGGCTCGCGCGAAGTGATGAGGAGATGGGCCTCTTCCGCGCGCACGAGATTGACGAGATGGAAAAGCGCGCGCTCGGCCTGCGGCGGAAGCGCTGCGAGATCCTCAAGGATGATCGCGCGACGGGCGACGAGGCCCGGGATGTCGGCATTTGCCAGATCGGCCGGGGCGAGCGTTACCGCCTTGCTCGCCATGCGCCAGACCTCGGCGAGATGCGTCTTGCCGCTGCCCGAGGGACCGGACAAGGCGACGATCCTGTCCGGCCAGTCCGGCCATGCATCGATCAGCGCGACGGCAGGCTCGTTCGACGGCGCGACGAGAAAATCCTCGCGGCCCGAAGCCGGTCTATGGCCGAGTTCGAAGACGAGCTGCCGTGCCATGGCTCAGCTATCGGTGTCGCGCGGCGGGATGATGGCGCCCGACGTGGCGCCGAGATAGAGGCGGCTCTGGCGGTATTGCGCGATGCCGAACCGCGCGATGACGCCGAGCGCCGCGGCGATGGGAAGCGCCAGCAGCGCACCGACGAAGCCGAACAAGGCCGTAAAGGCGAAGATCGCGAACATGACCCAGACCGGATGGAGCTTCACCCTGTCGCCGACGAGTTTCGGCGAGAGATAGTTGCTTTCAATGAGCTGGCCGATCACGAAGACGCCGATGACGAGGCCGACGGAAATATAATCCGGCGCGAACTGGAACAGGGCCAGCGCCGCGCTGACGACGAAGCCGAGGATCGTCCCGAGATAGGGAATGAAGCTGATGATGCCGGCCATGATGCCGACGACGAGCCCGAAGCGGAGGCCGACAAGCGTGAGCCCGACGGCATAGATCAGCCCGAGCACAACGCAGACGATGACCTGCCCGCGGATGAAGCCCGACAGCACCTCGTTGATCTCGCGCGCGAGGCGGCGGATCGTCTCCTGATGGTCGCGAGGGAGAAGCCCGTCGATCTTTTCGACCATTCGGTCCCAGTCGAGCAGCAGATAGAAGGCGACGACCGGCGTCACCACGATCAGCGAGATGAGGGCGACGATCTGCAGCCCCTGCGTGCCGACCGAGGAGAGGAAGGTCAC
This sequence comes from Parvibaculum sp., assembly GCA_013823365.1. GTDB lineage: Bacteria > Pseudomonadota > Alphaproteobacteria > Parvibaculales > Parvibaculaceae > Parvibaculum. The sequence continues at coordinate 1,891 of PNMC01000107.1, read as the reverse complement.
GAGCCAGTCGAGCGAGCCGCCGAGGCTTGCCGAAATAGCCTGTTCCACGTCGGCACCCTGCACTCCGAGAAGACGGCCGAGCCGGCCGTCGCCGACCGTGATGAGCCATTCCTGCCCGCGTTGCAGCAGGCGGGGCATGATCTCCACCAGCGCGATCAGCTGATTGTAGAGGACAGGCACCAGCACGATCATCAGCACGACGGCGATGACAAGAAAGAAAACCGTGATGAGCGCGGTCGCGGCAAGTCGCGAGAGACCGTATTTCTCGAGCTTGTCCGCCAGCGGATCGAGGAAATAGGCAATGGCCATGCCTGCCACGAAAGGCAGGAGAATGCCTTTCAACAGCCAGAGCAGGATCGCGAAGACCGCGATCAGCAATGCCCAGATGATGGCCTGCCGCTGGATGCTCATGCGGGGTGCCCTGCCATTCCGCTAGCGGCGGAAGCTGAGGCGCCAGCGCGGTGCGCGGGCGGCGGGTGGCGCATAGGGATCGACCCGGGTGGCGGAAGGCGCTTCCGTCAGCTGCACATTCTGCTGTGCGAGCGAGAGCGCGAGCATTTCCGCGCTGCCCTTGTGGGAGATGCGGATCTCCGCGCCGCGCGAGGAAATGCCCGCCACTTCCATGCCCTGCACCAGTGGCGTTGAGGTGAGGCCCTTGCGGATGCCTTCCCATTCCGACAGGTTCGCGAAATCGGCCTGGACCACCAGCGTCGAGACGCGCCCGTCGCGGACGATGATCTGGCGCTTCCACTGTGCCGAGAGCTCGTTCAGCATGTCGGCGGCCGCCTTGCGCATCGCCTCCTCATCCTGGCCTTCATAGGTTCTGGACAGGGGATCAACCGGCGCGAGCGCGCCGCGCCGTGTCAGCGTCACACGAAAGCCGCCTTGTGAAGGCGTCGCCTCGGCGACAACCACTTCATTCGCACCGTAATTCGCGGCGAGGCCCTTCATGGCCTCGATCGAGGCTTCATCATCCGAAAGGGCAACGGAAGCGGGTACGGCGTTGATTTCCATGATGTCGCCGATCGGCAGGATGAGCGGCGTCATTTCATTCGCGGGTTCGAGCGAAGCCCAGGCCTCGCGCCAGAGATTGTCGTCTTCCCAAAGGATGGGCTGGCCGTCGCGGCGCAGCACCGGCAGAAGGAGCGCGGGCCGGGCCTGCGTCTCGGCGAAGGCGATGTTCTTGCCGCGCAGCAGGCGGCGCACGGCCTCCGGCTGGAAGCTCACGATCATTTCGGCGATGTAGCGCGTGGAACTCGTCCGTTCGCTGGCGACCTGGAAGCCGCGCACGGCGTTCTGCGCCGTCGCCTCGTCCACCTCGGGCAGAGAGGCCCAGTCTTCCGGCAGGGTGAGCTTCTTCATCATGGCGGTCAGAGCGAGGCGCTGGCCCTCCGCCTGTGCGGCGCTGCGGGCGGCGGTCGCGCTTTCGGCAGTCTTGTCCACATGGATGCCGCGGACGGTGAAGATGTCGGCAGCAAGCGCAGGGGCAGAGAATACCGTGGCCAGCAGAAGAGCGGCGCAGGAGGCGCGCAGAAGCCTGAAAGCAGAAAGCATGGATAGAGCCTTGATCCGTCGAGATAATCAGCGATTCAACAAGCCGCCTCGGGGCACAGTACAACAACCGCGCGCCGCGGCGAAGGCGGCTTGCCGGGCTTTTTCGTCTTTCTCTTGCGCATGGGGGCGATTTCGGGTGATTTGAGCGCTTCCGAGACCCCCTGTGAGTCCCTTGAGAGACCTTATGGCCCCCACTCCCCCGAAGGACCGTCCGAACCGCTACACCTATGCGGCGGCTGGCGTCGACATCGATGCCGGCAATGAACTTGTGCGCGCCATCGGGCCGCTGGCCGCTTCCACGAAGCGGACCGGCTCCGACGCGGCGCTGGGCGGCTTC
>PNMC01000106.1 GCA_013823365.1 Parvibaculum sp. | reverse complement strand
GTCGAACTTTCGCGCCATGAGACGGTATGTGCGGCGCTGCATTACAGCCTTCCGGCGGGTGGGAAACTGCCCGCGGAAGCATCGTTTCCCGAAACGGTGAACGCAGCGTGCGGCAATTTCAACGAGGAGAGCAGAACCGTGGCAGATACCCACGCGGACGAGCCCACACGGCGCGATTTCCTGTATGTGGCAACCGGATCCATGGCCGCCGTCGGTGCGGCCTTCGCCGTTTGGCCGCTGATCGACCAGATGAATCCGGATGCCTCGGTTCTGGCGCTGGCCTCCGCCGAGTTCGACCTGAGCGGCATTCCCGTCGGCCAGGAGGTCACGGTGAAGTGGCGCGGCAAGCCCATCTTCATCCGCCACCGCACGGAAGCGGAAATCGCCGCGGCCGATGCCGTCAATGTCGCCTCGCTGCCCGATCCCCAGACCGACGATGAGCGCGTTCGCCCCGGTCCGTCCGGCGAGCTGTCGCGCGAATGGCTGGTGCTGATCGGCGTCTGCACCCATCTGGGCTGCGTGCCGCTCGCCTATCGCGGCGAGTATGAAGGCTATTTCTGCCCCTGCCACGGCTCGGTCTTCGACACCTCGGGCCGCATCCGCCGCGGGCCGGCCCCTCTCAATCTCGAGGTGCCGCCTTATGAATTCCTGTCCGACACGCGCATCCTGATCGGCTGAGGGGGCAACAATAAATGAGCGGTCAAAGCACCTACACGCCGTCGAACGGCTTCACCCGCTGGCTGGATACGCGCCTTCCGGTCCTGCGCCTCGTCAATGACAGCTTCGTCGATTACCCGACGCCGCGGAACCTGAACTACTGGTGGACCTTCGGCGGCATCCTCACCTTCTGCCTCGCGGTCCAGATCGTCACCGGCATCGTGCTTGCCATGCATTATGTCCCGACGACGGAACTCGCCTTCGCCAGCGTCGAGCACATCATGCGCGACGTGAATTACGGCTGGCTCATCCGCTATGTGCACGCCAACGGCGCCTCGATGTTCTTCATCGCCGTCTATATCCACATGTTCCGCGGCCTCTATTACGGTTCGTACAAGGCCCCGCGCGAAGTGCTCTGGATTCTCGGCGTGCTGATCTACCTGCTGATGATGGCGACCGCCTTCTTCGGCTATGTGCTTCCCTGGGGCCAGATGAGCTTCTGGGGCGCCACCGTGATCACCAACCTCTTCGGCGCCATCCCGCTTGTCGGCGATGCGCTGCGCACCTGGCTCTGGGGCGGCTTCGCGGTCGGCGATCCGACGCTGAACCGCTTCTTCTCGCTGCATTACCTCTTCCCCTTCCTCATCGCCGGCGTCGTGGTCCTCCACGTCTGGGCGCTGCATGTGTCGGGGCAGGGCAATCCGGCGGGCATCGAGGTCAAGGACCCGAAGAAGGACACGGTTGCCTTCACGCCCTATGCGACGATGAAGGATGCCTTCGGCCTTGCCCTCTTCATGATCCTTTTCGCCTATTTCGTGTTCTTCAATCCGAACGCGCTCGGCGAACCGGACAACTACATCGTGGCGAACCCGCTCTCGACGCCCGCGCATATCGTGCCCGAATGGTACCTGCTGCCCTTCTACGCGATCCTGCGTGCCGTCACCTTCGACATCGGCCCGATCGACTCGAAGCTCGGCGGCGTCATCGCCATGTTCGGCGCCATCGCCATCCTCTTCGTGCTGCCCTGGCTCGACACGTCGAAGGTGCGCTCGGCGCGGTTCCGTCCGCTCTATCGTCAGTTCTTCTGGATCTTCGTGATCGTCTGCCTCGGCCTCGGCTATTGCGGCGGCGCCATGCCCGACGACATCCTGATCCCGGTGGGCGATGGCGGCATGACCGTCACGCATCTCTCGCAGATCCTGACAGCCTATTACTTCCTGCACTTCCTGGTGGTCTTCCCCGTGCTGGGGCTGATCGAGAAGCCGGAGCCTCTGCCGGAAAGCATCGCCGCTTCGGTGCTGCACGGCACGAGGCAGGAAAAGGCCACGAGCTGAGGGAGCGGTGAAAGTGAAAATGAAAATGAAAACCTTCTTCCGTGCCGTATCGCTCGCTGCTGTTGCCGCGGTCGGCCTCTCTCTCCTCGCGGCGGCGCCGGCCAGTGCTGCCTCCGATGGCGAGAAGCCCATCGACATGCAGTGGTCCTTCGAAGGCCTCTTCGGCACCTATGACCGCGATGCGCTGCGCCGCGGTTACAAGGTCTACAAGGAAGTCTGCGCCGTCTGCCACGCGATGGAATATGTCCGCTACCGCAATCTGGCGGAGCCGGGCGGGCCCGAATTCACCGAAGGCCAGGTCAGGGCGCTTGCCGCCGAGATCACCGTCATCGACGGGCCGAATTCGGACGGCGAAATGTATGAGCGCCCGGGCGAGGCGAAGGACCGCTTCCCGAAGCCCTATCCGAACCGCGAGGCGTCCGCCGCCGCGCTCGGTGCCTATGCGCCCGATCTCTCGCTGATGAACAAGGCGCGTTTCGGCGGTGCCGACTACGTCTACTCGCTGCTCGTCGGCTACGAGGAAGCCCCGGAAGGCTTCGCCGTCACCACCGGCTATTACAACCGCTTCTTCCCGGGCCATCTCATCGCCATGCCGAACCCGCTCTCGGACGGCCAGGTCGAATATGAGGACGGCACGCCGAACACGGTCGAGCAGATGGCGAAGGATGTCACCCACTTCATGCAGTGGGCCGCCGAGCCGAAGCTCGAGCAGCGCCACCGCATGGGCTTCCAGGTGCTGATCTATCTGATCGCACTCACCGGCATCCTCTATTTCGCCATGCGCAAGGTCTGGGCCGACGCCCACTGATCGCGTTGCACGAATGTGACAATGAAAGGGCTCCTTCGGGAGCCCTTTTTTATGGCGCCGCCGCGCTGTTTTGTTATACCGGACGGGTTCTGCGCCCTTTCTTCGCGTCATTGCGAGGAGGCGAAGCCGACGAAGCAATCCAGGGGCGGCGCGCTCCGTGCCGGCCGCTCCTGGATTGCTTCGGCTTTCAGCCTCGCAATGACGGCATTTCAGTTCGTGAGGAGACAACCAGTGGCAAAAACCGTTCTCGGCGTCATCGGCGGCAGCGGCGTCTACGAGTTCCCCGGTCTCCGCAACGACCGCTGGGAACATGTGGCAAGCCCCTGGGGCGAGCCCTCCGATGCGCTTCATTTCGGCGAACTGCCCTTGGGTGACGGCCGCAGCGTCGAGATGGTCTTCCTGCCGCGCCACGGCCGCGGCCATCCCCATTCGCCCTCCAGCATTAATTACCGCGCCAATATCGACGCGATGAAGCGCGCGGGCGTCACCGACATCATTTCCGTCTCCGCCGTCGGCTCGCTGAAGGAAGAGCTGCCGCCCGGCACCTTCGTCATTGTCGATCAATTCATCGACCGGAGCTTCGCCCGCGAGAAGAGCTTCTTCGGCGAGGGCTTCGTCGCCCATGTCTCCATGGCCCATCCCGTCTGCGCCCGCCTCGGCGATCACATGGAAGCCGCCTGCCGCAAGAACGGCATCCCCCATGCGCGCGGCGGCACCTATCTCGTCATGGAAGGCCCGCAATTCTCGACGCTCGCCGAAAGCAATCTCTACCGCTCCTGGGGCTGCTCCGTCATCGGCATGACCAACATGCCGGAAGCGAAGCTCGCCCGCGAAGCCGAGATCTGCTACGCGACCGTCGCCATGGTCACGGATTACGACTGCTGGCATCCGGACCACGCCCATGTCGAGGTCGCCGATGTCGTCCGCGTGCTGGAGGAGAACGCCGGGAACGCCCGCGCGCTCATCCGCTCCGTCGCCGAAAGCTTCGGCCCCGAGCGCGAGCCCTCGCCCGAAGGCCATGACCGCGCGCTCGACACCGCCCTCATCACCGCCCCCGCCAAACGCGACCCGGCCCTCGTCGCCAAACTCGACGCCGTCGCCGGCCGCGTGTTGCATGGCGCGTGAGGAGGATTTTGGCCACGGCGCATAACAAAATAAAAGTGTCATCCCGGCGAAAGCCGATTGGCAGCTCAGCTGAAGGACGAAGATAAAGTTCCCACCCTCCCCCTGAGGGAGGGTCAAAATTCACGCAGTGAATTTTGGGGAGGGGTAAGCGAGGAAAACGGAAGGCGAGTCACCCGCCGATAGCGGAGACCCCCCTCCCCGAAATTTCCTCGCGGTGCTCGAAAATTTCGACCCTCCCTCAGGGGGAGGGTGGGATGAAAATCTGAATTTGGAACCGACCAACATGAACATCAAGACCTTCATCCGCACCATCCCGGACTATCCGAAATCCGGCATCCAGTTCCGCGACATCACCACGCTGCTGTCGGACCCCGCGGGCTTTCGCGGCGCGGTCGATGCGCTGGTGGCGCTCCACAGCAAGGGCACCTTCGATGCGGTGGCGGGCATTGAGGCGCGCGGCTTCATTCTCGGCGGCGCGGTGGCGCATCAGCTCGGCCTCGGCTTCATCCCCGTGCGCAAGAAGGGCAAGCTCCCCTGGAAGACCATCGGTCAGGAATACGACCTTGAATACGGCACCGACACGGTCGAGATTCATGCAGATGCCGTCGCGAGCGGCGCGCGCATCCTGCTGATCGACGATCTCATCGCCACCGGCGGCACGGCGGAAGCGGCGGTCAAGCTCTTCGCCCGCGCGGGCGCATCCGTCGCCGCCGCGAGCTTCGTCATCGAGCTGCCGGAACTCGGCGGCCGCCAGCGCCTCGAAGCGCTCGACATCGAGGTGCTCTCGCTTTGCAGCTTCGAGGGGCACTGACCCCGTCGCCCGAAAGGACGCGGCCATGAAAATCGACGGCATCCACTACCGCACCATCTGGGTCGCCGATGACGGCTGGTCCGTCGAGATCATCGACCAGACGCGCCTGCCGCATGAATTCGCCGTCGCGCGCCTCGAAACGGTGGAAGAGGCCGCCCGCGCCATCAAGGACATGCTGGTGCGCGGCGCGCCCTTGATCGGCGCCACCGCAGCCTATGGCCTCTGCCTCGCGCTCCGCCAGGATGCCTCCGACGAGGCGCTCGACCGCGCCTATGAGATGCTCCTCGCCACGCGCCCCACCGCCGTGAACCTGAAATATTCGCTCGATGCCATGCGCGAGGCGATCCGCGCCGCCTCCGGCAATGCGCGCATCGAGGCGGCCTATGCCTGCGCCGCGCGCCTCTGCGACGAGGATGTCGAAATCTGCCGCCTGATCGGCGAGAACGGGTTGCGCATCATTCGCGGCATTTCGGAGGCGAAACAGGGCAAGCCCGTCAACATCCTCACCCATTGCAATGCCGGCTGGCTCGCCTGCGTCGATTGGGGCACGGCGCTCGCGCCCATCTACATGGCGCATGATGAAGGCATCGCCGTCCACGTCTGGGTGGACGAGACCCGCCCGCGCAATCAGGGTGCCTCGCTGTCCGCCTTCGAGCTCGGCGCCCATGGCGTGCCGCACACCATCCTGCCGGACAATGCCGGCGGCCACCTCATGCAGCATGGTGAGGTCGATATGTGCATCGTCGGCACCGACCGCACCACGGCGACAGGCGATGTCGCGAACAAGATCGGCACCTATTTGAAGGCGCTGGCGGCGGATGCGAATGGCGTCCCCTTCTATGTCGCGCTCCCGCACACGACGATAGACTGGGACTTGTCGGATGGCGTGCGCGAGATCGAGATCGAGCAGCGCAGCCCCCGCGAGGTCACGCATATGACGGGCCGCACCGAGACGGGCGAGATCGTCACCGTCGAAATCGCCTCGCCCGGCAGCCCCGCCGCGAATTACGGCTTCGACGTCACCCCCGCGCGTTACGTCACCGGCCTCATCACCGAACGCGGCGTCGCCCCGGCGAGCCGCGAAGGCCTCCTCGCACTTTATCCGGAACGCCGCTGAAGCCCTTCTCCCTCGGGAGAGGGAAAGCAGGATCGCTCTATTTCCCTCGCCCCCTTTAGGGGGAGAGGGAAGGGGCCCACTGCCGCTGCGCGGCAGTGGGAAGGGTGAGGGGGCGCGACAATCGCGACCCTCCGTCCGAGGCCCACCTTCCTTCTGAGTCTGAGAAGGACTAGAGCAAAATTTGCTTTCGAAAACTTCGAGAAGAGAAATGCATTTAATCCGTAGTCTGATATAATATAAGAACGCTGTAGGTTTAACTACATTATGTTGTCGATACATAATCTTTGTGCGACATGACTTGGAGGAGAAATTGAATAAGGGAGAGTTTTGGGCGTTGCTGACTGACCGCCTCTATTCTGATCTAGACGAACGGGATGAGATATTTGTAAGGCAGCCCCTGCTTGCCCATTATACCACTCTTGATGTTCTCGAAAAAATTCTGTCTACGGGAGAACTCTGGTTCTCGAATCCTCTCTTCATGAACGACTTGGACGAGGTTCGATTTGGAATTCTGAAAGGTATTCAGATTCTGAAGGACAGTGATGATGTTAGAAAAGCATGGAAGTCGGAAGAGCGATATCAGGCGTTTCTCGATGCAGTAGACCACTATCGTGATCGATTTGAGAACGAACATGCTTTAGACACATATGTATTTTGTACATCCGAACATGATCCATTAGATCACGATGGGCTTCTGTCGATGTGGCGGGGTTATGGTGGAAATGGAAAAGGAGTGGCGCTGGTATTCGATACGTCAAAGATTGCCGAGGTGTCAGACAGTCCTCTCATGGTCGTGAAAGTAAAATACGGTTCTTCGGAAGAGCGGATTGCGTGGATGAATGCTGTGGTTTCATCGGTAACAGAATTCATAAACGATACTGTAATCGAAAGAGAACTTATCTACTTAGTCGCAGCCGGCGCGTTTGATCGACTGAAAACACTGGCGCTGGTGATGAAGCACTCCGGGTTTCGTGAAGAAAATGAATGGCGGGTGATTTACCTACCTGAACGAGACCAAGATGAAAAACTGGGTTCGATGAGGGGTTATTTTAATGGTCCAAGAGGAGTAGAGCCTAAGCTGAAATTCAAGTTTGAAGCGATTTCGGGAGTAACCGATCCAGAGTTTTCACTCGATCGAATTCTCTCCAAGGTAATTCTTGGACCAAGCATTTCATCCGTGCTCGCACAGCGCTCTATTGAAAGAATGTTTGAGGTTATAAAGAAGCCTGATTTGCGGGAGCGGCTTGTCGCGTCGTCAATTCCCTTTAGATCATTTTAGCCCTTGTGATCCCCCCAGCGCCTTCTGGATCGCCCGCTCCACCTTCGCCGAGCCCGGCGCCGTCGTGCTGGCGAACCAGTCGACGAGCTTCCCGTCCCGCCCGATCACATATTTGTAGAAGTTCCAGCGCGGCCGCGAGAAGAAACCGCCCTGCGCGCCCAGCCATTTGAACAGCGGATGCGCCGCCGCGCCCTTCACCTGCACCTTCTCGGTCAGCGGAAAATCGACGCCGAAATTGACCTCGCAGAAACTCGCGATCTCCGCCGCGCTGCCCGGCTCCTGACCCGCGAAATCGTTCGACGGCACGCCGATCACCATGAGCCCCTCGTCGCGGTACTTCTGCCAGATCGCCTCCAGCTCCTTGTATTGCGGCGTGAACCCGCATTTCGACGCCGTGTTGACGATCAGCAGCGGGCGGCCCGCAAAGTCGGCGAGCGGCAGGGGCTTTCCCTTCAGGCTCAGGAAATCGAAGTCGTAAGCGGTTTTCTCGGCCATGGGTCGGCTCCTGCCTTGCTCTTTGTTCAGACGATGCTGAGGCGCACTTCGACATTGCCGCGCGTCGCGTTCGAATAGGGGCACACTTCATGCGCCTCCGCAACGAGCGCTTCCGCTTCCGCCCTGTCGATGCCCGGCAGCGAGACTTCGAGATCGATGTCGAGCGCGAAGCCCTTGCCCTTCGGGTTCTGGCCGATGCCGACATGGGCCGTGACGGCCGAGTCCGCCGGCACCTTCACCTTCTTCTGCCCGGCGACGAATTTCAGCGCCGAATGGAAACAGGCGGAATAGCCCGCCGCGAAAAGCTGCTCCGGATTCGTCCCGGGACCGCCCGCGCCGCCGAATTCCTTCACCGTGTCGAGCGCGACGGCAAGTCGCCCGTCATCCGTTTTCGCTTCGCCCGTCCTTCCGCCGGAGGAGGTCGCATGTGCCTTGTAGATAATATTCATCTGTCCGCTCCCTTGTGGGGTTGAGGGAATGTCCGTTACGGCCATTATATAGGGAGCAATTCAATTGTGTGCAATAGAAAAAGCCTGGCGAGCCGGGCAGGGCTGAAACGGGTCGGGCAGGGGCTTCGTTCGAGGCCCACCCTCCCCTTGCGGGAGGGTCGAAAAATTCAAGCAAAGCGCGGAATTTTTCGGGGAGGGGTGAGCGAGAGAACGATGACTATCCCCTTGCCGCGAGCACTGCCCCCTCCCCAAACCGCTTGCAGCGGTTTGACCCTCCCTCAAGGGGAGGGTGGGCCAGATGGAGAAAGAGGAGAAAGAGAGCAGGCAGGCGAGCGCCTAACCCTCCATCCCGCTCCGGAGCTTCTGCAGCTTCTTCCTGAGCGCGATGAGCTCCGCCACCGGCACGCCCGCGGATGCCGCGGCTTTCTTCGGGATCGCCGCCGCCTGCCGCTTCAGCGCCCGGCCCGCTTGCGTCAGTCGCACCAGCACCTGCCGCTCATCTTCCGCGTTCCGCTCGCGCTGGATCAGCCCCGCCTTTTCAAGCCGCTTCAGAAGCGGCGTCAGCGTGCCGGAATCGAGATAGAGCCGGTTCCCGAGCGCGCTCACCGTCACCCCGTCTTCCTCCCAGAGCGCCAGCATCGCGAGATATTGCGGATAGGTAAGCCCGATCTCGTCCAGCATCGGCTTGTAGAGCTTCGTCATCAGGAGCGACGAC
>PNMC01000105.1 GCA_013823365.1 Parvibaculum sp. | reverse complement strand
GCGCCGTCTCGAACTGCCAGTTCGGCGTGCCGTCGCGCCTGACTTCGAGATGGATCACCGGATCGACCAGCACGAAACTGTCGACCTCCACATTGCCGCTGAAAAGCGGCATCAGCTTCAGCGCCGCCCGCATTTCCTTCATCGAGGCCATTTCCCTTTCCCTCGCCCATTCGGCGTTGGAAAAGCCCACATCCTCGATAGACACCGCGATCACCGGGAAGAAGGAAAGGCCGATATCGCCATCGATGCGCAAGTCGCGCCCGGTCTGTTCCTTCACGATGCTCACGACCTGGTTCTTGTAGGTCTCCATCGGAATGAGCAGCGGCACGGCGATGACGACCGCGACGATGAGAATGAGAAGACCGGCGAGAATGGCGATCAGGCGGGACATGGGGCGCGCTCCGGCAGCTTTATTTGTCTCGAAACTGGACCTGAATTATGGCCGCAGCATGAAAAATGCGCGAGCCGAACTGGCCCCGGTAAATTCTGTATGGGGCAAATGCAACAGGGCCGGCGCAAATCTTGGCTTTCGCCTGCCGCAGCGTCAATCGGGGGTTTTCAGCCGGGAAAAACGGATGTATCAATGATGCCTGCCCTGAGCCGCGTGAGTCGGCTTGCGGAAATTTCAGGACTTCGTTTCAGGCACTGTGTCGGTCACAAGGATAAACAGGGAGAGCGGAATGCATATCGTAGCAATGCCTTCATACCCGCATCTTCTCCCGGACCGCTGTTAAGCCGAACGCCGCGCCCGGGTCATCCGCCGGGCGATATTCCATCCGAAAACATACCGCTGCGCTGCGCCCCGTGCGCCGCCATGTGCGTCCTTCGATGGTCCCGGTTCCGCAATAACCGGACACGGCGCATTGCGCATGTTTCCAGCACTTTTCAGGGATACCGCGAGAGGCAGAACTGCCCGCGGTTGAAACAGATGACAACTCAGATCACCGCGCGCCGCACGGCCGCGTTCCTTTGGACCCATTGGCGGCGCTTCCCGAGCCTGGTCGCGCTTCTGGTATTTCTCATGCTTCTCTCGGTGGCCTTCGACGTCGCCTTCCCGATCGTCTCGGGCAGGCTTGTCGATGCGGTGGCGAATGCGGGCTTCCCGCCTGCACCGGAAGACGTGAATCTTGCCGTTCTTGCGCTGCTTCTCTTCCTGGGGCAGGGCGTCGGCTTCCACGTCTCGCGCCGCGCCTCCATGCTCGTCTGGGCAGGCTTCGCCTCGCGCGTCATGCGCAACATCGTGACGGAAGCCTTCCACCGCGTGCAGCGCTATTCGGCGGAGTGGCACTCGAACAGCTTTGCAGGCGCGACGGTGCGGCGCATCACGCGCGGCATGTGGGCCTATGACACGCTGGCCGATACGCTCTTCATCGGCATCTTCCCGACGGTCTTCGTGCTCGTTGGCGTGGTCATTTCCATCGCCTTCCACTGGCCGCTTGTCGGGCTCTATGTCTTCGCCGGCATCGTCCTTTATTTCACGCTCACGATTCTGCTCGTGAAATACTACGTCGCGCCGAAGAACCGGCTGAATGTTGCAGCCGACAGCGCGATGGGCGGCGCCATAGCCGATGCCATCACCTGCAACCCGGTGGTGAAGTCCTTCGGTGCGGAAGCGCGGGAGGATATCCGCCTCTCGCATCTTACCCTCGACTGGGCGCGGAAGGCGCGCCGCGCCTGGCGGGCCATGGACCTTTCCATGCTCGCCCAGGTCGGCGTGCTGCTTGCCATGCAGGCGGGGCTCATCGGCCTCGTCATCCTGTTCTGGACGCGGGGCGAGGCAACGGCCGGCGATGTCGCCTATGCCATGACGAGCTATCTGCTCATCAACGGCTATCTGCGCGACATCGGCTTTCACATGCAGAACCTGCAACAGGGCATGAACGAGATCGAGGACGTGATCCGCTATGCCGACACCGAGCCCGAGGAACGGGCGGATGCCGGGCTTCCCGCGCTCCGCGTTGCGGGCGGTGCCATTCGCTTCGAGGATGTGGATTTCCGCTATCCGAACGGCAACGGCGCCTTCTATCGCGGCCTCTCGCTCGACATTCCGGCAGGCGCGCGCTTCGCGCTGGTCGGCCAGTCGGGCAGCGGCAAGTCCACCTTCGTGAAGCTGCTGCAGCGGCTCTACGAGGCGGATGGCGGGCGCATCCTGATCGACGGTCAGGATATTGCGGGCGTCGCGCAGGCAAGCCTGCGCCGGGCCATCGCGCTCGTCCCGCAGGAGCCGGTGCTCTTCCACCGTTCCATCGGCGAGAATATCGCCTATGCGAAGCCCGGTGCGACGGAGGCGGAGATCGCCGAGGCTGCGCGCCTTGCCCATGCGGACGAGTTCATCTCGCGTCTGCCGCAGGGGTTCGACACGCTGGTCGGCGAGCGGGGCGTGAAGCTCTCCGGCGGTGAGCGCCAGCGCATCGCCATCGCGCGGGCCTTCCTCGCCGATGCCCCGATCCTCGTGCTGGATGAGGCCACTTCAAGCCTCGACTCCGTCACCGAGGCGCATATCCAGGATGCCATCGAAAGACTGATGGAAGGCCGCACGACGCTCGTCATCGCGCATCGCCTCTCCACCATCCGCCGCATGGACAGCATTCTGGTGTTCGAACGCGGCCGGATCGTGGAGCAGGGCAGCCATGCCGAACTGATGACCCGGAAGGAGGGCGTCTTCCGCCGGCTGCAGGCGACGCAGCTCTCCACCGCCCGCAATGTGCTGGCCGACAGTGCATGAGCCTGATCGGGCACTTGAACCGCTGCCGGGCCGCTCCTAAGGTTCCGCCGTTTCCGGTGGGGGAGGAGCGGCCCGATGCAGCATGACGACAAGAACGAGCAACCGCTATGGTCGCCCTCGCCGGAGGCTGTTGCCGCCTCCGGCATGGCGGCTTTCGCGGCGCTGGCGAGGGAGCGTCACGGCGTCTCCCTCGACACCTATGACGCGCTGCATGGCTGGTCCGTCGCCCATCCCGAACTTTTCTGGGATGCGGTCTGGGATTTCACCGGCGTCATCGGCGAGAAAGGCGCCCGTATTCTCACCGATGGCGGCCTCATGCCGGGCGCCGCTTTCTTTCCCGATGCGCGGCTGAACTTTGCGGAAAACCTGCTGCGCGGCGAGGGCAGCGAGATCGCGCTCCACTTCAATAATGAAGGCGAGATGCGCGAGCCCGTGACGCGCGCCGCGCTCCGCCGAGATGTTGCGCGCTTCGCCGCCGTTCTGAAATCATGGGGCGTGAAGGAAGGCGACCGCGTCGCCGCCTTCATGCCGAATTGCCCTGAAACGATTATCGCCATGCTGGCGGCGGCAAGCATTGGCGCCGTCTTTTCTTCCTGCTCGCCGGATTTCGGTGCGAAGGGCGTGCTCGACCGCTTCGGCCAGATCGAACCGAAAGTTCTCGTCGCCTGCGACGGCTACCGCTATGCGGGCAAGGTCCTGCCCGCGCATGACAAGCTTGCGGGGATCATCGGAGGCCTGCCGAGCCTCGAACATGTCGCGATCGTGCCTTTCATCGGCGAAGGGCCGAAGGGGCTCGCGAAAGCGGAAGACTGGACTTCGCTTCTCGCCGCGGAAGCCAGTGCGGAACTCGCCTTTGCGCAACTTCCCTTCGCCCATCCGCTCTACATCATGTATTCGAGCGGAACGACCGGCATCCCGAAATGTATCGTCCATTCCGCGGGCGGCACGCTGCTGCAACAATTGAAGGAGCATCGCCTTCATTGCGATCTGAAGCCGGGTGAAACGCTTTTCTACTTCACCACCTGCGGCTGGATGATGTGGAACTGGCTCGTCTCCGGCCTTGCCGCCGGCGCCGCGCTCGCGCTTTACGATGGCTCGCCCTTTCATCCGTCGGAGCGCGTTCTCTTCGACTATATCGACGCGGTGAAGATCGAGGTCTTCGGCACCTCCGCAAAGTTTATCGACGCGGTGAAGAAGTCGGGTCTCAAGCCCCGCGAGACGCACGATCTTTCGTCCATGCGCATGATCCTCTCGACGGGCTCGCCCCTCGTGCCGGAGAGTTTCGATTTCGTCTATGACGATGTGAAGCGCGATGCGGCCCTCTGCTCGATTTCCGGCGGCACGGACATTCTGTCCTGCTTTGTGCTCGGCTCGCCCATGCTGCCGGTCTGGCGCGGCGAAATTCAGGCGAAAGGCCTCGGTATGGCGGTCGAGGTGTGGGACGAGGAGGGGCGTCCCGTCACGGGCGAGAAGGGCGAACTCGTCTGCATCCGTCCTTTCCCCTCCATGCCCATCGGCTTCTGGAACGATGCTGATGGTGCGAAATATCGCGGCGCCTATTTCGAGCGGTTTCCGGGTGTCTGGTGCCACGGCGATTTCGCGGAGATCACGCCGCATGGCGGCATCGTCATTCACGGACGCTCGGACGCCACGCTCAATCCGGGCGGCGTGCGCATCGGCACGGCGGAAATCTATGCGCAGGTCGAGCAATTACCGGAAGTACAGGAAGCGCTCGCCATAGGTCAGGATTGGCAAGGCGATGTCCGCGTCGTGCTCTTCGTGGTGATGCGCGCAGGCCATGTGCTGGACGCGGCGATGGAAAAACGCATTCGCGACAAGATCCGCTCAGGCGCTTCGCCCCGCCACGTGCCGGCGAAGATCGTCGCCGTCACCGATATTCCGCGCACCAAATCCGGCAAGATCACCGAGCTTGCCGTACGCGACATCGTGCATGGCCGGGAGGTGAAGAACCGCGAGGCGCTGGCAAATCCGGAAGCGCTCGCGCTCTATCGCGATCTGCCGGATCTGCAGTCCTAATCGGAAGCCGGCAGCAGAAGCTTGCCGCCAAGCCCGGCCATCGGCACGTGCCGCCCCTCGATCCAGGCCCGGATCATCGCGTTCACTGTTTCCGGTGCCTCCTGCTGCACCCAGTGAGACACCTGCGGGAGGTAACGGAGCGTGAAGTCGTCCACCAACTCATCCGTGCCATAGGTGAGTTCCTTGCCGAGCGCGGCATCTTCCTCACCCCAGATCATCAGCGTCGGTGTGGTGAGCTGCGGCGGCTCCGTCCATTCCGCGGGCCGCTCGCCGCGCATCAGGGCGCGGTAATAATTGATCATGGCGGTCATGGCGCCGGGCAGCTGCGCATTCTTGCGATAGTGGTCGAGCACGTCTTTCGGGAAGCGGCTCTTGTCGACCGCCATATTGTAGAAGGCGCGGGCAATCGCTTCGGCGTTTCGCGCAAGGAAGAGCTTTTCCGGCAGCCAGGGAATCTGGAAGAAGAAGACGTACCAGCTTTTCTTCAGCTGAGCCCAGCTGCGCCCTTGTGTGGCGAAACAGGCCGGGTGCGGCAGGTTCATCACGATGAAGCGTTCAAGCGGGCGGATTTTCTTTAGCGCGAAGGTCCAGGCGATGACGCCGCCCCAGTCATGCGCGACAAGCGTCACCGGTCCTGCGATGCCGCGTGCTCGCGCCGCGTCGATCAGCGCCGCCACATCCTCGAGCAGCAGGTCGAGCTTGTAGGCCTCGCGCCCCTTCGGCCGCGACGTGCCGCCATAGCCGCGCAGGTTCGGGGCCCAGGCCGTGTAGCCGAGCTCCGCGAAGAGCGGCAACTGGAAGCGCCAGGAAAACTTGCTCTCCGGGAAGCCATGCAGCAGCAGGGCGAGCTTCTCGCCCTCGCCGCACATATCGACCTCGAAGGCGAGGCCGTTCGCCTCGACATAAGCCGTGCTGATCTCGCTGCCGCTCATTGGGCTACCCCCAGCGTTTGTTCTTGCCCGCGACTATAGGCGATTCCGGCCTGCCGCAAGCGCTGAACCGGCGGTTTTCCGGCAACGGACCTGACATAAGCGGGCGATTTCCGTATTGTCTCGTAACAATCGGGGACGAAGGGCAATCGGGGGCGGGGGCTCCGGCCCGGCTGCCACAGGGGAATATCTGGAATGACCACTCCGTTTACGCCGCGTCACTGGTCGTCGCGTTTCGCCTTCCTGATGGCCGCGGTGGGCAGCGCGGTCGGCCTCGGCAATGTCTGGCGGTTCCCCTATCTCGCGGGCGAGAACGGCGGCGGTGCCTTCATCCTGATCTACGCGGTCACGACACTCGCCATCGCCCTGCCGATCCTGATTTCCGAGATCATGCTCGGGCGCATGGGCAAGCAGAGCCCGATCAATGCCATGAAGGCGCTGGTGCGGGAGAACAAGGCTGCGCGCATCTGGCTGCTGATCGGCTGGGGTGGCATCGTCGGCGCCTTCATCGTGCTGTCCTATTACAGCGTGATCGGCGGCTGGGCACTCAAATATATCGAGCTCGCGGTAACGGGTGCCTTCGCGGGCGACACGGAAGCGGCAGCGGCCGAGCACTTCGCGAGCTTCGTCAGCGATGTAGGATCGCTCATCATCTGGCAGACGATCTTCATCGCCCTCACCATCTTCATCGTCGCGGCAGGCGTCACCGGCGGTATCGAGCGCGCGGTCGTCATGCTCATGCCGCTCCTTTTCATCCTGCTCGCCGCCATGGCGGTCTATGCCACCACCATGCCGGGCTTCGGCGCGGCCATGCGCTTCATGTTCGCCTTCGACTTTTCGGAAGTGACGCCCGATACGGTTCTCGCCGCCATCGGCCAGGGCTTCTTCTCGGTCTCGATCGCGCTCGGCGCCATGATGACCTATGGCGCCTATCTCGATGAGGACGTCTCCATCGGCCAATCCGCCGTCTTCATCGCGGTGCTCGATACGGTGGTCGCACTGCTCGCCGGTATCGCCATTTTTCCGCTCGTCTTTTCCTACGGGCTCGAACCCTCTTCGGGCCCCGGCCTTACCTTCATCACGCTCCCCATCGCATTCGGCACGATCGGCAACGGCATCCTGATCGGCGGGGTCTTCTTCGTACTGCTCTCGGTGGCGGCGGTCACCTCGGCCATTTCGCTGCTGGAGCCCATCGTAGCCTGGGTCGAGGAGGGGGTGGATATCTCGCGCAAATGGCTCGCCATCCTTATCGGCGCGCTCGCCTGGGTCGCGGGCCTCGGCACCGTCTTCTCCTTCAACATCTGGGCGGAGTTCCACCCGCTCTCCCGCTTCGGCCTGATGGAAAACATGACGCTCTTCGACGTGCTGGATTTCACCACGGCGAACCTCATCATGCCGACCGTCGGTCTCATGATTGCGCTCTTCGCGGGCTGGGTGCTTTCAGGCCCGCAGGTCGCAGAGGCGCTCCATGCAGGCGACAAGCCCTGGTTCCGCCTCTGGCGCTTTGCCCTGCGCTATATCGCCCCCTTCGGCGTGGTCTCGATCTTCGTCGCTAACGTCTTGATGTAACGTGGCTTTGGCGCCCCGCCGGAATTTTCCAAAGGGCGCTTTCGCGGGCTTGTCATTCGGCCCCCGCTGAACTAGGTTCCCGGCCATCGCGGGCGGTTTTTGCCGCCGCGGTCCCCGTGCAGCCGTAGCTCAGCTGGTTAGAGCGCTAGATTGTGGATCTAGAGGTCCCCCGTTCGATCCGGGGCGGCTGTACCATCTCCCCTCATTGCCGCGTCTTTCCTTTCGCCCTTGCCCCTGTTCGGGCGGCGGTGTTTCCTTGCGCCATCGAAATGCGTTCCGGAACGGAACCGGTGCTGCTGGAAGGAAACGAAGATGACGCTCACGGTCTATGGTGCAAGCCTTTCCCCCTTCGTGCGCAAGGTGCGCGTCTTCCTCGCCGAAAAGGGCGAGGCCTATAAGCTCGAGCAAGTGAACATCTTTCCGGCACCCGACTGGTTCGTTGAAATCTCGCCGCTGAAGCGCATTCCCGTGCTGCGCGACGAGAGTGTCGGCCCGGATGCGACGCTCCCCGATTCCTCGGCGATTTGCGGCTATCTCGAAAAGAAGTTTCCCGCGCCCGCGCTTTATCCGGCCGATGCCTTCGCCCATGGCAAGGCCTTGTGGTACGAGGAATATGCGGATTCGGACCTTGCCGGCGCGGTCGGCATGGGCGTCTTCCGGCCCATGATCGTCAACCGGCTCATGGGCAAGGAGGCGGACAAGGCGACCGCCGACAAGACCTTCGCGGAAAAGCTCTCCGGCAATTTCGCCTGGCTCGAAAAGGAAATCGGCACGAAGGAGTTCCTTGCGGGCCACGCCTTCTCGATCGCGGATATCTCGGTCGCGACCCATTTCGTGAACCTCGCCCATGCGGGCTACCGGCCCGACGCCACGGCCTACCCGAACCTCACCCGTTACCTCGCCGCGATCCATGCAAGGCCCTCCTTTGCAGCCTGTATCGAGGAAGAGACGGGGCTCCTCAAGAAATTCGGCCTCTGAGGAATGGTGCAGGAAATCCAGCACAGCGAGAGCGTCAGCCGCAGCGCTCCTGGAGCTAAGAAATAGGAGGCAGCCATCTGGGTCACCCTCCCCTTGAGGGAGGGTCAAACCGCTGCAAGCGGTTTGGGGAGGGGGACTCCGTTCTCGGCAAGTGGCTCCTCATCGTTCCATCGCTCACCCCTCCCCGAAATTTGCTTCGCTAACGCTCACAAATTTCGACCCTCCCTCAGGGGGAGGGTGGCCTAGGGGGTGGACGAAAGAACCGTCGCAGCAAAGGCGTATCAAACGGCCTCTGAGGCTCCCGCTTCCAGTCCGCCTTCAAAAGCGGTATGTGTCGGAAAACGCGACGGCAAGCGCCGTCCACAACGATATTCCAGGGAGACGATAAATGGCCGAGAACGCCAGCAAATGGCCTGCCATGACCATTGAGGAGGCCCACGCCTTTCTCACCGCGCCGGGCACCCCCTTCGAAATGGAAACGGTGGACATCCGCGGTGTGCCGATCCGCACCTACAAGGGTACGCCGCCCTCGCTCCGCGCGATCTTCGATCTCGGCCGCGCGCATGGTGAGAAGGAATTCATCG
>PNMC01000104.1 GCA_013823365.1 Parvibaculum sp. | reverse complement strand
CAGGCGGTGGCGCTCGCGGCTCCCGCAATTCGGGCAGCGCGTATCCCAGCGCGAAGGCCGGCCGACCGAGAGGAAAATCCCGTGATAGCCGCAGACGGGGCAGGTGCGGTGGATTTTCTTGCGCGAAAACTGCGCCCGGTCCTTCCACCAGCCTTGCAGCAGCCGGCTGAAAATCTTGCGCCGGTCGATCTCGGTATTATGCGTCAAAATCCGTCCGCCTGTCCGGGCCCAAAATATTTTGGGGGCCCCTTTGAAACCCGCGCCACAATGTCGGCCACGGCCAAATAATGTCAAGTAATTGAACGCCCGCCTCCGGAAAGCGGCAAGGATTTCCGTACCTTGGGGCGGATGTGATAAAGCTTCTTGAATGATGCGGGCCCCGCGCCCGCGTAAAGTCCCGCTACCCGGAGATGCCCAGATGGGCCGCACCCTGCCCAGCATGCTTGAAATCGCCGATCCTGCGGATATCCGTGCAAGGCTCGATGCCGTTCGCGTGGAGGCGAAGGACGATCTGGCCCTGAAGCGGGGCGTCGTTTCGGTCCTGAAATCGGCGCTCACCGCGGGCCGCGACAAGGCGCGCGAAAGGCTGGAACAGGGCGCTCACAGGGGCCGCGCCTGCGCTGAAAGCCTCTGCTACCTGCAGGATGTGGTGATCCGCGAGCTTTACACGTTTGCAACCTCCCATGTCTTCTCCGCGCCCAATCCGAGTGAGGCCGAGCGCCTGGCCGTGGCGGCGGTCGGCGGCTATGGCCGCGGCACGCTCGCGCCCGGCTCCGATATCGACCTTCTCTTCCTGCTTCCCTACAAGCAGACCCCCTGGGGCGAGAGCGTGGTCGAATACATGCTCTATGCGCTCTGGGACCTGGGGCTCAAGGTCGGCCATTCGACGCGCTCCATCTCGGATTGCGTCCGCCTCTCGCGCGAGGATTTCACCATCCGCACGGCGCTCCTCGAAGCGCGCTTCATCTATGGCGACCGCCCGCTTTTCGACGAGTTGCAGCAGCGTTTCGATGAGGAGGTGGTTAAGGGGACCGCGAACGAGTTCGTAGAAGCAAAGCTCGCCGAGCGCGATGTCCGTCACCAGCGCTCCGGCGAAAGCCGCTATCTCGTCGAGCCCAATGTGAAGGAAGGCAAGGGGGGCTTGCGGGACCTCAACACGCTTTTCTGGATCGCGAAATATGTCTACCGCGTGAAGCAGACGTCCGATCTCGTCAAGGTCGGCGTCTTCACGAAGGAGGAATACCAGATCTTCCGCAAGGCGGAGAACTTCCTCTGGGCGGTGCGCTGCGAGCTGCATTTCCTCACCGGCCGCGCCGAGGAACGCATCACCTTCGACATCCAGACCGAGATGGCAAAGCGCCTCGGCTATCAGGGACATCGCGGCCTGAAGGCCGTCGAGCGCTTCATGAAGCATTACTTCCTTGTCGCGAAGGACGTGGGCGACCTCACACGTATCTTCTGCGCCGTGCTGGAAGAGCAGGAAAAGAAGAAGAAGCCCTCGATCGGCCGCTTCATGCAGGCGATCCGCCGCAAGAAGGTCATTCGCGGCTTCGGCGTCGAGACGAACCGTCTTACCGTGACGAACGAAAACTTTTTCGCGAAAGACCCGGTCAATATCATCCGCCTCTTTCATGTGGCGGAGAGCCATGGGCTCGATATTCACCCCGACGTGCTGAAGCTCGTCACGCGCTCGCTCGGCCTTGTCGATTCCTCCCTGCGCAAGAACGAGGAGGCGAACCGTCTCTTCCTCGAAATCCTCGCCTCGAAAAAGACGCCGGAAGTGACGCTCCGGCTGATGAACGAAGCGGGCGTCCTCGGCCGCTTCGTTCAGGATTTCGGCCGCATCGTCGCGTTGATGCAGTTCAACATGTATCACCACTACACGGCGGACGAGCACCTCTTGCGCGCCATCGGCATTCTGTCGGAAGTCGAGAAAGGCAAGGAGCGCGAGGAATATCCGCTGGCGCATGAGCTGATGGGCAAGCTCAAGAGCCGCAACGCGCTCTATATGGCGGTCTTCCTCCATGACATTGCGAAAGGCCGCGACGAGGATCATTCGGATGCCGGCGCCGCCATTGCGCGCCGCCTCTGCCCGCGGCTCGGCATGAGCGAGGGCGAGACGGAAACGGTCGCCTGGCTTGTGCAGAACCATCTTGTCATGTCGGATGTGGCGCAGCGCCGCGACATAGCGGACCCGCGCACCGTGCGCGATTTCGCCGATCTCGTGCAGAGTCCCGAGCGGCTTCGCATGCTTTATGTCCTCACCGTCGTCGACATCAAGGCGGTCGGACCCGGCGTCTGGAATGGCTGGAAGGGTCAGCTTCTCCGCCAGCTCTATTTCGAAACCGAAGCGCTGCTTCAGGGCGGCGAAAGCACGCTCAACCGCAAGGGCCGTGTCGCCGAGGCGAAGGAAGCCCTCGCCGCGCGCCTCTCCGACTGGCCGATGGCCGCCCTCGACCGCTACCTCAAGCGTCATGGCGATGCCTATTGGCTCTCGACCGACACGGATATGCAGGAGCGCCACGCCCGCTTCATCGAAGGCGCGAAGGACGAGGCATTGGCGATTTCCGCCGAGCCCGCACCCATGCGCGACGTTACCGAGATCACGCTCTATACACAGGATCATCCGGGCCTCTTCGCGCGCTTTGCCGGCGCCTGCGCCGTGCTCGGCATGAATATCGTCGACGCCAAGATTTTCACGACGCGCGACGGCATGGCGCTCGACATGCTCTGGGTGCAGGACCCGGACGGCACCGCCGTGCGCGAGGAGCGCCGCATCCATCGCCTCGAAGACATGATCCGCAAGGTGCTTGCGGGCGAGGTGCTGCCGCCCGATGCGATCGAAAGCCGCCAGCGCCGCGAGCGCCGGGCGGACGCTTTCACCGTCGCGCCCCAGGTCTTCATCGACAATGAGGCGTCCGATGCCTTCACCGTCATCGAGGTGAACGGGCTAGACAGGCCGGGCCTCGTTCATGCGCTTGCCCGCGCACTGTTCCATCTCGGCCTCACCATCGGCTCGGCCCATATCACGACCTATGGCGAGCGTGCGGTGGACGTCTTCTATGTGAAGGATGTGATCGGCCACAAGGTGACCAATGCGAACAAGAAGAAGGCGGTGGAACGCCACCTCCTTGAAGCCCTCGCCGATCCGATGAAAAAGGCCCGTCCCGCCCGCCGCCGCCGCGAAGACGCGGCCGCTGCAGCGGAGTGAGGTCCGCCTAGATGAACCTCGTCCGCTCCGCCGCAACGGTCGGCGGCACCACGCTGATCAGCCGGCTGCTTGGCTTCCTGCGCGACGTCATGGTGGCGGCCGCCGTCGGCACCGGGCCTGTGGCGGATGCCTTCTTCGTCGCCTTCCGTTTCCCGAACATGTTCCGCTCGATCTTCGCGGAAGGCGCCTTCAACTCGGCCTTCGTGCCGCTTTTTGCCAAGCGGCTTGAGGGCGACGGGAAAGAGGCTGCGCGCCGCTTTGCTGAAGACGCGCTCTCGGTTCTCCTCGTCGCGCTGCTGATCCTCACCATCGCCGCAGAGCTTGCGATGCCTTGGCTGATGCTCGTCTTCGCGCCGGGCTTTTCCGCCGACCCGCAGAAATTCGACTGGGCGGTCGAATTCACGCGGATCGCCTTTCCCTATCTCCTCTTCATCTCGCTCACCGCGCTTCAATCGGCGATCCTGAATTCGCTCGGCCGCTTCTTCCCCGGTGCCGCCGCGCCGGTCATGCTCAACATCACGCTCATTCTTGCGATCCTCCTGCTTGTGCCGCTGACGGATAATCCGGGCCGCGCGCTTGCCTGGGGCGTGGCGGCGGCGGGCGTGGTGCAGTTTCTCTGGCTTTCGGTATCGCTCTGGCGCGCGGGCTTCGTGCTCCGGTTGCGCGTGCCGCGCTTGACGCCTGAAGTGCGCCGCCTTTTCCGCCTCGGCGTGCCGGGCGTCATAGCGGGCGGCATCACGCAGGTGAACCTCACCATCGGCACCATGATCGCCTCGCTCCAGGCGGGCGCCGTCTCCTGGCTTTATTATGCAGACCGCATCTATCAGCTGCCGCTCGCCGTCATCGGCATCGCCATAGGCATCGTGCTGCTGCCGGAATTGTCGCGCCGCCTGCGCGCGGGCGATCTCGGCGGTGCAAGCTGGAGCCAGAACCGCGCCATCGAATTCTCGATGCTCCTCACCGTCCCCGCCGCCATCGGCGCCGCCGTTCTCGCCGCCGACATCATCCGCATCCTTTTCGAGCGCGGCGCCTTCACAAGCGCCGACACGGAAGCAACCGCGCTCGCCCTCACGATCTATGCCGCAGGCCTTCCCGCCTTCGTGCTCATCAAGGTTTTCCAGCCGGGCTTCTTCGCGCGCGAAGACACGAAGACGCCGCTCCGCTTCGCCGCGATTTCGATTGCGGTCAATATCGCAACCTCGATCGCGCTTTTCATTCCCTTCGGCTTTGCCGGCATCGCGACCGGCACCACGCTGTCTGCCTGGGTGAATGCAGGCCAGCTCGGCATGCGGCTCTACCGCAATGGCGAATTCGCACCCGACCAGCAGCTGGTGCGCCGCCTGCCGCTCATGCTCATGGCAGCGCTCGGCATGGGCGCCGCGCTCTGGTTCGGCGCCGATGCGCTTGGCGCTTTCCTCGGCGATACGCTTCTCGTCAGCCTCACAGCCCTCCTCGCGCTGATCGGCTTCGGCGTCATCACCTTCTTCTTCCTCTGCCAGGTGACGGGCGCATTGCGTATCGGCGATCTCCGCCGCGTCTTTCTGAGAAGGTGAGCCCATGGCACCTCCCGCCGGCGGGACCATGAGGCCCGCAAAACGTCTCCCGCCAGGGCAAATCCGGTACATCTCCGGCTCGATTTGGGCGAAAGATGCGCTAGTTAACCCGTTATGGGACTGACGAGCGACCATATCCTCCACCACCCGGATCTGCATGGCCTCATCCGCCAGCAGTCCCGTCTCCTGTTCACGCTCTACGAGGCCGACCCGCATCTCGCCTCCGCCTTTTCAAGCCATCAGCGCTGGCTGATGGCGCATGCGGCGCTCGTGCTCCATTTTCGCCGCGATCCGGGCGATCCCCGCAGCGGCCTCACCGCGGCGAGATATGCCGATCTCATCGTCGAGCGCGGCATCGCGAGCCGCAACACGGCCCATGCCTTTGTCAGGGAAATGCTGCACTACAAGTTTGCGCGGTATCTGCCGGGGGCGGGCGACGGGCGCACGCGTCCGATCGAGCCGACGGAAGCAACGCTCGGCGCCGCCCGGGGCTGGGTCGCAACCCATCTCGCGACGCTCGATACGCTCGATGGCGGGGATCGGAGCGGGATATTTGCCGCCGCGCCCGGCGATCCGCTCGCCGCGATACAGCCTCTCATCGCAGACCGCTTCTTTCTTGCCGAAGAGGGCGAGACCGGCGAGCGCACTCACGAGCTTTTCGTCTGGCTCAATAATCGCGGCATCGTCATGGACAGGCTCGTCGCAAGCATCGCCGACGCTGCGCCCGGTGCGGCGCGCATTCCAACCGGCGTTGCCTCGGTCGCCGAAATGGCGAAATGGTTCCGCCTGTCGCGCACCCATCTCGCGCGCAAGCTGCGCGAAGCGGAAACCATGGGCGCCATCGGCTGGGAAGGAACGCGCGGCCGCTCCGCGCTCTGGGTGTCGCGCGCCTTTCTCGGCGAATACATGAAGGCGCAGGCGGTGAAGCTCGCCATCATCGACGATGCCTTCGGCATCTGCTTTCGCTAGCAAGGGCGCCCGTCGGCACGCCGCCGAAAACCATGCCAAAAATGATCGCTGGATTAACCGCGTTCTGAATTGACCCATGGTCGGCCCCGGCCATAGGGTCTGCGCATCGGTCGGGCGAACGGAAGCACCGCTCCCGCCGGAAAAATCTTGGAAGAGATAACGGACGCGATGGCGCGCAAGCGCCGTCGAGGGGAAAGCCTTGCCTTGCGCGGGGCGGATGAAACTTGTCTGGGGGTTGGGCTCATGGGAATCGTGAAAACGCGCCGCGCCTTGCGCGGCACGCTGCTGGCGACGACGGCGCTTACGGTGGCGGCAATCGCCGCCGCGCCGGCTTACGCCGCAGACTGGACCGCGGGTACGGGCGACTGGCATGCCGGCGCCAACTGGACCGGCGGCATCGCACCCCGGTGGAGCGACTTCGCCATCATCAACAATGGCGGAACCGCGCTCATTCATTCGGGCATCGCGGATTCGGGTGTTGTCTATCTCGGTCAAGGCGCCAGCCACTCCGGCCGGGTCGAAGTCGACGGCGCCGGCACGGAATGGCGCAATTTCGGCGCCCATATCGTAGGAAATTCCGGTCATGGAAGCATGGCCGTGACCAATGGCGCCAAGGTCTCGAGCATGTTTGGCGAGATCGCCGCCAATGCAGGCAGCAGCGGCGCCGTCACGGTCGACGGTGCGGGTTCGGCCTGGAACAACGACTATGAACTCTATGTCGGCTATTCCGGATCGGCCACGCTCGCTGTCACGGGCGGCGGCGCGGTCTCGGCATGGTCCGGCAGCATCGGCGCCCTGCAAGGCAGCGGTACCGTCACGATTTCCGGCGCGGGCTCGATCTGGACCAACAGCGACGGCCTTTATGTCGGCGAAGGCGGCACTGGCACGCTTGAGGTCGCTGCGGGCGGACGCGTCACAAGCGCAACCGGCTATATCGGTTTCGGCACCGCCAGCACCGGCAACGTCACGGTGACCGGCGAGAATTCCCTCTGGACCAATTCGTCCCAGCTCCGTCTCGGCTCTTCCGGCAATGGCATGCTGACCATCGCCGATGGCGGCACGGTAAAGACAGGCACGCTCTCCATCGCGCATAACGCATCCGCCACCGGCACGCTGAATATCGGCGCGGCCTCCGGCGAAGCGGCGGCGTGGGCGGGCATGCTCGATGTCGCCGCGCTGACCTTCGGCGCCGGTGCAGGCACGCTCGTCTTCAACCACCGCGAGGAAGATTATCTTTTCGGCACCGGCATGTCGGGTGCGGGCACCATCCGCCATGAAGCCGGCGTCACGCGGCTCACCGGAAACAGCAGCGCCTTCGCGGGCACCGCGTTCCTCGATGGCGGGTTCCTGATCGTCGATGGCGAGCTGGGCGGGGCCATGAATGTCGGCGCGGGCAGGCTCGGCGGTTCGGGTATCGTCGGCACGACGACGGTCGGTGCCGGCGGCAGCATCGCGCCCGGAAATTCCGTCGGAACGCTCAATGTCGCGGGCGACATTGTTTTCGAGGCGGGGTCCTTCCTCGATGTGGACGCCGACGCCTCCGGAAACGCCGATCTTCTGACCGTGAACGGCACGGCGTTCCTCGATGGCGGCACCGTCCGCGTATCGCCCGCATCCGGCAATTACGCGGCGAACACGCAATACACCATCCTCAGCGCCAATGCGGTTTCCGGGGTCTTCGGCGGCGTCACCTCGGGCTTCGCCTTCCTTGCGCCCACGCTGTCCTACGACGCGCAGAATGTTTTTCTCACGCTCGATCTCGCGGCCGGCTTCCAGGATGTGGCGAAAACGAAAAACCAGATCGGCATTGCAGGCGCCGCGGAATCGCTCGGCATGGGAAATGCGATTTTCGACGAAATTCTCTTCATGACGGAGGAGGAAGCGCGCGACGCCTTCAATTCCCTGTCGGGCGAAATGCATGGCAGCGCGGCGACGGCGGGCTTCCAGTCGGCGCAGCAAATTCGCGCCGCGCTGCTCGCGCGGCTGCAGATGTTCTCGGGCGGCGTGCAGCTGGCACGGGCGGACCATGCACCTGCGTCGGGCGATGCCGTGCCGGGCGATGGGCCCTCTGTCTGGGGCCAGCTCTTCGGCAACTGGGGCACGAATGACGCCAATGCGAATGTCGCGAGACTGAGCCGCCGCTCGGCGGGCTTCATCGGCGGCATCGACAAGCCCGTCGGCGAGGCAAGCCGGATCGGCCTCGCGCTCGGCTACAGCCGTTCGCATTTCAGCGTCGATGCGCGGGCCTCCTCGGGCGATGCCGACAACTTCCATGCCGCGGCCTATGGCAGCACGAAGCTCGGCGCCGTCGATCTCGCCGGCACACTCGCCTATGGCTATGGCAGGGCCGAAACCGCCCGCCGGGTCGTGGTCGGTGGTCTGACCGACGATCTCGCCGCGCGCTATGACAGCCACACGCTCCAGGCCTCGGTCGAAGCCGGGCGGGATTTCAAGGCGGGCACCGTCACGCTGACCCCCTTTGCGGCTCTCACGGGGACGCATGTCGAGACGGAGGGTTTCACCGAGACGGGCGGTCCCTCTGCCCTCACCTTCGGCGCCTCGTCCAACACCACCGGGGTCACGACGCTCGGCCTGCGCGCGCGGCATGAGGCGGGGAGCCTCGCGCTGTCGGGCTCGGCCGCCTGGCGCCGCGCTTTCGGCGATACCGACCCCGCCTCGCGTGCGGCCTTCACCTCGGCGCCCACGGCCTCCTTCACCGTGCAAGGCACGCCGGTCGCGAAGGATACGCTCGCCCTCGACACCGGCATCGAAGCCCGTCTCGGCACCGCCACCACGCTCACCCTCGGCTATGCCGGGGAACTGGGCTCCGATGCCCGCGACCACGGCCTCCGGGCGGAGCTGCGGATCGGATTCTGATCCCCGGTCGAGGGCCGCGACGGGGGCACAGCTCCCCTGCCGCGGCCCCCGCCTCCGAAACCGTCACCTTCCCATTGCCTTCCGGCCCGCCGCGCCGCATAACGGGCGCCGAGCCATCAAGGCAAGAGTGACGGAACTTCTCGAATGGACCAGCCGCAAAACCGCGTTTTCTCGGGCGTTCAGCCCACGGGCAATCTGCATCTCGGCAATTATCTGGGCGCGATCCGCAATTTCGTGGGCCTCCAGGACAC
>PNMC01000103.1 GCA_013823365.1 Parvibaculum sp. | reverse complement strand
GAGATAGGCGGCGATACGCGGCGCAAGGTCTTCCATCACTCGCCCCTATTTCGCCGGATCGAGAATATCCTTGAAACCCGACGGCGCGTGCGGCCCGATCACGAGCTGCTCGAGAATACCGCAGCCCTCGCGCTTCGATCCGTCGGGCAGCGTCATCACCGCGTCGGAAAAGGCCTGAATGTGAAGATGAGGCGGCGCGAAGCCCTTCACATCCGACAGTTTGAATTCGTCATAGCCGATCGCGTTGTCGCCCTTATGCGCGCCATGGCTCCATTCGGGATGCCCATAGCCGATGCCCTGCATGTAGAAATGGAATTTCGGCGTGAGGTCGATGCGCGTCTTCTCGCCCTTGCGGGTTTCGAAGAAGATCGAGAAGGACTTCGCATGGCGCGAGCCGGAAATATAGGCGATCTCGTAGTGAACGCGATCCATCTCCTGAGACACGGCATCCGCGCCGAGCGGGCACATGACGCCCGAGAGATTCCACGGCTCGCCATGCTCATCGTCATTCACATGGAAGAGCGTGATGCGGTCGTCGAAATTGAGCGGCGCCCAGAGCCAGAAGAACTGGAACGGCATGGGCGGCACCAGCGGCTGCGGATCGGACGCGCCGATCATGCGCACGCCCCAGGAACGGTCGCGCGTGCCGGCATAGTCCTGCGGCTTGATCTCGATGCGCTTGCCCTTGACCTCGATCCAGCCTTCCCAGGTACCGTTCTGCGTCATGCGGGTGAGGTCCATCAGCGTGCGCGGACCGTTGCGGCGCGTGAAACGCGGCTCTTTCAGAGCGGGCGCGCGGCCGCGGAAGGTCACATCCGCCTTGATGCCATGCTCGTTCCCGGCGACGCGCACGCGCAGCACCTGCAGCGGCTCCACGATATCGACCGAGAGCGGGCCGACGCGCGTGTCCATGCGCTCCATGTTGAGGAAGCGCGAGACATGGAGATTGTGCTGCACGCCATCGACAATGACGCTGAAGGCACCATCCATGATATTGAGATGCGGATAGACGCCGAGCGCCGCCGCGAAGAACACATCGCCGCCGCGCGTATAGCCATTGAAGAAGAAACGGTCGTAGAAATTGCGGTCCGTGCCCGCGAAGGCGATCGGTTCCGGTGTCTGGTGAATGGGGTAATCGTCTGCCTTGGTCAGCATGTCGGTGGCCTCCCTGCGCGCGCCCCGGCTTTGCCGGTGGCTTATTATGTTTTCGTTGCGGCAAGAATGGCGATGGAGGCGCGCCGGGTCAACGTCCGGAAAGCGGTTCCGCAACGCATGACGCTGCGGAACCGTCGCTTCACAATTCGATCATCTCGAAATCGCTCTTGGGCGTGCCGCAGAGCGGGCAGATCCAGTCGTCTGGAATGTCCGCCCAGCGCGTGCCGGGCGCGATGCCCTCATCGGGAAGGCCCTCAGCTTCGTCATAGATGAAGCCGCAGGTCGTGCACTGCCAGGTCTTGAAGCCTTCCATCGCTTCTCCGTCCTCTCAGTTCATGCGATAGCGGATCGGCACCGATTTCGGGCCGCAGACGAAGCTCGCCTGCATCCGCTTCGGCTCGCCCGCCAGTTCAACACTCTGAAGGCGCGGCAGCAATTCTTCCCAGAGAATACGCATCTCCATGCGGCCGAGATGCTGACCGAGGCAGACATGCGCGCCATAGCCGAAGGCGACATGTTTGTTGGGCGTGCGGTCGACCTTGAAGGCGAAGGGATCGTCGAACACATCCTCGTCGCGATTGCCCGACGGATAGGAAAGCATCAGCCAGTCGCCCTTGGCGATCTTCTGGCCGCGCACTTCCGCATCCGCCGTTGCGCTACGCATGAAATGTTTTACCGGCGTCACCCAGCGGATCGACTCTTCGAGATAGAGCGGGATGAGCGACGGATCGGCTTTCAGCTTCGCGAATTGATCGGGATTTTCGGCGAGCGCCCAGAGCCCGCCCGCCGTGGTGTTGGAGGTGGTATCGTGGCCGGCGGTCGCCGCGATGATGTAGTAGGACATGGCTTCGAGATGGCCGAGGGGCTGCCCTTCGACCTGCCCGTTCGCAATCACGCTCGCAAGATCGTCACGCGGAGAGGCGCGGCGGTCTTCCGTCATCTCGTTGAAATAGGTGATGAACTCGCCGACCGTCGCGCCGATCTCCGCCAGCGCCGCATCGGCATCCTTCACTTCTGCGCCGCTGCGGTTGAGGTCGGGGTCGGCGCTGCCGAAAAGTTCCTGCGTCAGCTTCAGCATGCGCGGCTCGTCCGCCTCCGGCACGCCGAGCACTTCCATGATGACATGCAGCGGATAGAGGAAGGCGACATCGCGCGCGAAATCGCAATTGCCATCCATATCGGCCATCCGGTCGATGAAGCCCTTGGCGATCTCGCGGATACGCGCTTCCAGCTTCTTCAGGTTCTGCGGCATGAACCAGGATTGCGTGAGGCGCCGGTAGTTGAAGTGATCGGGATTATCCATCTGCACGAGCGAACGCACGAGATGCGGCGAGCCGCCCATCAGCTCCCGCACCTTCTTGTCCACCTCGATGGGCGTCAGCGTCGTCGCCCGGTCGCCATTGTGGAAAAGCTCGTTCTGCTTTTCGACTTCGAGAATGTCTGCATGTTTCGTGACGACCCAGAAGGGATCGAAGCCCTCCGGCTGCGCCTGCGCGAAAGGCATTTCCTTGCGCAGAAAGGCAAAGGCGTCGTCGACGCGCTTTCCATCCGCGTAAGCCTTGGGATCGATGATGGTCTGGGCGACATCCTGGGGGATCATTGGCGTTCTCTCCGCGGCCATTAAATCCATATTACGATTGTGGCCTTTGAGACGGAAGGCAACGCGGCGAACTGTCGCTAACCTCCCGCAGCGCAATAGAATTTGGCGACGACGTTACGTCAGCGGATATCAGGGAAGGCCGAGGGAGAACAGAAATTCATCAACGGCGTCGGTATAGCCACCGGGCCTGCCGAGCTCTTCGTTGATTTCGCTGTGGCCGAGCGGCAGCTCCAGCACCTCGGCCCGGCCGCCAAGATCGATGGCCGCAGATGCGAAGTCGTGCGAAGGCGGACAGGCATCGCTCCGCCGCGTGGAGCAGACGACCAGCATCGGCGCGGGCACGCCCCGAAGCCGGTGAAGCGGTGAGGCGGAACGCCAGAAGCCGGGATCGTCGCCGAAAGCCCGGTCGTAGAGCCGGTAATGCGGCGCTTCCATGATGGAGACGAGGTCGAGCGCACCGCTATCGAGCAGCACGCCGCCGGTGACCGCCGCCTGGGCGCCCTGCTCGTCGGCGATGGCCGGATCGGCAAGCACCAAAGCGACAAGATGCGCGCCCGCAGAATGCCCCATGAGCAAGACTTGCGAAGCATCGCCACCCCAGCCGGGCGCTTCTTTCTGCACGAAGGCAAGCGCGCGGGCCACATCGTCCGCCTGACCGAGAACATCGGTATCCGGCACGAGGCGGTAATTGGTGGAGACGAAAATATAACCGCGCGAGAGCCAGTGCCGCACCTTGTTCTCATGCACGCGCCGCATGCCCTTGTCGCCGAAGCGCCAGGCGCCGCCATGCACCATGAGAATGACCGGCGCGTTCTCCGCCTGCGCGGGGATGTAGACATCCATCCGGTGACGCGCATCGAACCCGTAGGAGATGTCGGAGAGGACGCGCGCGCCGTCGGGCAGCGCGGAGGCCCGGGTGAACAGCCCCGCCGAGGCGGGCAAGGCCACGAAGAGAAGCAGAACCAGAATGGCAGGCGCGACGATCCGGTCGAAAAGCCGGGACTTTTGCATGGCAAGGCTCCTGTTCCCGCTGTTCAACGCCGCGCAATGGCGATTCCGTCGCAGGCGTTCGCGCTTTCTGCCGCCGCCCCGCCGTCATAGACTGCGGCACGATATCGAACGGACCGCATCAGGGGACGAAACGCATGAAACTCTGGCTCGTGGCAGGCGCGATCAGCGGCTTGCTCTCGGTGGCGCTTGGCGCCTTTGCGGCGCATGGACTGCAATCGCGTGTCGGACCGGCGGAAATCGCGGTCTTCGAAACCGGCGCGCGCTACCAGATGTATCACGCGCTGGCGCTGCTCGCCGTCGCCTGGGTGGCCGCACAGGGCGCCGGCATCTCCGCCACTGTCGCCGGCTGGGCCTTCGTCATCGGAACGATTCTCTTTTCCGGTACGCTCTATTATCTCGGACTGACCGGCAGCCGGGCACTGGTGATGGTGACGCCGGTGGGCGGTGTCGCCTTTCTGGTGGGATGGGCAGCCCTCGCTGTAGCGGCCTTCTCGCTCCGCACGCCCTGATCCGGCCCCGCCGCTCACTCCAATTTTACTAGACCGAGGTCTAGTTTTTGGTTATGCCCATGTCCGGGGCATGACGTGAGGAGGTTTTCATGAGCGAGCGGATTCTGGTTGTCGGCGGCGGTATTGCAGGGCTCTGGACCGCGCTGGCGCTGGCCCGCGCGGGACGGAAACTGACCATCCTCGACCGTGACCCGCCCCCGCCGGAAACCTCCGCCGACGAAGCCTTCGAGAAATGGGAGCGCAAGGGCGTCGGCCATCTGCGCCACAGCCATGCCTTCCTCGCCCGGCTGCATATCCTCATCCGCGACCACTATCCGGACCTCATGGAAGAACTGCTGGCGGCGGGCTGCCGCGAACTCACCTTTGCCGAGGGCCTACCCCTCGCCCTGAAGGACAGCTACAAGCCCGTGCCCGGCGACAAGGACATGACGATCCTGACGAGCCGCCGGACCACGCTCGAATTCATCATGCGCCGCTATGCGGCCCGCCAGCAGGGCATCCATTTCGTCACCGGCGCGCTGGTGCGCGACATCCTGACGGAGCGCGACGCGGGCGGCGCCTTGCGCGTGACCGGCGTGAAGGTGGAGCAGGACGGCGAGACAAAGGACTGGCCCGCCGACATCGTGATCGATGCCGCGGGCAAGAACAGCCAGATGATCGAATGGCTGAATGAGCGCGGCGCCGGCATTACCGAGGAAACGGAGCGAGCCGGCATCCTCTATTTCACACGTCATTACCGCCTGCATGACGGCAAGAGCGAACCGGAACGGACGAAGGTTCCCGGCGCGGGCGATCTCGGCTTCATCAAATATGGCCTCTTCCCCGCCGACAATGGCTGCTTCTCGATCACGCTGGCCGTGCCGGAAATCGAGATGGAAATGCGCCGCGCGATCGTGCACCCGGAAACCTTCGACGCGGTCTGCGCCATGCTGCCCGGCATTGCGAGCTGGACCGCTGCCGACACCTCGAAGCCCGTCAGCCGCGTTTTCGGCATGGGCGAACTCATCAGCCGCTGGCGCCACATGGTGAAAGACGGCGAGCCGCGCGTGCTCAACTTCTTCCCGCTCGGCGACAGCGTGATCCGCACCAACCCGCTTTACGGGCGTGGCTGCTCCTTCGCGGGCGTAGCGGCGGAAGCGCTCAGCGAGGCGCTCGACAAGACGGCAAACCCGCGCGAACGGGCGAAGCAGTATCATGCCCGCCTCGCCAAGGAGCTGCGCCAGCACTATGACGACATGGTGAAGCAGGATCTCGCCGCAACCCGGCGCGCGAAGAATGCGCTGAACCCGGACTACAAGCCCGGCGTCAAGGCGCGGCTTATCAAAAGCTTCGCGGAAGATGCGATCCTGCCTGCGATCCGCGGCGATGTGGAGCTGATGCGCGCCTTCATGCGCAGCTTCCACATGGTCGATGCACCGAACACCTGGCTGCGCGACCCGCGCAACGTGACGAAAGTGCTCGGCACCTGGGTGCGCGGCAAGAAGCGCAATGCGAAACACTATCCGCCGAAGCTCGGGCCCGGCCGCGAGGAAATGTACCGCTCGCTCGGCATCTCCGCCGATGCCGACCGCGAACGCGCGCGCTCTGCCTGATCGAACGGACGATACGAAAAACAAAATCCGAGGGAGGACCCGGCCATGAATTTTCCTGAGCCGTATTACATCGACACGAACGGCATCAAGATGGCCATCTATGAGCAAGGCCCGAAGAACGGCGTGCCCGTGGTCATGTGCCATGGCTTCCCTGAACTCGCCTATTCATGGCGTCATCAGCTTCCCGCTATTGCAGGCGCAGGCTTCCGCGCCATCGCGCCGGATATGCGCGGCTATGGCAACACGGGCGGCCCGAAGGGCAAGGACGCCGTACCGCTCTACGACATTGCGCATCTGACGGACGATCTTGCAGGGCTGCTCGATGCGCTCGGCCTCGACAAGGCGATCTTCGCCGGTCACGACTGGGGCGGTGTCGTCGTCTGGCAGATGGCGCTCAGGCATCCCGACCGCGTCTCGGGCGTCATCGGCGTCAACACGCCCTTCATGCCCCGCGGACCCATGGACCCGATCGCCGCCATGCGCATGGCCTTCGGCGAGGACATGTATATCGTCTTCTTCCAGAACTACGGCGTTGCCGAGGCGATCTTCGACAAGGACGTCGCCCGCTCCATGCGCTTCTGGTACCGCAAGAGCGCGATGAAGCTCGCCGATTTCGACAAGCTGCCCGCCGAGCAGAAGAACCTCTCCTTCACCAGGAGCTTCGAGAGCGATGAAAGCACCTGGCTGGGTTCGCAGCTGCTGACGCCGGAGGAGCTCGCCTACTACACGAAGCTTTTCGAGAAGTCGGGCTTCGAAGGCGGCATCAACTGGTACCGCAACTTCACGCGCAACTGGGAACTGAGCGCCGGTCAGGTCGAGAAGGTGACGGCACCCGCACTGATGGTCTCTGCCGCCGACGACATCGTGCTCCGCCCCGAACTCACCATCGGCATGGAGCAATATGTGCCGGACCTCGAAAAACACGTGATTGCCGATTGCGGCCACTGGACGCAGGCCGAAAAACCGGAAGAGCTGAACGCGCTGATGGTGGACTGGCTGAAGCGCCGCTTCGGCTGAGGCGCGCACTACGCAGAACGGATAATGGGCCGGACCTTCGGGACCGGCCCATTTCACAGGCGCAGGGACCGGACGCTCCGCCTGCTGCAAATCGGCAAGGCTGCTGCTAGACTTCGGACCTACTCGCAGCTTCCTCACGGCCAGCCCATGCCTTCAACCTCCGCCCGCGATCAGGCCGCCCTGCTCTTCGCCAACGAGACCTTCTACCGGGCCTTTGCGGACCGCGACACCGCACTCATGGGCGCCGTCTGGGCGGAGAGCGAGCCGGTGACCTGCCTTCACCCCGGCTGGCCGCCGGTCGAGGGCCGCGACGCAGTGCTGCAAAGCTGGCACGCCATATTGACCGGACCGGCAAGCCCCGACATCCAGTGCCTCCACGCCAAGGCAGGCATCCACAAGGACATGGGGATCGTGATCTGCTATGAGCGGATCGGACAGGACTTCCTGCTCGCCACCAACGTCTTCATCCGGAGCGGCAATGGCTGGCTTCTGGTTCACCACCAATCGGGCCCCGCCCCCGACCCGGCAGAACATGCGCCGGTGCCGAGACGCAGCATCAATTGAAGGGGTGTTGCTTACATTCCTGTTAGCGGGTTGTTGCGCCGCACCGATGCCTATATGATCCGCGCGCCCGGGCGCGCACCGCAGCGCACGGGCCTTTGCTGTCTGGCCCACCACATCGCCGCCCGTCAGGGCAGGAATTGAAACGGTCCGGGTTCCGCACCCGCCCATGGGAGCTCCGGACGATACCCCTTTGTTGCGGGGTGGCGCGGGCAACGAGTTTTGAGAGGACGAGGCATGTCGCAAGTGCTGGAGCGGAACGCGACCGCTGAAACCAAGCTGGAAGAGCCCGCCATCGAGCGCCATGCGCCGGACGGGCCCCGGCTGGCGGCGATCAAGGGCGACCGGCCGCTGCGCATCCTGCTGCCGAGCTACCGCTCCAACCCGACGACCGGCGGCCAGGGCGTCTATATGCGCCACATCGCCAAGGCGCTCGTCGAACTCGGCCACCAGATTGACGTGATCTCCGGCCCGCCCTATCCCGAACTCGATCCGCGCGTGCGGCTCATCAAACTGCCGTCGCTCGACCTCTATGCAAACCCGCATCCGATCAAATCCATCCGCCCCTGGATGTTCGCCTCGCCGATCGACCTCTTCGAATGGTGGAGCCATGCGACAGGCGGCTTCTCCGAGCCCTATACGTTCGGCGAACGCATGGCGCGCTATGTCCGCGGCACGCTCGACGACTACGACGTCTGCCACGACAACCAGACGCTGTGCTGGGGCCTCCTGAAGATGCGCGACATGGGGATGCCGGTCGTCGGCACGATCCATCACCCGATCACCATGGACCGGCGCATCGACATCGACCACGCCAAGACCTTCAAATTGAAGCTCCTGAAAAAGCGCTGGTACTCCTTCCTCAACATGCAGATCAAGGTGGCGCGCCAGCTCGATCCGCTGATCGTCGTCTCCGAAAGCACGCGGCGCGACGTGGTGCGCGAATTCGGCGTCGATGCCTCGAAGACGCGGCTCGTGCTGCACGGCATCGACCATCTGCAGTTCCGCCCCATGCCGGAAGTGAAGCGCCGCGACGACCTCATCGTCGCCTGCGCCAGCGCCGACGTACCGCTCAAGGGACTTATCTATCTCATCCGCGCCTATGCCATGCTGCTCAAGACGCGCCCGAACCTGAAGCTCAAGGTGATCGGCCGCCTGCGCGAAGGCAACACATCCGACGAACTGCGGGCGCTCGGCATCATGGACAAGGTGGAATTCGTCGGCGGTATCACCGATGACGACATCACGCGCATCTATAACGAGGCGACCATCGCCGTGTCGCCGTCGGTCTATGAAGGCTTCGGCTTTCCCTGCGGCGAGGCGATGTCCTGCGGCACGCCGGTGATCGCCACCAATGGCGGCTCGCTGCCGGAAGTCGTCGGCGATGCAGGCATCGTCGTGCAGCACTCCAATCCGCCGGCGCTCGCCGAAGCGATCGGCGCGATGCTCGACGACCCCGAGATGCGCGCCCGCTACGGCCAGGCCGGGCGCGAGCGCATTCTCGCGAAATTCAAGTGGGAACGCGCA
>PNMC01000102.1 GCA_013823365.1 Parvibaculum sp. | reverse complement strand
AAGCCGTGTCGGTGATCGTGCAGGTCGCCTCCTTCAAGCTCACGGGCAAGCGCGTCTTCCGCATGGCGCCGCTGCATCATCATTTCGAACAGAAGGGTTGGGCGGAACCGACCGTCGTCGTGCGCTTCTGGATCATCTCGGTCGTGCTCGCGATGGCAGGCCTTGCAACCTTGAAGCTGAGGTGACCTCATGATCGCCGCAACAGGCTTCGAGAAAAAGAACGTGGCGGTGCTGGGACTCGGCAAGTCCGGGCTTGCAACCGTGCGTTCGCTCGAGGCGGGCGGCGCGAAGGTATTTGCCTGGGACGATGCGCCGGCGAAGCGCGAGGAAGCGGCGAAGGAAGGTTTCCTGCTCGCCGATGCGGCAGTGTGGGACTGGAGCGCACTGGCGGCGATGATCCTCAGCCCCGGTATCCCCTTCACGCATCCGGAGCCTCATGCTGCGGTGAAGAAGGCGCAGGCGGCGGGCGTCGAAGTGATCGGCGATATCGAGCTTTTCCAGCGCGCGGTGACGGCAAGCGGCAAGGCGGCGCGCATCGTCGCGATCACCGGCACCAACGGCAAGTCCACCACGACGGCGCTGATCGGCCATATGGTGCGGCGCTGCGGCGGCAATGCGCAGGTGGGCGGCAATATCGGCAAGCCGGTGCTGGAGCTCGAAGAGCCCGAGGCCTCGACCGTTTATGTGGTGGAAGTGTCGTCCTACCAGATCGATCTCGCCCCTTCGCTCGCGCCCCGCATCGCGGTGCTTCTCAACATCACGCCGGACCATATCGACCGGCATGGCACCGTGGAGCATTACGCGGACGTGAAGGCGCGGCTCTTTGTTCATCAGAAGGCCGGCGATACGGCAGTGATCGGCGTCGACGATGCAATGACGAGCGAAATCTGCACGCGCGAGATCGCGAAGCGGGCTGAGACGGTCGTGCCCATTTCCATCGGCAAGACGATTTCGCGGGGCGTCTATGCGCTTGGCGGGCAGCTCTACGACAATCTCGGCATGCAGACGGTGAAGGCGGGCGATCTTGCCGCGATCAAGACGCTGGCCGGCGCGCATAACTGGCAGAA
Organism: Parvibaculum sp.; assembly: GCA_013823365.1. Taxonomy (GTDB): domain Bacteria; phylum Pseudomonadota; class Alphaproteobacteria; order Parvibaculales; family Parvibaculaceae; genus Parvibaculum. The sequence goes on along the minus strand of PNMC01000102.1, from coordinate 8,134 downwards.
TGCGGCGGCGGCTTATGCGGCGGGCCGCGCGCTCGGCTATCAGCGCGAACGGATCCTCACGGCCTTCGAAAGTTTTCCGGGCCTCGCGCATCGCATGGAGATCGTCGGCGAGGCGGATGGCGTGCGCTATGTGAACGACAGCAAGGCGACGAATGCCGATGCTGCATCGAAAGCGCTTGCTGCCTATGACAACATCTACTGGATCGCTGGCGGCAAGCCCAAGGAAGGCGGCATTTCCGCGCTTGAAGAGTGGTTCCCGCGCATCCGGCGGGCCTATCTCATCGGCGAGGCTGCCTCTGCCTTTGCGGAAACGCTGAGGGGCAAGGTCGAGGCCATTCATTGCGGCACGCTCGACCGCGCGGTCGAGGCTGCCTCACGCGATGCCGCCGCCGACAAGGAGGCGCTGAAGGTCGTTCTGCTTTCGCCCGCCTGCGCCTCGTTCGACCAGTTCAAGAGCTTCGAGGAGCGGGGCGATGTTTTCCGCACCGCCGTGCAGGAGCGTCTCGCCAAGGGAGGGGCCGCCGCATGATCCGCCTCGCCCGCACAAACCGCAGCGCGATCGCCGAATGGTGGTGGACCGTCGACAAGTGGACGCTGCTCGGCCTGTTCAGCCTGATGATGCTCGGTGCCGTGCTTGCGCTTGCGGCAAGCCCTGCCGTTGCCATGCGCATCAACCTGCCGCCGTTCCACTTCGTCTACCGGCAGCTGGCCTTCTTCCTCCCGGCCATCGTCGTGATGATCGGCGTGTCGCTGCTCAATCTGCGCATGGTTCGTCGCGTGGCAGCGATCGTCTTTGCCGTGTCCTTCGTTCTGATGGGGCTGACGCTGGTGATCGGCCCGGAAATCAACGGCGCGCATCGCTGGCTTCATATCGGTCCGTTCGGCCTTCAGCCTTCCGAGTTCGTGAAGCCTTCTTTCGTGGTGCTGGTCGCCTGGTTCTTCGCCGAGGCGCAGCGCACGCCGGACGTGCCGGGGACGGCGCTGGCGCTTGTGCTCTACGCCATGGTCGTGGGCGTGCTGGCGCTGCAGCCCGATTTCGGACAGCTCATGCTGGTGACGCTGGTCTTCGGCGCGATGTTCTTCATGGCCGGTCTTTCCTGGGGATGGATCGGCGCGCTGGGCGGCGCGGCCGTCGTCGGCGCGTTCGGCGCCTATTCGACCATGCCGCATGTGGCGAGCCGCGTGGACCGGTTTCTCAATCCCGAGTCCGGCGATACCTATCAGATCGACCGCGCGCTCGATGCGGTGAATGCGGGCGGGCTTTTCGGCCGGGGCCCGGGCGAGGGCGTCGTGAAGCGCATTCTGCCGGACGCGCATACGGACTTCATCTTTGCCGTGGCAGCGGAAGAGTATGGCGTGGTGGTCGGCCTCATCATCATCGGGCTCTTCGCTTTCATCGTGATCCGGGCGCTGCGGCAGGCGATGGAGGAGCAAGACCTTTTCGTGCAGTTCGCGACTTGCGGGCTCGTGGCACAGTTCGGCCTGCAGGCGCTGATCAACATGGCGGTGAACGTGAACCTCATGCCCGCGAAAGGCATGACGCTTCCCTTCATCTCCTATGGCGGCTCTTCGCTTCTGGCGCTCGCCTTCTCGATGGGCATGCTGCTTGCGCTGACGCGGCGCCGCGTGGGCAGCCATGCAGGCACGGCGAATGGATGGAGGAACGCATGACGCGCCATCCGGATGGACCCATTGCGATTGCCGCGGGCGGCACGGGCGGACATCTCTTCCCCGGCCAGGCACTGGCGCAGGAACTGCGCCGCCGCGGCCGCAAGATCGTGTTGATGACGGACGAACGGGTGCAGCGCTTCGACAAGCTGTTTCCGGAAGCCGATATTTACGAGGTTCCCTCGGCGACACCTTCAGGCAAGGGCATCGTCGGCCTCGTGCGGGCGGCGCCTGCGATCATTGCCGGCGTCGCCCGTTCGCTCGCCGTTCTGCAGCGGGTGAAGCCCGCCGCGCTGATCGGCTTCGGCGGCTATCCGACACTGCCGCCCGTTGTTGCAGCCGTGCTGCGGGGAACGCCTGTTTGCGTGCATGAACAGAACGCAGTCCTTGGACGGGTAAATCGTCTCGTCGCGCCGCATGTCGATGCGATCGCCGCGACTTTCGACCGGCCGAAATTCCTGAAGCCGCGCGATGCCGGGAAGCTTGTGCTGACGGGAAATCCGGTGCGCGATGCCGTCATCCAGCAGGCGGACAAGCCCTATGACGCGCCGCTCGCCGACGGTGTGATCCGTCTGCTCGTATTCGGTGGCAGCCAGGGTGCGCGCGTGATGAGCGACGTGGTGCCCGGTGCGCTTGCACAACTGCCGCAGGAGATGCGCGACCGGCTGCGCGTGGTGCAACAAGCACGGCCCGAGGATATCGAGCGCGTGCGGGAGGTCTATGCCAGCGCCGGTATCGCTGCCGAGCTTCAGTCGTTCTTCGAGGACATGCCGGAGCGTATTTCTGCGGCGCATCTCGTGATCGGGCGGTCGGGCGCGTCCACGGTGAGCGAGCTTGCGGTGATCGGGCGTCCCGCCATTCTCGTGCCGCTGCCGCACTCGCTCGACAACGACCAGAAGGCTAACGCAGGAAAGTTCGCCGAAGCGGGCGCGGGGTTCATGATCGAACAGAAGGATTTCACCGAAGTGGCGCTCTCCGCGCGGCTTCAGTCGCTGTTTTCGCATCCGGAGGAAATGGCCGAGGCGGCGGGTTCGGCGAAGTCGCTTGGCCAGCCCAATGCGGTACGCGAGCTGGCCGATCTCATCGAGGCGCTGGGGCGCGGCGATTATCGCGCGCTGCACAACCGTGCGGTGAAGCAGATCGCGGATGACGGCGGCCCTTCGAAACTCAACTTTGCCGCAGGAGGTGCATGATGCGTCCGGCGCCTCTCGACATCGGCACCATTCACTTCACCGGCATCGGCGGTATTGGCATGAGCGGTATCGCGGAGGTCATGCACAATCTCGGCTACAAGGTGCAGGGCAGCGACCTTTCCGACAGCGCCAATGTGAAGCGGCTGAGGGCGCTCGGCATCAAGGTCTTCATCGGCCAGAAGGCGGAGAATGTCGCGGATGCGCAGGTGGTGGTCGTCTCTTCCGCGATCCGGCCCGACAATCCCGAACTCATGGAGGCGCGGGCGCGCTTCCTGCCGGTGGTGCGGCGCGCGGAGATGCTTGCCGAGCTGATGCGCCTCAAGAGCTGCGTCGCGATTGCCGGAACGCATGGCAAGACGACGACGACGTCTCTCGTGGCGGCGATCCTCGACAAGGCCGGGCTCGATCCGACCGTCATCAATGGCGGCATCATCAATGCCTATGGCACCAATGCGCGGCTCGGCGAAGGCGAGTGGATGGTGGTGGAGGCGGACGAGTCCGACGGCACCTTCGTGAAGTTGCCTGCGACCATCGCCATCGTGACGAATATCGATCCGGAGCATCTCGACTATTACGGTTCGTTCGAGGCGGCGAAGGATGCGTTCCTGACATTCGTCGAGAATGTGCCGTTCTACGGCGCGGCGGTCATGTGCATCGATCATCCGGAAGTGCAGGCGCTGATCGGCCGCGTGCGCGACCGGCGGATCGTGACCTACGGCACGAATCCGCAGGCCGATATCCGGGCCACGAACCAGCGCGTCGAGGGCGGCTACAATGTATTCGACGTGACGATCACCGACCGCAAGAGCGGCGGGAAGCGCGAGCTGCCCGGTGTGCGCCTTGCCATGCATGGCACGCATAACATGCTGAACAGCCTTGCCGCTATCGGCGTCGCGCTGCAGATGGGCATTGGCGACAAGGGCATTCGCGCCGCGCTGGAAGGCTTTGGCGGGGTGAAGCGGCGCTTCACGCATGTGGGCGCCTGGAATGGCGTCGACATCTATGACGATTACGGGCATCACCCGGTCGAGATCGCGGCCGTGCTGCAGGCCGCACGGTCGGCGACGCAGGGCCGCACCATCGCCGTGGTGCAGCCGCACCGCTATACGCGGCTTCACAATCTCTTCGATGAGTTCTGTGCCTGCTTCAACGATGCCGATGCCGTGATCGTGGCCGATGTCTATGAAGCGGGTGAGAAGCCGATCGAGGGGGCGAGCCGCGACGCGCTGGTGCAGGGGCTTCGCGACCGCGGGCATCGCGACGTAATGGCTCTCAAGAACCCCGAAGCTCTGCCCGGCGTGATTGCAGAGGTGGCAAAGCCCGGCGATCTCGTCGTCTGTCTCGGCGCGGGCAGCATCACCTATTGGGCGAATGCGCTGCCGGACGACCTCGCCAAGCTCGGAAAAAAGGGTGCGAAGAAGCAGCCTGCGAAGAAGGCGCCCGCGAAGGCGAAGAAGCCGGGAGGGAAGAAATGATGGCCGCCGAAGCGACCCGTTCCCTCATCGACCGGCTGCCGGAAGTGCGCGGCGAACTCGTGGCCGATGCGCCGCTCGCGCCGCTCACCTGGTTCCGCGCGGGCGGCAATGGGGAAGTGCTGTTCCGGCCTGCGGATGCGGACGATCTTGCGGCGTTTCTTGCGGCAACGCCGCAGGACATTCCGGTGACGGTCATCGGCGTCGGCTCGAACCTGCTTGTACGCGAGGGGGGCGTCGAAGGCGTGGTCATCCGGCTTGGCCGCGGTTTCATGAATATCTCTATCGAGGGGACCTGTGTCCGCGCGGGAACGGCGGCGCTCGACGTCGCGGTCTCCCGCGCGGCGCAGGAAGCAGGTCTCGCGGGGCTCGAATTCTATCGCGGCATTCCCGGTTCGATCGGCGGTGCCCTGCGCATGAATGCGGGCGCCTATGGCGGCGAGACGAAGGACGTGCTCGTCGAAGCCATCGCCATCGACCGCAAGGGCAAGCGGCATGTGCTGAAGAATGAAGACATGCAGTATCGCTACCGGCATAGCGGTGCAGCCGACGATCTCATTTTCGTCGAAGCGCTGTTCCAGGGGCGGCCGGGCGACAAGGACGACATTCTCGCGAAGATGAACGAGATCACCTCGTCGCGCGAGGCAACGCAGCCTGTGCGGATGCGGACGGGCGGGTCGACCTTCAAGAATCCGGAAGGCCACAAGTCGTGGCAGCTGATCGACGCGGCGGGCTGCCGCGGGCTCACGCGCGGCGGTGCGCAGGTCTCGGAGCTTCACTGCAACTTCCTCATCAATACGGGCGAGGCGACGGCGAGCGACCTTGAAGAGCTTGGCGAGGAAGTGCGCGCCCGTGTGAAGGAGACGAGCGGCGTGACGCTCGAATGGGAAATCCGGCGGATCGGCCGCGATCGCAAGGAGGGCAGCGTATGAGCACAAAGCATGTCGCCGTCCTCAAGGGAGGCTGGAGCGCGGAGCGCGAGGTGAGCCTCGTCTCGGGCAAGGGCTGCGCCGAGGCGCTGAAATCCCATGGCTATCACGTGACCGAAATCGATGTCGGCCGCGACATTGCCGATCAGCTTCTCAAGGTGAAGCCGGATGTCGCCTTCAATGCGCTGCATGGCCGCTGGGGCGAGGATGGCTGCATCCAGGGTCTGCTCGAAATTCTTCGTATTCCCTATACGCATTCGGGCGTACTCGCCTCGGCGCTTGCCATGAACAAGGAGCGCTCGAAGCCGGTGTTCCGCGCGGCGGGGCTGCCGGTCGCGGAAAGCGTCGTCGTGCCCCGCGAGCAGGCGGCGCTCGGTCATGTGATGGAGCCGCCCTATGTGATCAAGCCGGTGAGCGAGGGGTCGTCCGTCGGCGTCTTCATCATCCGGCAGGGAGACAACCGGCCGCCGGCCGAGCTTACCTCGCCGGAATGGAACCTCGGCGACGAGGTGATGGCGGAACGCTATATCGCCGGCCGCGAACTTACCTGCGCCGTGATGGGCGAGCAGGTGCTCGACGTCACGGAGATCGTCGCCTCGACCCAGTTCTACGACTATGAAGCGAAATACAAGGCAGGCGGGTCGCGCCACATCTTCCCGGCACCGATCGATGCCGAAACCTATGCCGAGGTGCAGCGCATCACCCTCGCCGCGCACAAGGCGCTTGGTTGCCGGGGCGTTTCCCGTGCCGATTTCCGCTTCGACGATACGCGGCCGGGCAAGGGCGAGCTCATTCTCCTTGAGGTGAATACGCAGCCCGGCATGACGCCGACCTCGCTGGTGCCGGAACTCGCAGGACTTGCCGGCTACACCTATGGCGAGCTCGTGAGCTGGATGGTGGAGGACGCCTCATGCGACAGGTAAAGGCCCAGTCGCGTACCGGCGTTCGTGCGGCGCCGAAGCGGAATGCGAAAACGGCGCCCGCCAAGCGGCGTGCCGCGGGCGGTGCAGGCCGCCGCAGGGAGCGTTCGCCGGGCCTCATCGGGCAATGGGTCGAGCGGCTGAGCGAGGGCGACTTTGCGACGCGGCCTTTCGCCTGGGGTGCCGTGGCGCTGATTGCGCTTGTCGGCATCTACGGTTTCGGCGTCGGCGGACATGCGCAGGCCATGCGCGACGAGGCCTCGCGGCAGGTGAACAAGGTGCTGGCGCTGTCCGGCTTTTCCATTCAGGACGTGCGGGTGACGGGACGGACGCAGACGCGCAAGGATGAGCTGCTCGCGGCGGTGGGCGTCCAGCGCGGCGATCCGATCTTCGGCTTCGACACGGAGGCGGCGCGGCTCCGCATCGAGCGCCTCGGCTGGGTCGAGGCGGCGACGGTGACGCGGCTTCTGCCCGACACGATCCGCATCGAGATCGCCGAGCGCGAGCCTTTCGCGCTCTGGCAGCGTGGCGGCGAACTCTCGCTGATCGATGCCGCAGGGCGGCCGATCACGGATGAGGGCGTTCAGGACTTTGCGCATTTGCCGTTCATCGTCGGATTCGGCGCACCGCGCGCGGCGCCGGAGCTTCTCCGGCTGATGCGGGCGGAACAGCCCCAGCTTCTTTCGCGGGTGCGCGCCTTTGTGCGCGTCAGCGACCGGCGCTGGAACCTCCGTCTGGAGAACGGCGTGGACGTGAAACTGCCGGAAACCGGCATTGCCGCAGCGCTGTCCACGCTGGCCGCGCATGACGGCAAGCACAGAATTCTGTCGCGGGATGTCGTTGCCATCGATCTGCGCCTGCCGGACCGCGTGACGGTCGAACTGGGCGAGGGCGCGATGAACGGTACGGGGCTTGCGGCCGAAGTAAAAGCAAACAAGGGCGTAGTGCGGACGGGCGCCGCACGTGGAGGCAATACATGAATATGGTCTCTCTGGGATCACGCAGTTTTCAGGGACGTCCGGTTGCAGCGGGACGGTCGGGGACGATTGCGGCGCTCGATGTGGGGTCGAGCAAGATTTCCTGTTTCATCGCCAAGATCGAGCCGGGCCGGCTTGCGAATGGCTATGCGCCGGTGCGCGTCATCGGCATCGGGCACCAGGTCTCCCGCGGCATTCGCGCGGGCGCGGTGGTGGATATGGATGCGGCGGAAGAGGCGATTCGCGTAGCCGTCGACGCGGCGGAGCGGATGGCCGGCGTCACGATCCGCGATGTGGTGGTCGGGTTCTCTGGCGCGGAACCGAAGAGCCAGACTGTCGGCGTGCGGGCCTCGATCTCGGGCGGCGAAACGACGGATCAGGATGTGTCACGGCTCATCCATCATGCGCAGGCGAATTTCCAGCCGGAGGGCAGGGACGTTCTCCACGCCATTCCGACGAATTACTCGGTCGATGGCAGCCGGGGCGTGCGCGATCCGCGCGGCATGTTCGGCGAGAAACTCGGCGTCGAGGTGCATATGGTGAGCGTGCTGCGCGGCCCGCTCCGGAACCTCGAGCTCTGCATCGAACGGTGCCACCTCTCGGTCGCGGGAATCGCGGTCTCGCCCTATGCGAGCGGCCTTGCCTGTCTCGTCGAGGATGAAATGGACCTCGGCGTTGCCATGATCGACATGGGCGGCGGCACGACGTCGCTCTCGATCTTCTTCGAAGGCGCGATGGTTTTCTGCGATTCCGTGCCAATTGGCGGGAATCACATTACCAATGACATTGCCCGGGGGCTCTCCACGCCGCTCGCCCATGCAGAGCGGATGAAGACGCTTTACGGGAGCGCGCTTGCGAGCCCGTCGGATGAGAGGGAAATGATCGACGTGCCGCAGGTGGGAGAAAGCGATGCCGATTCGGCCAACCATATTCCGAGGTCGATGCTGACCGGCATCATTCAGCCGCGTCTGGAGG
>PNMC01000101.1 GCA_013823365.1 Parvibaculum sp. | reverse complement strand
ACCGCCAACCCGATCATCTGCCTTGAGGAAATCGACAAGGCAGGGGGCAGCAGCGGCAATGGCGATCCGGTCGCAACCCTGCTCACCATGATCGAGCCATCGACTGCGCGGGGCTATTTTGACAAGTGCCTGCTGGCGCCGCTCGACCTGTCCCACGTCAACTGGGTCATGACCGCCAACGACGCCAGCCGGTTGCCAGCGCCGCTCAAGTCACGGCTCGATATCGTCGAGCTCGCCGGGCCGGGGCCGGAGTATTTTGACAGGATCCTCGCCAACCTTCTGCGCGACCTGGCAACCAGATGGGGCGTGCAGGTCGCCATGCTCCCGACAGTCGATGCCGAGATCGAACACATGCTCCGCCGACGCTTTGCCCGGCAACGCTCGGTTCGCGGCTTGATGCGCGCGCTCGAGAGCGTGCTTGCCGTGCTGATCCGCAGCGTTCCGCGCCCGACCCACTGACCGGCAGCCCTGTTCATCCCGACCTTCAGCCTGCGCAGCAGGCGAAGCCGCCGCACGCCCGTGCGACGGAATACCCAAGAGGAAATACACTCATGATGCATGCCCCAATCTCGACCAATACGGCGAATCTTGCCGCGATCAGCGCCTTTGCTGCCGCAACACCTCCAAACCCGTTCGACATCACGCCGATCCTGCACCCGCAGGCGGGCGTCCCTTCCGACCAGACAAAGACATTCTGGTCGGCTACCGCAAATGCGCTCTACATCGTGCGCGAAAACGGCACCGACCTGTTCGGGCCAACGCCCGACTTTGCAGCCAAGCTTGCAGCCTGCCCGGACCTGGTCGACCACGGGCGTCGGGGACCGATCGGATGCGATGCCGACCCGATCGTCGGGCTCGATCTTTGGCGGCGGGCCGATGATGCTGCGATCATCGATCGGCCAAGCGCGCCGGTCGCGTTCCACGCGATTGGCTGGCTGCCGACCGCTACCGACCAGGCTGGTTGGCGCGAGCTCGTCCTGACGTTTTTGGATGAGCAGCTTGTCGCCAACGGCATGGTGGCTGACTGGGCGTTGCATGCGCTCGATGACGGGCAGGGGGGCTGGATTAAGCGGCCCCACATGCACGCTGTAATCACCGCCCGATTCTGGAAGGGGCCGCGCCTAGGGCAGCCTCAGGCGGCGTGGCTCTCATCCACCAAGCGTCGCAACGCGCTTGGCAACGCCTGGGTGGCGACCGTCGGCGACGCGCTTTAGCGCTGACCTTCTCCAATCGCGTCGTCGATCATCGCCGCGATCATCTCTTAAGCCCGCGCTCGAGTTGGAGGGTTTGTCGAGAAAAGATCGCGGCGTACGCGGCGTGCTCGGACTGCATCGATCGACGCAGCGTCTTGGCCGTGCGGGGCGGATGACAGAAAGGCGCTAACCCAAGACATCATCGCCCTCGCCAGACGATATGGGGGTTATGGTCACCATAACACCCTCAGATCGGTGCCACGAATCTCTATATCGCGCCGTATATGATTGGGTCTGCCATGCCAACTCAGTCACGCGTGGTGTTGGCCGGACACTGGCTTTGCAGACTTAGGCAATGCGGCGGGCTGGACATCTTTTGAGAGGAAAAAATATGATGATCGTCGCGCTCGCGATTGGCCTGATTTATGTGGGCGCGATATGGGTTCCGCGTATCCTCGTTGCGTTGGTTGCTGCCTTCATCGCGGTTCTGCTCGCGAAGAAGGCGCGCCGCTTGGCACAATCGATGCTCGCACATCCGCCGTTCCACCTCGACTATGACGAAAAGCCGAGCCGGGCCCAGCAACATTTGATGCGCGTAAGCCTGCGAGTCGCGCGCGACCAGACCGAGCTCAGAAGCCTCTTTCCAACTGTGGTCTCGCGCGCCGATTACATTTTGGCGCGCTGAGCTGATCGCGTCGTCTCCGTCGATTGATGGCGCAATCGCAATTTCCCGCCGTCCGTCGCCACGCAATCAACTATCGTCACCATCCGAAGCGACGATGATACCGCTCGCCCAGAGGTTTGGATCGACGCTTAGCCAGCGATTGTAGCTGTGGAGGAATTCGAGCCAGCCGGTATGGGTCAAAACGCCGGACTGCGGGCGGGTGAGCTCGAGCATGATGAGCGCTGACTGACCTTCACGGGTCAGCACATAGCCACGCTTGTCGATCACGGTTGCAAGGCCGAGCATCTCGAGGTGGAGCAGATAGTGCTCGAACAGGGCGGTCGATCCGCCGAAGATGTCACAGACCGCTCGGCGATCATCGACCTTGGCATGGCGCGAGGAGGAAGGGCATTTTGCGCCGCGCTCGAAAATTGGCTGCTCGTACCGGCCGCTATGGAGCCAGGACATGGTCCGCCGCATGACCTCAAGCTGCTCATCGCCCGGTCCGCGTAACCCCGTGCCCACCCGATAGATCGCGAACGCGTGCCGCAACGTCGTGAACCGGTGCTGGTCGGGCGTCACAATGTAATCGTCATTTCCCTTTCCATCGACATATTGCAGCTGTCGCCCCCACATCGCCGTCGGCTCGTCGGTGAAAAACCAGTCGCGGTCGTGGAACATCGTCGCGTTCCGACAATTAGAAATCGCGGGTCGACTGGACGCTGCCGGGGCGGCAGGAACAGTCGTCGATTATCGCTCGGCCCGATCGGCGCGGCCACGGCGCGGCATATTGATGGATCGTCGTCCAGCTCTGCGGTTGATACCGGGGCGCGGTCGCGTGCTGTGTGCTCGGCACGACCATCAGCTCAAAGATCCAGTGGGTTAGCTCCTCCGACCCGCGGCGGTGGAGCATGATTGCGAACCGCGACCAGCGATGGCTCTGGCCGTTGAGCCAGCCGATCATACCTTCGCGCGCATCGACCGAGTCGGTGGGAAGCGACCAGCTGTCGTTCCAGATGCCGTCGTCGTCGCGCTCCTGCATGACGACGCCCGGCCGGCCGTCAACCTCGCCGCGCGTGAACCGCACGGCGCCGTCGCTTGGGGGAGCGGGGTTTTCGACCACCACAAGATCTCGGTTGGCGCTGGTGGGCTCACTCAGAAACCTAGGAGTATCGGCGACAGCGAACTTCGGCATATGGGTCGTACGGCGCAGGCGTTCAAACAGCGTAGCGCCTGCGATGGGGGGGATCGGTGAGGGCATTGCAGGTCTCCTTAGGCCGTGAGAACGCTGCGCTCGCCGCGTTGGATCGCTGCGGCGCGCTGCTGTGTGGGGTCGGCGTGGTCTACGATCACAGGCTTGGTCGCCTCCAGCATCGCAAGCACCGACCAGCCGAAGGCGGACAATCGGGCATGCTTGAAGACTGTGCCCACATGCTCGAGCATGTCGCGGTTTGACAGATCGAGCAGATAATTCCTGAAAAACAGGCGACTGCCGTCGAACAGGTGCTCGATCATCGCGTCGGGATCGATGCGGTGCATCTCCTCGGCTATGCACTTGAGGCTCGCACGCATCAGTTCAAGCAAATCGGTCTGGTCCTCGCACATGCACATGCCGAGATGATGGCCCCAAAAGGCATCGCGGACGCTGTCCCAGAGATGTCCGTCGGGTGCTCGAAGCACCACATGCGCGCGCCCGATGGTAACCGGATGCAATGTGCTGCCCCAAGGACGGACTTGGGCAAGGGTAAGTTCGTGCGACATCGACGATTCTCCTGTGACGCAATTTGCGCCGAAAGAAAGCCGATGTCAAGTTATAGGGGTCATACGACTCCGAGAAAATTCAGCGGCGCTTGGATATGCCTTCCGATGCTTGGTAACAGGGGGCCGATCCGTGCAACGGGAGTTCCTCGACTAGATCGTTCAACGCAGATGCGGGCAGGAGGTCACGCGCCCGGATCCATTCCCACATCGACCGAGCGACACCACCAATTTCGATTGTCAAGCGCTGGCCAGCGATCGCCAACCCCAGATCGTTCGACCACAGGTTAGATAGCGCAGCCCTTGCCAAAATGCGGACGCGATACGGTTCGGTGTTGCTCCATGCTGGCTGATCAAGCCATTCCCAGAACTGCCCCAGCAGTAGGACCGCGATCGGATCGTTTTCGCTGAGCGTTGGCGGATGTGTCAGATGGGTCGTGATCGTACGCAAAAACTGTAGCTCGTTGGCCCGTGTGATCTGAATCGCGATGCTCGGCGGAATATGGGCATCCAGCAAAACCAGGGCTGTCATAAGCCGGAAGCACTGCCTCAGCGTGTATCCGCGGCGAAGGGCAGGATCCTCGCGTAGGTTCGATGGCCAATCGTGACGGCCAATCAGCTTGAGCCGCGAACGAAGCCGCGCGCGGCTGTCTTCGTCGAGTTCGGGGCGTAGTATCGCATCGGCACCCGGCGGCGTGGTGATGATGACGATAGCCAGCTCGTCGAGATGCGCAGCGCCAAGGCGGGAATTCGATCGTTCAGCCATGCAATGATGTTAGAACAGCCTCGCGCGCGCTGGAAGCCGTGCGCCGATGATCAGAACTCGCGCCATGTGGGAGTCACACGGAGGTCGAACCATCCATCTCTCTCGCGCGACTGTTCATCGATGGTCATGGCGCCGAGCGCGACGGTCGGCTCGACCAGCGTGCGAAGCGGGCGTCCGGGTAGGGCGTCGCCTCTTGCGTGCGGTATGCCGATGTCGGGGCAGACGAACTCGCAGCGATTCCGGCTCAGCTCATGGTATCGCCAGATCAGCTGGCGGCCCTTGCGCTGTTCGATTTCAACCAAAAGGCGCCGATACTGGCGCGCAATGGCGACTACATCGATCCCAGTCTGCAATCGGATCTGATGAAGAATGGCATGTCCCGGCTTAAGGACGGTCGGTTGCCAGGCCTTGGCGAGTTGTTCGAGTTCAAGATCGATCTTGTCCGCTGACAGAGCCGATCGTTGCAGTAGATCATCAAGCGGGTCGGACACATAGCGGTTTGGCATCGATCAACCTTATTGTGCGGGCTGCCGCGGGCGCAAGCGGATCTGCGAATAATGGCGAAGCGTGGGGTCGGCGACGGCATTGTTACATGTCGCTTATCGATTGGACTGCTTCGTTTGTTCCGGGGTGGGCAGCGACCCAATCACATCTCGCCAGAGGACCAGCTTTGCCTGCGCGACGATCTTGTCCCAATCGATGCAGGAGGGGTCGATTTGTGCCCGTCGCGGTGGATAGTGTGCAGCATGGGCTCAGCACCGCAGAGGCTACCGTGCTGACAGGCCCACGCGTGGACGATCGGTTGCGATGTCGAACCGGTCGCCGGGCTCGATTTGTGGCGGGGGGGGCGCGATGATGCTGCAATTACCGATCGGCCAAGCCAGCGGTCGCGTATCGTGCTGTCGGGTGGTTGCCGACCACGATGGACAAAGCTGGTTGGCGAGAACTCATCTTGACGTTCCGTGATGAGTAGCTCGTCCCGAACGGCATGGTCGCTGAGTGGGAGCGGAATGCGCTTGACGACGGGCAGAGGAGTTGGATCAAGCGGCCCCACATGCGGCCATCATCATCGCGCGATTCTGGAAGGGGCCGCGCATCGGGAAGCCTCAGCCAGGGTGGCTGAACACGCAGAAGAGCGGTAATGCGCTCGGCCTTGTATGGGTGGCAACCGTCAGCGCGGCGATTTAGCGCTGACCCACGCCAATCGCCTCCTGCACCATCGCCGCGATCGTGTCTTCCGCCCTGGCGCGTGTCGCCGCGTCTGTCGAAAGAAGATCGCGGCGGACCCATTCGGGAATCCGTGATACGATGCTGGCGATTGCGATCGTCGTCTCGTCGGCCATTTTTTCCCCAATTTTTAAAGCCACTCTGCGGACCGCTGATTTATTCGTGACAGACTGACCCACTCAAACGTTCTGGAGAAATACGCGGTAAATCTTTACCAGTGCCGCGCAAGCGAGTTTCGGAATGCAGAAGTCGCTGCTCAGCAATCAGCATATTGCTTCAGACCGTTTAGAATCGTCATCATTTTTGCATCCAGATCTCAGCGTGGAAATAGGTTCGCTATGGCTTGTGGGGCTTGACACATCTGGCCTGTGCGGCAGTTCACCAGCCAAAGGTTTCGCTCAACAGCTACCAAGATATCTCTACCTTTGTTCGTGATCGACTCAATCCGCGAAGCACATTTGAATGGTTCGTCAAATATAAGATGCAGAGGCTTGCCGGCGAGGTTATCGATGATTGTCTCGGGAATTGCCTTATTTTTTATCGTGAGACCGTCTAAAGTGATGGACATTGTGTTATGATCGCTCGTTTTGATTTGAATCTCCCCGTCTTTCCAGAACAGGCGGCAAGTAAGTGGCCATGTTGAGTTCTGGAGTTTGAGGCTGACTTCGGTGGAGAACCCGTAACCCAGTTCGGCGAGCACTTTTGCTGCACCACGCTGCGCGGCTTCGACCACCGCCCGCGCGACGCCGTCGATGACACCATCTGCCCCAACTTTGCGGAGCACCGCTACCTTCGCCGCGTTGTTCAACCCTGAAGGTTTGAACCTGCTTTCGCCTTCCGAGCCGATGACGAGCTGCTCCGTAAGGACACCGCGCCGCAACGTGTCATCGTAGCCATCATATTCCAGCGACAGGCTGTGTCTGTTGAACGACGGCTTGTATGTGAGGTCGAGCACCACTGCGCGAAAGCTTACCCCCCGATGCTTGGCCGCCGTGGTTTGTCCCTGCCTCTTCGCCCACAGGACTTTATCACGAATCCCAAGACCGATCTCCCACAGATATTTCATCTCCCCGATTATACTTTTCGCAATATCGTGAACTTGCTCCTCTGAGCGCGAGCAGAAATATCCGTACTCGAAATCTGTTCGGTGCTGCAGAACCACGCCACCGGCAGGCTCGAACGGCGAAAACTGAAAGTGGTAGTAGATATAGTCGTCGTACCGCTCAACGACAGAAGGGATGCCGATGGCCTTCCAGGGCGATCGAGCGGTCATCTTTTCGACCATGTCCGCGAGCAGCTGCAGGTTGTAGCCTTGTGGTCGGTTCGACAATTGATCGAACGGTCGCAGGCCAGGGCAATTCACATCAATGCCGAGTGTCTGCGAACCAACTATAGCTTGGCCGACAAACAAGCTGACGACTTCGGTGCCTGCTGAGAGGAGGAAAGGTGCCCCGCCCAATTCGGCGAGCGCGGTCTCGAAGTTCTTTGCGAGGGCGCGGATGGTTGTGTCGTCGAGCGTCATCCATGCCTGCTCGGCTCGGGTAAGGCCTTGCTCGCGGACCTCGCACAGGTAGAGTTGTTCCAGCAAATGCGCGAGAGGGGTGCTTTTGTAGATGCGCTCGCCTCCGAGCACAGCGTCCAACCGATTGCGGATCAGTGCGGCGCTGGCCACGTCGGTGTCGACTTTGCGGCCGATGTTGCGCATCACCTCGACCCCGATTTTATCTGGGAAAAGCTTGCGTTTACCGTAATTTTCGTGTCCAGTCTGTCGCTGGACTGATTGCGCGAGCGAGAGCGACTGGGCGAAGTCAGTACCTTCATCCAATCGATCCTTTTGGTGCCTTCTCTGATCGCTTCCCAATCAATGCACGAGAAGTCGATTTTGTGCAGGTCACGGTGGATCGTTCGAATCCTTGGATCCAGGCCATAACGGCCGCCTGTGGTCACTGGCGCATGGCCGCAGATCTGATCGAGTGTCTTGTCGGTCAATCCCGCGTCATTGCCCTTGGCCTTGAAGGCATGGCGCAGTGAATGGAATACGAGGCGCCGGTCCTTGGAAACGTGACGATCGATAATTCTCGCAACGCGCTGGCTCGCTTCCTTGGTGCGCTTGCCGACGCTGTTCTCCTTGAGATCGGGAAAAAGCTGGGTCTGGCCAAGCGCCGTCAGCGCGTCGCAATACTCAAGAAAACCGAGCGCGATCAGCTTTTCATGGACAGGGATCAAGCGGATCGAGTCGTCGGTCTTCACCCTCTTTTCCGGCGCATCCTCGTCGATCACATAGTCGTCGATGTCGAGATAGACGATCTTCCCGTCGCGCTTGACATCGGCCAGCGCAACCTGGCCAACCTCTTCAAGCCGAGCACCGGTGGTGATCCCCAGCAGGAAAAGCCAGAATATCGTCGCGTCGCTGACGCGCGACGTCGATTTCCAGCCGAGCGGATCGACGAACACCGGGCAAGCGCAGAGCGTGGCCAGTTCATGATCTTCGAAACTGCGCCGCTTGCGTCTACCCTTGGTGTATCCCACGATCTGAATGCCTGAACCGGCATTCGACGCGAGCCAGCGCTGCTCGCAGCCATAGGTCAGCAGCGCTTGCAGCGCGCCAATGCGTTTCTTGAGCGTCGGCGCGGAGATTTTCGGGAGGGATGTCGCGTGCTTCTCGACGCGGGCGCGGAAGGGCAGGGTGCGGTCGGCGCGCGGCATCGAGGCCGGTAGCTTCGCGGCCTCGTCGCGATAATCGTAGAGCAAGTCGGGATCGATCGTCGATGCCGCGATGTCGCCTGCGAAATCGATGAAATCGTCGACTGCGGCCTCATATTCCAAGGCGCTTTGCGGACGCGGCTTATTACCTGCCTTCCACTCGGTGAACAGTTGCTTGAGCCGCATATGCGGGCGCAGCCTAGGTTGCGGTGCGCGGGGGCGGTGCCGGGCCAGCCGCGCGCGATTGACGCCCTCGTCGCCGGTGCGCTTTTCGTCGACGACGGCCAGCAAAGCCTTCGCGATCTCGTCGTCGGAGAACCGATTCGCGCGATCATCGAAGGCACGCAATCGCGCGACGGGTTTGGCGAGGCGGGGCATCCAGACCTCGGGCTCTTCATGCCAGCGCGAGCGGATCCAGTTGCTGCCTGTCTTTTCGATGTCGTCGCCATATGCTTCGGTGATGATCGCCTCGAAGCAATTCTTGTCGGCCAGCACCGCCGACCAGTCGGTATTCGCCGCCGGGCCGAAGGTCGGCGGCGGAAAGATGTCCTCGGCGCTACAGGTAGACTTCGCGCCGACGGCGGCATCGAGCTCCATGAAGGTCATGATCAGCCGCTGCGCGCCAGTCAGGCCGCCGGGCTTCGCCGGTCCCTCGCACCAGCGCCGCACAAGGGCGGCGGGCGTGGGCAGCAGCGTGCCCTCGGCGACGCTGCGGCGGGCGTCTGCGAGCTTCTCCTCGAACTTCGCGTTCTCGCGCGCGAATGCTGCCTTCGCCTCGACCGGGTCCTTGGTGCCGAGCGTGACTTTGATCTGGGCTTTCCCATCGAAGGCTGCACGTAGCGCCTCGGGCACCGCGCGTCGGAAGTAGAGTTGCCCGGTCCGGGGATCTGCGAAAGGCGTCGCCATGCTGGTCTTCTTCACGGTTTCTGTACCCATGTTCTGTACACATGACGGGTAAAGAAGACCTAAATCCGGCGATTCCTTGGCTTTTTCAAGGAAT
>PNMC01000100.1 GCA_013823365.1 Parvibaculum sp. | reverse complement strand
TCGATTGTTTCGAGAGGGCGCGGAAGGCCGGCTGCGTCTCGCTCCATCTCGATGTCGCGGCGGTGAACCCGGCGGTCCGTTTCTATGAGCGCATGGGGCTTGAGAAGCTCGCCGAGACCACGGTGCCGAAAATCGCCGCCTCGCATGGCGTTCCGCCGCATATCCGCATGGTTAAATATCTGGTGGATTGAAGGCGCGCGCCGCCCCCTCACCCTTCCGCGGGCTTGCGCCCGCTCCCTCCCTCTCCCCGAAGGGGAGAGGGAAAGGGCCCATATGACGCCACGCTTCTCCCTCTCCCTTCCGGGGAGAGGGAAGGGTGAGGGGGACGGCCGGAGACGAAATTTCTGTGGCAAGCGGTGGGCATTGCCAATAAACCGGGCGTGAGGCGGAGCAGACCGGAGAAGGCAAGATGACGGCAGCGGAAACGGAGAGCGGCGGGTTTCGGGCGCGGATGACGGCCCTTGTCGAGGCGCCTCTCTTCCAGCATTTCGTGACCGCCGTCATTCTCGTCAATGCGGTGACGCTGGGGCTTGAGACATCGGCCACGGCGATGGAGGCGGCGGGACCGTTTCTCATCGCGCTCGACCGGATCGCGCTCACCATCTTCGTGATCGAGCTCACGCTGAAGATGCTTGCCTACCGGCTGCGCTTTTTCCGCGATGGCTGGAACATTTTCGATTTCATCATCGTCGCGATCGCGCTGGTGCCTGCCGCCGGGCCGCTTTCGGTGCTGCGCGCGCTGCGCATCCTGCGCGTGCTCAGGCTGCTCTCGGTCGTGCCGTCGCTGCGCAAGGTCGTTGCCTCGCTGATCGGCGCGCTGCCCGGCATGGGCTCGATCATCGCGGTGCTTTTCCTCGTCTTCTATGTGGGCGCGGTGCTCTCGACCAAGCTTTTCGGCGCGAGCTTTCCCGACTGGTTCGGCACGATCGGTGGCTCGATGTACACGCTCTTCCAGATCATGACGCTGGAAAGCTGGTCCATGGGGATCGTGCGGCCGGTGCTCGAAGTCTATCCTTACGCCTGGGTGTTCTTCGTTCCCTTCATCGTGCTGACGAGCTTCATGGTTCTCAACCTCTTCATCGCCATCATCGTGAATTCGATGCAGGCGCTGCATGAGGAAGAGCATAACCGCGCGCAGGACGAGCGCGAGGCGCGGGTGCGCGAGGAGCGCGCCGAGATCGAGCGGCGCGCTCATGCGGAACGCGAGGCGACGGCGGAAGATGTCCGCGCCATGCGGGCGGAGCTTTCCGAGCTGAAAAGGCTTGTCGAGGCGCGGCTGCGCTGAGCCTCAGCCGGGCAGCGGCAGGAAGGCCGTCGCAATCGCGAAATAGATGATGACGCCCGTGGCATCCGCGACGGAGGTCACGAGCGGCGCGCTCGCGGTCGCCGGGTCGAGATTGAAGCGCGTCAGTACGAAGGGCAGCGTCATGCCGATCAGGCTGCCGACGATGACGATGATCACCATGGCGCTTGCGACGACGATGGCGATTTCCGGGCCGCCGCGCACCACGCCGATGAAGGAAACGGCGGCTGCCATGGAGAGGCCGAGCATCGCCGCCACCAGGGCCTCGCGCCCGAGCATCCTGCCCCAATCGCCCATCCGTACATCCCCCGTCGCCAGTGCGCGCACCATCAGCGTTGCCGACTGTGAGCCGGCATTGCCGCCGGAATCGATCAGCAACGGGAGGAAGAAGACGAGCGCGACATATGCCGCAATCGTGTCTTCGAAGGCAGCGATGCCGGCGCCGGAAAAGATGTTGCCGAAGACGAGTACCACCAGCCAGACGATGCGTGCGCGATAGAGCAGGAAAATTCCGGCATCGCGCACATTGGCGGCGAGCGGGGAGACGGTGCCGACGCGATGGAAGTCCTCCGTGGCTTCTTCCTGGATGACGTCGATCGCGTCGTCATGCGTGACGATGCCGATGATGCGGCCCTCTTCGTCGACCACAGGCAGGGCGAGAATGTCGTAACGCGCGATCTGCCGGGCGGCCTGTTCCTGATCCTCATGTGCGGATACGGCGCGCGTGTTCCGCTCCATCAGGTCGCCCACGAGCGCGCGCGAGGGGGCCAGGATGAGGTCCTGCAGCCGCACCGCGCCGACGAGCTTCCTGCCGGCATCCGTCACATAGGCGCGGTAGATCGTTTCCTTGTCCGGTGCCTCGCGGCGCAGCTTTTCGATCGCTTCGGCGGCGGTGAGGCCGGGCGAAAGCGTCGCATAGTCGGACGTCATGATGGCGCCGGCGGTGCCCGCCTCATAGGCGGCGAGGCGGCGGATATCCTCGCGCTCGGCCTGGGCGAGGGCGGGCAGAAGGGCTTCGGCCTGTTCATCCGACATTTCGTTGAACATGTCGGCGCGTTCGTCGGCATTCATTTCGGTGACGATGCGGGCAAGCTTTGCGCGCGGCGCGGCAAAGGCGAGGTCCGCCTGTACGGCATGATCGATATAGCCGAAGGTTTCCGCCTGGCGGGCAAGCGGCAGGGCTTCCAGCAGCTCCCAGGCCTTCAGGGGGTCGTCGTCCGCGATTTCCGCGATGGCGCCCGCAATGTCGGCGGGATGCTCATAGGCGAAGAGATCTTTCAATGCGAGGGTCTCGTCGCGCGCGGAAAGAGCAAGGGCCGTGGCCGCAAGGGTGGTGTCGTTCATCGTCTGCCTCCTTGCTGCGCCGATCCGGGGCGCAGGAGACGGACGGGCCATGTCAGCCGATGTCGCTCCCGCGCTTTTCGGGCGCAGTATCGTTCATGCGGGAGGGCGCTCCTTGCGGAACGCCGCATCTACTGAGCGGGTCGCTATTCATTGCCATATCCTTGTCGCGCATTCATGTGGCGCGGCGATGAAAGGAACTAGGTCCGTGCGCCGCCCCGGTCAAGGAGAATCGGTCGCGTTTCTCCCCCGAACGGGGGAGGTATTTGGGCTGGCATGTGTCCCTGATTGACGCGACTATGCGTGAACAGTCGGACAGGGCGGGGACGAGTATTTGCCGGAACCACTTCGGCCGGAGGCCATCGGGGGCACGCGCTGGCTTCTGGTGGCGGTCACGATGCTGCTGGGCGCAACGCTCTTTGTAGCGATCTTCGCCATTTCCGCCGCGATGAGCGGCATGGAAGGCGTGATGCGCTTCCAGCATGCCGAGCTGCGGCTGCCCGATGCCTCAGGGGAATTTCAGCCCGAAGGAATCGTGCGGCTGCCGGATACCTGGAGCGCAACCGGCCATATGCTTGCCGGGATGCGCGAATATGGTTTCGCCTTTCAGGGGCCGGACGATCCCGAAGAAGGCGCTCTGCTCCTCATTCCGCGGCGCAGCCAATCCGCGAAGGTCCTGCTGAACGGCGAGCCCGTCTACCGCGACGTGTCGTTCGGGATGGGACAGGCGCTGCGCTGGTATCAGCCCTTGCTGGTCAGTCTGCCGCCGGAGGACTTGCGGCGCGGCAGCAACGATCTCGTTATTCGCGTTTCGGCGGCAGAGGGAAGCCGCGCGGGGCTTTCCCCCATTGCCGTCGGCGACCTGCGGGTGCTGCAACGCGAATATGCCTGGCGCATATGGGTTCAGAACACCTTTCCGGTGTTCGCCAACCTGACCGTTCTTGCCATGGCCATTCCGCTGTTCCTGATCTGGGCCCGGGCAAGGGGCGATTTCTCGCTCTACGGCATTTTCGCGCTGAGCGTGTCGATCTTCGCGATACGAAGCATGCATACGCAGGTGGCCGAGCTGCCATTCGATGCGGTCTGGTGGCGTCCGCTCGTCACCGCGAGCCTCGGCTGGAGCCTCGGACTTGTGTTCGTCTTTCTGCTCCGGTTTGCCGGCATCCACAGACCGGGTGTGGAAAGGGCCATGGCTCTCTACGTTGTTGCGGGCACGGTGGCGCTGTTCATCTGGCCGGCAGACCGGGTGATCGCCGATTCATCGCTCTTCTGGTATCTGCCCGTGCTCATTGCGGGGCTCGCCTGCGTGGGCGCGTTTCTCTGGCAGACCTGGCAGGAACCGTCCCGGAACAGGATCATCCTTTCCATCGCCCTTTTGTGCATTGCGCCGGCGGGCATTCACGATGCGCTTTGGCAGGCGAGCATCATCCCGTTCGATTCCATTCTGTGGATGCCACTTGTCATGCCGCTCATGCTGGTGGCCATTTCCTGGGTGCTCGCCGATCAGTTCGTGCGCAATCACGTTGCCTTGCAGAGCCTGAACCGGGAGCTGCAGCAACGGGTCGACGACATAACGACCGAGCTTGCGGTGTCCTATGAGAAGAAGCAGGCCGTGGAACGCGAGTCGATCAAGAGTGCGGAGCGCCTTCAGCTCATTCGCGACATTCACGACGGTGTCGGCGGCCGCCTGGCGCTGCTTCTTTCCAATATCGAATGCGATGTATTGAGTCGAGGAGAAATAGCAAGCTTCGTGCGCGAGGCGCTGGCCGATTTGCGTCTCATCCTCACGGCGCGGGATGTGGGTTCGCTGGAGGAGGCGCTGGAGGAGTTTTGCGCGCGGCAGAGGGCACTGCTCGGTGCGGCCGGGCAGACGCTCGATCTGCGGGTAGCGCCCGATGCAAAAATGCTCGAGCTCCGGCCGCGGCAGGTGCTGAACGTTCTGCGCATCGTGCAGGAGGCGGTATCGAATGCGGCGATGCATGGAGGCGGAAGCGAGATCTCCGTATCCTGTTCATGTCCGGACAAGCAATTGCTCGAAGTCACGATCCGTGACAATGGCGCGGGTCTTCGGATTTGCGAGGAGGCGGAGGTCAATCATGGGCGCGGTCTGCGCAACATGAAGACGCGGGCAGCGATGCTGGAAGGAGAACTCGATATCTCATCTCTTGCCGCCGGCACCGAAGTGACCTTGCGTGTGCCGCTTGCCGAACTGCCGGTGAAAGGAAGAGGGGCTCATGAGTGAGGCGCATTGCCGGATACTGGTGGTGGAAGACGATGCGGAGTGGCGCGACCTCTTCGTCTCGCTGATCGCCACGGCGGACGATCTCAGCCTCGCCGGCGCTGCCGGAAATTGCAGCGAGGCGATGGCTCTTGCCGCGCAGACGGATTTCGATGCGGCGCTGGTCGATGTGGGCCTGCCGGATGGATCGGGCATCGATCTCGTCGCCGCCTTGCACAAGGAAAATCCAGAGGCGGATGTGGTGATATGCACCGTGTTCGAGGATGAAGGCAGCGTGATGGCGGCCGTTCAGCAGGGCGCGATCGGCTACATTCTGAAGGAGAATGCGGGCGCCGATCTCGTGCAGGCGATCAGGAGCCTGAAGGCGGGCGGGGCGCCTTTGAGCCCCCGGATCGCGCGCTACATATTGCGGCAGATGAGCGGCAATGGCGTGGCGCCGCCGCCCGAGACGGGGGTGCCGCTTTCGGCGCGCGAGCTTGAAGTGCTGCAGCGCATCGCGGAGGGGATGACGCTCAAGCAGGCGGGCGCCGCTCTTGGAATTGCCGAATCCACCGTGCGCACGCATGCGAAGAGCATTTACTACAAGCTCGATGTCCGCAACCGGAGCGCGGCCGTCTTCGAAGCGGCGCGGCGCGGGCTCATCTAGCCTTCCGTCTCTCGGCATCCCCCGAACGGGGGATGCGGTTCTTCTTCGCGTTGTGGCACCTTGCGCGCCCCACCAAGGAGAGGCGCTGTGAAGAAGAACATCATCTTTGCCATCATATTCGGACTTGTTTTCGGGTTGCCGCTTACGGCGCTGCTTGTGTCGATGGACATGCTCGCAAGTTACTGGAGCTTTCCCTATGTGGTGCTATCCGCAATGGCGGTGCTGCTTGCGCTTCGCTACATGACGCTTCTGACCCGGAAGGCGGATGCGGCGAGCGGGCGCGCGATGGCGAATGTCGCCGGGCGTCTCAATGGAGAGGAGGCCGCCAGGGCGGCGCACGCCCAGGTCGCGTCCGAGCAGGAGGCCTATGCGCATGAGACCTACCCGCAAATGCTGTTGTCGCTCACGGCGGGTGTCGGGGCCTTGCTTGCGACGGGTATTGCCGCGTTCGGCCCTATCGCAACCTTCCTGCTGCTTACATATCTGCTCGGCGAGCTTGTGGAGGGCGTGATGTGGGCGACGGGCCTCGTCATCGTGGTTTCCGGCGTTGCAGGCGTGTTCTGGCTTCGTTTGATCGAACGGTTTTTCGGTGTGCGGATCGTATTGCCGCTCATTCCGCTGAGTGTGGTCTGGATCGCCTATGCGATCGTCGGCTTCGGCGCGCTCGCGGTAATTTTCTCCCTTTTCGAATGATGTGAAAAATCGCCCGCCGCTCCCCCGAACGGGGGATGGGCGCGCCGTTCGCCTTGTGCAAGCCTTTCTGCGCCGCCTGTTCGAGGGCCGGAGCAGCGGCGGCGGGTACGGTTTTTTGTTCGGCGCCGGGGGAAACTCAATGACACCTGTACACAAGACCGGACGTCGCGGACGGCTTATGGGCGCCGCACTTTCCATCTCGCTTCTTTCAGGATGCATGGGTGCGGAGTCGATGATGATGCAGCCGGGCGCGCCGCTTCTTGGCGGTCTTGCAGCGGTGGCGATCATGGATGGCATGGGCGTCATGGATGGCGGCGGCGGCGTGGGATTTGCCGGTGTACCGTCCACACAGACGAATCCGGCGGCAAACCAGTACCCGTCATTCTCCGATCCCGAATTGAGCGCGCTGCAGTCCCGTATCGTTCAGCAGCATGCGAGTTTCGCCAGCATCGCCGAAAGCCAGTTGTCGATGGCGGCATCCAATGGCTGCGCGCTCGATGAGGAGACGCGCTGGGTGCTTGCATATGGCATGAAGGCTGCCGACTACTACAAGGCGATGGCCGCGGTGGTAGCTCAAACCGGCCACACGGTCGAGGCTGTCGAAGCGGTGCTTGTGGAGGGCGTCTGCAAGAATGGCAAACCGGAGGGCGCATTCACCGCCGTCACACGGTTCACAACCTCGTCGCAGGTGTCGAATGTCCGCACCACGACGACCGACCGCCGCCGGGTCACCGGCACCATGCGGAACGGGAAGCCGACGGGCGAGCTCGTTTCATCCAACAAGCAGCAGTCCCAGAGCAACATGTCCGTGCAGCTCCCGGTCTACAACATGTACACCGTTCGCACCTACAAGAACGGCGATCCGGCCGGCAAGGAGATGACGATGGCATTCATCTCCGGTGGCGGATCGGGCCCGATGATCACGACGACGATCGTCCGCCATCTCGCGCCGAACCATCAGGCGGTGATGTCTTACACAGGCAACATGCCGGCCACCGAATCCACGATGGTCGACGGCCAGTTGCATGGCTGGATGATCGTTCATCCGGTCGAATATATCGCCGGCCACCGCTCGCCCGGCAGCCGCGAATGCTACCAGTACGGGCAGAAGGCACCGGCTTCCGCTTGCGGTTCGCCGACGTCGTAGTCCTCGCTCCGGTCAAAAACAAAGGCGGTGCGGGATTTCTCCTGCACCGCCTTTTCCCCTCAGCGCCCCACACGGGGTGTTGATCTTTTTTCAGCCTTCGCGGACTTCGAGCCCGAGGTCGCGTACCTTGCGGTAGAGCGTCGAGCGGCCGATGCCGAGGCGGCGTGCGACTTCCGTCATGTGGCCCTTGTACTTGTCGATGGCGAGGCGGATCATTTCCGCCTCGATGTCCTCGAGCTTTCTCACATTGCCCGCTTCATCGGTGATCGAGATGCCGTCCGAAAAATTCGAACGGGCGAAATCGGCCAGCGTGTTCGACTGCGGCTGCGTGTGCTGCGGAATGTAGGAGGAGGACGGCGCCGTTATGGCGGTTCCCATCATGCCGTCATGCGCGAAGGCTTGAGAGGCGTGAACGGCTCCCTGCGCGGGCCGCGGCATCGCCGCTTCCGCATAGCCCTCCACGAGGCTTGCGATCTGCGGGAAGTCGGAGACCTGCAGCGTTTCGCCGTCGCAAAGGACGATGGCGCGGAAGACCGTGTTTTCGATCTGGCGCACATTGCCCGGCCACTCATAGGTGCAGAGCATGCCGAGTGCATCGCGCGAGATGCCGACCACGGGCTTGCCTTCCTCGGCCGCGAGGCGGCGGATGAAATGCGCGACGAGATCGGGAATGTCTTCCTTGCGCTCGCGCAGCGGCGGCACATGGATCGGGAAAACGTTCAGGCGGTAATAGAGGTCTTCGCGGAAGCGGCCCTCCTTCACCATCTGCAACATGTCGCGGTTCGTTGCCGAGATGAGGCGGATGTCGACCTTGACGGGCTTCTTGGAGCCGACGGGGTCCACTTCGCCTTCCTGCAGTGCGCGCAGGAGCTTTACCTGGATGTCGAGCGGCAGTTCGCCGATCTCGTCGAGGAAGAGCGTGCCGCCGGAGGCTTCCTGGAACTTGCCGGCATGCTTGTCGGCAGCGCCGGTGAAGGCGCCTTTCTCGTGGCCGAACAGAATGCTCTCGACGAGGTTTTCCGGGATCGCGCCGCAATTCACGGTGACGAAGGGCTTGCCGCGGCGTTCGCTCTCGCCCTGGATGGCGGCGGCGATGACTTCCTTGCCGACGCCCGACTCGCCTTCGATGAGGATCGGAATGTTCGACTGCGCGGCGCGCTTGCCGAGCCGGATCACCTGCTCCATCGCGCGGCTGGGCGCAATGATATCGTCGAAGGTGAGCTGGCCGCGCTGGCGCTTCTGCAGACGGGTGATCTCGCCCGTCAGCGCGTTCACCTTGAGCGCGTTGCGGATCGAGACATGGAGACGCTCCGGGCTGACCGGCTTCACCACGAAGTCGGAGGCGCCTTCGCGCATCACGTTCACCACCGTCTCGATGCCGCCATGGGCGGTGAGCACGATCACGGGGAGGTTCGGCTTTTGCGGGTGGACGCGCTTCAGCACTTCCATACCGTCAATGCCGGGCATGACGAGGTCGAGCACGACAAGCGAGATGTCCGCGCCGGCCGGACCTTCGAGA
Source organism: Parvibaculum sp. (assembly GCA_013823365.1). Classification (GTDB taxonomy): domain Bacteria; phylum Pseudomonadota; class Alphaproteobacteria; order Parvibaculales; family Parvibaculaceae; genus Parvibaculum. Next base: position 491 of record PNMC01000100.1, on the reverse strand, counting down.
TAGGCAAGCGCTGCCTCGCCGCTTTCCACGGGGATTGCGCGGTAGCCGTCACGGTTAACGACTTCCTCGAGAATCCGCCGCTGGGCGGGATCGTCATCCACAATCAGAATGGCCTGGGTCATCTGGTCCTCGGTGCATCATGCCGGGAAGGGTGACGGACTTCAGGTGCCTCCGGTCCGCCGTTTGGCCCAATATGGGCCGCATTGGTAAAAGGGCCCTTAATCCCGAGACCGATAATTTCCAACTTTTGACGCAAGCTGGCACAGTTGCCCGCCATGGTGAGCCAAATTCCCCATTAGATGTAATTTGCACCTATCTCTGGGCGATTCTCCCCGGCAACAGTGTTGCGGACATGTGACGCATGTCCCAGAACTTGCCCGCCCTCCCCAATTCAGGTTGCTGGTTTCCGGGGTTCCATGCGATGAAATTGACCCTATGAGGGCTTACCGGTGGGGTCCGGGCCACCCGTCGTGACGTCGGGGGGCAGAGCG
>PNMC01000099.1 GCA_013823365.1 Parvibaculum sp. | reverse complement strand
GAGACGCACCGGCAAGAGCCGCGCCTTCGGCGCCTTCGAGTGGCTGCTCGCCATGCGCTATCTGCGCTCGCGCCGCCGCGAGGGCATCGTCTCCGTCATCGCCATCATCTCCTTCCTCGGCATCCTGCTCGGCGTCGCCACGCTCATCATCGTCATGTCGGTGATGAACGGTTTCCGCACCGAGCTTCTCTCGCGCATTCTCGGCGTCAACGGCCACATGTATGTGCAGGGCATCGGCGTCAACATCACCGGCTATGACGCGCTGGCCGAGGAAATCCGGAAAGTGCAGGGGGTCACGAGCGTCGTGCCGCTGGTCGACGGTCAGGTCATGGTGCAGAGCCCGCAAAATGCCGGCGGCGCGCTTGTGCGCGGCATGCGCGAGGCGGACCTCAAGGCCATGTCCGTCGTCTCCGCCAATGTCACGCAGGGCACGCTCGACGGCTTCGACGAAGGCGGCGTCGCCGTCGGCGCGCGGCTTGCGCAAAATCTCGGCCTCTCGCTCGGCGACAATATCACGCTGCTCTCGCCGCGCGGCGCGATCACGCCCTTCGGCACGGCGCCGCGCGTCGCCGCCTTCGAAATCCGCGCGATCTTCGAACTCGGCATGTCGGAATACGATGCGAGCTTCGTCTTCATGCCGCTCGATGAAGCGCGCGCCTTCTTCCGCACCAATGAAGGCGTAAGCGCGCTCGAAATCCGCGTCACCGATCCCGACCGCATCAACAATTACGTCTCCCCCGTCGCCAATGCCGCCGGCCCCTGCTGCATGGTGACCACATGGCAGCAGCGCAACGAGAGCTTCTTCTCCGCCCTTCAGGTAGAGCGGAACGTGATGTTCCTCATCCTCACGCTCATTCTCATCGTTGCCTCGCTCAACATCATCTCCGGCCTCGTCATGCTGGTGAAGGACAAGGGCAGGGACATCGCGGTCCTGCGCACCATGGGCGCCACGCGCGGCGCCGTCATGCGCGCCTTCTTCATCTCCGGCGCCTCCATCGGCGTTGCCGGCACCATGGCGGGCTTCCTGCTCGGCCTCGTCTTCTGCCTCAACATCGAGACGCTGCGCCAATGGCTGTCGAGCCTGTCGGGCACCGAACTCTTCTCCCCGGAAGTCTATTTCCTGAGCCGCATGCCGGCGGAGGTCGATCCGGGCGAGGTCACGGCCGTCGTGGCCATGGCGCTCTTCCTTTCCTTCGCGGCCACGCTTTATCCCGCCTGGCGCGCCGCCTCGCTCGATCCGGTGGAGGCGCTTCGCTATGAGTGATTACACGCAGGATGATGCAGCCGTCCTGAGCCTGCGCGGCATCACCCGCACCTACAGGCAGGGCGAGGAGGAACTGCGCATCTTCGCCGGCGCCGAACTCGATATCTGGCCGGGCCAGATCGTCGCGCTGGTCGGCCCCTCAGGCGCGGGCAAGTCGTCGCTCCTTCATATCGCGGGCCTGCTCGAAGCGCCCAATGATGGCGAGGTCTGGATCGGCGGCCGCGATTGCGTTGCCCTGCCGGATGCGAAGCGCACCGCCGTCCGCCGCAGCGAGATCGGCTTCGTCTATCAGTTCCACAATCTGCTGCCCGAATTCTCGGCGGTGGAGAACGTCATCCTGCCGCAGATGATCGCGGGCGTGCCCCGCGCCGAGGCGCACCGCTTCGCCATGGACCTGCTTTCCCGCATGGGCCTTGCCGAACGCGCCGAGCACCGCCCGGCGGAACTCTCCGGCGGCGAGCAGCAGCGCGTCGCCATCGCCCGGGCGCTCGCAAACCGGCCCGGCATCCTCCTTGCCGACGAGCCGACCGGCAATCTCGACCCGAAGACCGCGCGCATGGTCTTCGGCGAGCTCATGAACATCTGCCGTTCCGAAGGCGTCGCCGCCCTCATCGCGACCCACAATCTCGACCTCGCCAGCCACATGGACCGCGTCGTCCTCCTCCATGAAGGCGTCCTCCACGAAGGCACCGACCTCGCCACGGCCTATCAAAGTCTCTAGCGACTTGAACTCCCTCTCCCCTCCGGGGAGAGGGAGGGAGCCGTCGTCAGACGGCGGAAGGGTGAGGGGGCATGCGGGCAGGGCAGTCCGCCGCGCTTCAGCGGGACGCGACGAAACGGTCCAGCTTGCCCAGCGTTTGCAGTCCCAGTTCGATGGCGCCGAACCCCTTGGCCTCCTGAAACTCGGCCTCCGAGCTGAACACCATGCCGAGCGTCACCTTCGTCGCTCCGTCCTGCTCGTCGAACGAAGCCCATGCGTCGGCATGTTTTGGTCCGTTTTCGCCCGCTAGCAGCGTATAGGCGATCCTCTCCTCGGGCCGGACATCTACATAGCGATGGTGGTTCGGGAATACGGTGCCGTCGGGCGCGATCATATCGAACAGCCATTCGCCGCCCGTCCGCAGATCGATCCTCTGGGTCCGGCAGGAAAATCCGTCCGGCCCCCACCATTGCGGCAATGTTTCGGGGTTCACCCAGGCGTTCCAGACGATGGTCCGAGGTGCCTGTATGGTGCGCTGGAGCACCATGGTCCGCCGGGCGACCCCGGCCAGATTGCGGAGCCTCGCGTCGAAGCCCTGCCGGTAGCCGCTTTCCATATCCATCGCGAGCGAGGAAAGTTGCACCGTCACGGTGAGCTTGCTCCCCTCGCTCGTGCCGGCGAAGTCGGCCGTCACGAGTGCCGCCGAGAGCGTCTTTCCCTCGGATGTGATGACTTCATAGTTCACGCTGCGCGCACCGGGCTCCAGTTCGAGCCAGCCGCATTCACAGCGAATATCGGGCTCGCCTTCGACCTTGCAGAGCGAGACTTCGCGCCCGCCCACTCTGGTATCGGCCTCCAGAAACTCGACCGTTACCGACGGCGTGGGAGGCGCCCAGACCGCCCGCGCGGCGGGAGCCGTCCAGGCCTGCCACAACACGGGCAATGGCACGGCCACCTCGCGCTCGAAGGTCAGCATCGCAAATCGGCTTCCGGCATGGTCCGGGGTCGCGGTCGAGCGTTCGGGGGTCTGTGTCGATGTCATTCCGTGCTTTCCTTCATGGTTTTCATGGCAAACGCCTCCAGCCGGTCGAGGCGGCCCTCCCACAGCGCGTGCTGCTCTTTCAGCCAGGCCTCGATCGTCGCGAACTTTTTCTTCTCGATGGTGCAGGTGCGCACCCGGCCTTCCTTTTGGGTGCGGATCAGGCCGCTGCCTTCCAGTTGCCGGATGTGTTTCATGAAAGATGGCAGGGCCATTTCGAAGGGCTTCGCGAGGTCGGTGACGCTCGCGGGCCCTTTGCCCAGCCGTGCGATGATGGCCCGTCGCGTGGGGTCGGCGAGCGACTGAAAAATGGCGTCGAGATTTTCTAAATGCTGATCCATAAGGCTAAGTATCGCAATCCAAGACTTAGCGCAAGGGCTAACTATTCTGGGATAGGTGGTGACCGCCTGCCGAATACCGGCAGCGTGCATTTATGCCGCCCCGGCGATTTCGCCCCCTTGACAAATGAGAACGAAACGACAACATACAAACCAGAACATTTCACGAACATATCTGGAGGGCTTCGATATGCGTGCGATCTGGAACAGGGCTTCCGAAGGCGAAACGCGGGAATGGATCAAGGACGTGGCGGGGCTCGTCTCCATTGGCGCCTTCCTCTGGGTCACCACCGCCTGGCTCCATATCGCCGAGGCCCTGGTCGGCTGAAGCGGCGGGCATTGTTGTCCACAGCTTTGATGGCCTCAGGTGCGGCGCTGTCCGTGACTCTGTGGCTTGCGCGCCCGACAATGACGCATGGCCGATTCAATGCCCCAGTTCATCCATCTCCGTCTCCATTCCGCCTATTCGCTGCTTGAGGGCGCGATCCGCATCAAGGAGCTGCCGAAGCTCTGCAAGGCCGATGGCATGCCGGCGGTGGCGCTCACCGATACGGGCAATCTCTTCGGCGCGCTCGAATTTTCCGAGACCCTGTCGGGGGCGGGCATCCAGCCCATCACCGGCTGCACATTGCCGATCCGCCTCGACGAGCCGGAGGAGCCCTCGCGCGGCCCCGCCCGGCGCGATCCTCACGGCGTACTTGCGCTGCTGGTCAAGGACGAGCAGGGCTATGCCAACCTCATGAAGCTCTCGAGCCTCGCCTTCCTCGAGCCCGATGCGGGGGAGGCGGCGCAGGTCTCGCTCGCCCGCCTTGCCGAATTCAGCGAAGGCCTCATCTGCCTCACCGGCGGGCCGGACGGCGTCGTGAACCGCCTTCTCGAACAGGGCCAGAAGGACGCCGCCGAGGCGCTTCTCCTGAAGCTGAAATCGATCTTCGGCGACCGCCTCTATGTCGAGCTGCAGCGCCACGACATGCCGGCCGAACGCCAGGCCGAAGGCCCCCTGATCGACTTCGCCTATGCGCATGACATTCCGCTCGTCGCCACCAACGAGCCCTATTTCACCAAGGAAGAGGAATATGAGGCGCATGATGCGCTGATCTGCATCGCGGGCGGCGCCTATGTCGTGCAGGCCGACCGCCGCCGCCTCACGCCCGAGCACCGCTTCAAGACGCAGGCCGAAATGCTCGCGCTTTTCGCCGACCTGCCGGAAGCGACCGCGAACACGATCGAGATCGCCCGCCGCTGCGCCTACCGCCCGCAGACCCGCAAGCCCATCCTGCCGAAATTCGCCGCCGGCACCTCCGAGGCCGACGAGCTTCGCCGTCAGGCGCATGAAGGCCTCACCGCGCGCCTCGCCGCCGCCGAGGCCGTCGCGCCGGAAGAGGAATACCGCACGCGTCTCGATTTCGAGCTCGACGTCATCATCAAGATGGATTTCCCCGGCTACTTCCTCATCGTTGCCGACTTCATCAAATGGGCGAAGGCGCACGATATTCCGGTCGGCCCCGGCCGCGGCTCGGGCGCGGGCTCCGTCGTCGCCTGGGCACTGACCATCACCGACCTCGATCCGCTCCGCTTCGGCCTCCTTTTCGAGCGCTTCCTGAACCCCGAACGCGTCTCGATGCCGGACTTCGATATCGACTTCTGTCAGGACCGCCGCGACGAGGTGATCCGCTATGTGCAGGGCCGTTACGGCTACGATCAGGTCGCGCAGATCATCACCTTCGGAAAGCTGCAGGCCCGCGCCGTGCTGCGCGATGTCGGCCGCGTGCTGCAGATGCCCTATGGCCAGGTCGACCGCCTCTGCAAGATGGTGCCGAACAATCCGGCAAACCCGGTCACGCTCGCGCAGGCGATCGATGGCGAGCCGCGCCTCCAGGAAGAACAGCGCAACGACGAGACCGTCGCCCGCCTCCTCGAAATCGGCGGCCGCCTCGAAGGCCTCTATCGCCACGCCTCGACCCATGCCGCCGGCGTCGTGATCGGCGACCGCCCGCTCGACGAACTGGTCCCGCTCTACCGCGATCCGCGCTCAGACATGCCGGTCACCCAGTTCAACATGAAATGGGTGGAACCTGCCGGCCTCGTGAAGTTCGACTTTCTCGGCCTGAAAACCCTCACCGTGCTCGACCGCGCGGTGAAGCTCGTCGCCCGCCGCGACATCGAGATCGATCTGCTGCAACTGCCGCTTGAGGACAAGAAGACCTTCGACATGCTCGGCCGGGGCGAAACCGTCGGTGTGTTCCAGCTTGAAAGCTCGGGCATGCGCGACGTGCTGCGCAAGCTCGAGGCCGACCGTTTCGAGGACATCATCGCTCTCGTCGCGCTCTATCGTCCGGGCCCGATGGACAACATCCCCTCCTATGTCCGCCGCAAGCACGGGCAGGAAAAGCCCGACTATCTGCACCCGATGCTCGAACCCGTCCTGAAGGAGACGCATGGCGTCATCATCTATCAGGAACAGGTGATGCAGATCGCGCAGATCCTGTCGGGCTATTCGCTCGGCGAAGCCGACCTTCTCCGCCGCGCCATGGGCAAGAAGATCAAGGCCGAAATGGAAGCGCAGAAGGAACGCTTCGTCACCGGCGCCGTCGCCAAGAACATCGACAAGGCGCAGGCCGCCAGCATCTTCGAACTGGTCGACAAGTTCGCCGGCTACGGCTTCAACAAGTCCCACGCCGCGGCCTATGCGCTCGTCGCCTATCAGACGGCCTGGCTCAAGGCGAACCATCCGGTCGAGTTCCTCGCCGCCTCGATGAGCCTCGATCTCGGCAATACCGACAAGCTCGGCATCTTCAAGCAGGAGGCCGAGCGCCTCGGCATCAAGGTCCGCCCGCCCTGCGTCAATCGCTCGGAAGCCTTGTTCGGCGTTGCCGATGGCGAAATCCTCTATGCGCTCGCCGCCATCAAGAATGTCGGCCTGCAGGGGATGGAACATATCGTCGAGGTCCGCCGCGAGGGCGGACCCTTCCGCGACCTCTTCGATTTCGCCCGCCGCATCAATCCGCGCATGGTGAACAAGCGGGCGCTTGAAAATCTTGCCCGCGCCGGCGCCTTCGATGCGCTGAACCCGAACAGGGCACAGGTGCTCGCCGCCGTCGACATGATGCTCGGCACGGCGAACGCCGCCATCCGCGAGCAGGAGAGCCAGCAGGGCGGTCTCTTCGGCGAGGATGCGGGCGCGGCCTCTTCGGGGCCGCAGCTTCCGGCCGCCGAGCCCTGGATGCCGATGCAGCGCTTGACCGAGGAGTTCAACGCCGTCGGCTTCTATCTCTCCGGCCACCCGCTGGACGATTACCAGACCGACCTGAAGCGCGCCGGCGTCGTCACTTATGCCGAGCTCCTCTCGCGCGGCAATCGCGCCGAGCTCGTCGCCGGCACCGTCACCGCCCTCCAGCAGCGCAAGTCGAAAAAGGGCAATCCCTTCGCCTTCCTGAGCCTGTCCGATCCCACCGGCCAGTTCGAACTGGTCGTCTTCTCCGAGGCCCTTTCGCAATACCGGCACCTCATGGAGCCGGGCAATGCCATCGTCATCGGCGTCGAAATCGACCGCATGGGCGAGGAAGTGAAGCTCCGCGCCCAGTCCGTCCGGTCCGTCGACGAGGCAGTGAAAGACACCGGCGCGGGGCTCCGTATCTTCATCGACGATGCGGCCCCGCTCGCCACCGTGAAGTCCCGCCTCACCGAAAAGGGCAAGGGCCTCGTCTCGCTCGTCCTGATGGGCGAGGGGGGCAGGGAAGTCGAACTCCGCCTGAAGGAGCGCTACCGCGTCACCCCGCAGATCCGCGGTGCCATCAAATCGGTCCCCGGCGTGGTCGATATCCGGGAGATATGACCTTGGGCGCAGCTCTTGTCGCTTCAGCCACGACCCGAATCGTCCGATGGTGATCGGATGGTGACGTCACATCTTGTTCCTGCGGATATCGCGGAAGCCTATGAAATAGGCGAATGGCGCAATGCGACCGGCGTTCTGCAGACGGCGCACCCCGATGAATGGGCAGACATTCAGGAAGCTCTCCGGTCCTTCAAATTCTACAAAAGTGAGGTATTGAGGGGCGGTGGGCGTAAAAGTGTCATCGCTGAACGAATTGACGGGTTTTTGCTGAAGCGTGGTTGGGTTGAGAAGAAATTTGAGACGAAAATTCGCGTCGACGAGGAAGAGCGGGATTCCCCAACCCATAAGGTGGACTGCTTCAAAGGGAAGGTTGGTCTTGAGATCGAATGGAACAACAAGGATCCGTTCTTTGACCGCGACTTGAATAATTTCAGATTGCTTTTTGAACTCCGGGTTGTCGATGTCGGCGTAATCGTCACCCGTTCAAGCCATCTCCAGCGATTGTTCAAGTCTCTCGGGAAGAAAGTGGCAGATAAATATGGCGCCTCGACGACTCATATGGAAAAGCTCTTGCCACGAATCGAGGGCGGCAGTGGAGGCGGATGTCCGATTCTCGTGTTTGGAATCACGGAAGCCAAGTACGTTGACGATGGCGATATCGTGAACGATGCATCGGCAGGGATTGATGAAGAGGACGGCGATGAGGGCGAATGAAGATCTGCTGCGCGTTTGCGGAAGTTGCAAGTTCCCGACCATCCTTGCCGACCCGCCTTGGCAGTTCCAGAACAAGACTGGGAAGGTTGCTCCCGAGCACAAGCGGCTGGCCCGGTACGGAACCATGTCGCTTGACGACATCAAGTCCCTCCCTGTACCGGACGTCGCCGCGCCGACTGCACATCTGTATCTTTGGGTGCCAAACGCACTTCTTCCCGATGGACTGGCGGTAATGGAAGCTTGGGGCTTCAACTACAAGTCCAATCTTGTTTGGCACAAGATCCGAAAAGATGGCGAGTCTGACGGAAGAGGGGTCGGCTTCTACTTCCGGAATGTCACCGAACTTGTGCTGTTCGGTGTACGGGGAAAAAACGCCAGAACCCTCGCTCCGGGACGCAGGCAGGTAAACTACTTAAAGAGCCGCAAACGGGAGCACTCACGGAAACCGGATGAACTTTATCCGATTATCGAAGCTTGCTCTCCAGGGCCCTATCTGGAGCTTTTCGCCAGGGGGGCACAGCCGGGATGGCAAGCTTGGGGCAATCAGGCTGACGATGCATACGAACCGACTTGGCCGACCTACAAATACAACAGCCGGTCTGCCGTGGCAGCAGACTGAAGACGTGTCGCCAAACCGGGTCTAACAGCCCGTCTCGCTTGCCTTTTTGCCGTTTTCCCCTATAAAGGCGCCATTCCACACGCGGGGTACGGCTCTCCCACTTCCTTTTTATGAAGGAAAACATAGGGTTAGTCAGTCCGGTGCGGTCGGCTTTCTAGGAATTTGAAGCCGCTCGTTCACTCCCCGCGGAGGTTCAACCGGAAAAAGGAGACAGGGTGTCATGGCACTCCCCGATTTTTCTATGCGTCAGCTTCTCGAGGCCGGTGTCCATTTCGGTCACCAGACCCACCGCTGGAATCCGAAGATGGAGAAGTTCCTCTTCGGCGACCGCAACAACATCCACATTATCGACCTCGCGCAGACCGTTCCGCTGCTGCATCAGGCCCTTGTCACCGTGCGTGACGTGGTGGCCGGCGGCGGCCGCGTCCTCTTCGTGGGCACGAAGCGCCAGGCGTCCGATCCGGTCGCCCAGGCCGCGAAGCAGTGCGCCCAGTACTACATCAACCATCGTTGGCTCGGCGGCATGCTGACCAACTGGAAGACCATCTCGCATTCGATCCGCCGCCTGCGCGAACTCGACGAGATGCTCGCCGGCGAAGCGCGCGGCCTGACCAAGAAGGAAGTCCTGAACCTGACCCGCGAGCGCGACAAGCTCGAGCGCGCCATCGGCGGCATCAAGGACATGGGCGGTCTGCCGGACCTCATCTTCGTGATCGACACGAACAAGGAAGAGATCGCGATCCAGGAAGCCCGCAAGCTCGGCATCCCGGTCGTCGCCATTCTCGACTCGAATTCGAACCCGGATGGCATTGCCTATCCGGTGCCGGGCAATGACGACGCCGCCCGCGCGATCAGCCTCTATTGCGATCTCGTCTCGCGCGCCGTCATCGACGGCATCTCGCAGAGCCAGTCGGC
>PNMC01000098.1 GCA_013823365.1 Parvibaculum sp. | reverse complement strand
CGTGCTGGTGAACAACGCCGGCGGCACGAAATTCGCGAACCATGCCGAGCTCGACGAACTGAACGCCGAAGACTTCCTCTGGATCTACAAGGTCAATGTCGTCGGCGCCTATCAGATGATCCGCGCCTGCGCACCGCATATGAAGGAAGCGGGCAAAGGCTCGGTGGTGAACGTCTCGTCCATCGCCGGCGTCACCGGCATCGGCTCTTCCGTCGCCTATGCGGCCTCGAAGGGCGCGCTCAACACCATGACGCTCTCGCTCGCCCGTTCGCTGGCACCGAAGATCCGCGTCAATGCCGTCTGCCCCGGCTTCATCGGCACGCGCTGGTTCTCGGATCGTTTCGGCCAGCAGACCTTCGAAGGCATCAAGCGCCAGCAGGAAGAATCGACGCCCCTCGGCCGCGCCGGCACGCCCGAAGACATCGCCACCGCCGTCGTCTTCTTCTGCGGCGAAGGCTCCGACCACATCACCGGCGAAACACTGATCACCGATGCCGGCATGCATCTCGGCTTTGCGCCACTGACGGCGCGGTAAGACCTGAAAGCCCAAAAATAACTCGTCACGACCCGGCTTGTCCGGGTCATCCACGTCTTTCTTTCGAGCTTGGAACAAAGACGTGGATGGCCCGCCTAAAGCGGGCCATGACGAATCTATTTGTGAACCCGCGCCACCAATCAAGCACCCAGAAACCCCAGCACCGCCTCTTTGTAAGCCCTGTCCCCCACAGTCTTCATGTGGTCGCGCCTCGGCACGGTGAAGGCCTTCGCGCCCGGTATCCGCGCGGCAAGCGGCGCGGCCTCGCCCGCCTGCACATCGGTCTCCCCCGCCACGACGAGCACCGGCCGTTTGATCCCGGCAAGCCCCTCCACGGGAAACGGCGCTCGCACCGCCTCGAAACACGCCGCCAGCGCCTCCCGGTCCTGGCCGTTCTGATCGGCGAAAATGCGAAAAAGCAGCGCGCCCTTGCTCGTCACCGTCGAAGGATCGTCGGTCAGCAGCGCCTCGATCACCGGGCCCGGATCGCGGTCCGGATCGAGCAGCCGCGCGCCGACGCCCGCCGCCACGATCCGGTCGAACCGCTCCGGCATTTCCATCGCCGCGACCAGCGCCACCATCGCGCCCATCGAATAGCCCATCAGGTCCGCGCCCGGCTCCCCCAGATGATCGAGCAGCGCCACCAGGTCGCCCGCCATGGCGGAGAGCGTGTAATCCGCCTTCTCGTGGCTCTTGCCGCTCTGCCCATGCCCGCGCATGTCCGGCATGATGACGCGGTATCCGGCGTCCACGAGCGTCTTCGCCCAGCCCGTCGCCACCCAGTTCACCCGATGCGTCGAGGCAAAACCATGCGCGAGCAGCAAGGGGCTCCCTTCGCCCTCCACCGCATAGGCGATCCTCATGCCGTCATCACTCGTGAAATACTCCACCTTCAAACTCCACTGGCCCCGGTCGCCTTCACAATATCCGGCCATCCCCCGCCGCGCGACCCGCAAGGCGGTTTTTGCATGCAGAGGCGCAGAGCCGCAGAGAAGAGTTGGGCGCCGCTATGCGAACCAATGGAAATTCGGTCGCCAATTCATTGCGCCTTCGGCGCGAAGCGCCAAAACCTGCTCTTCTCCTCTGCGTCTCTGCGCCTCTGCGTGCCCAGTACCTTCTTCCCTTTCCTGCCCTGTAGAAAAGAAGCCCAATGCGGTCTAGCCTATGTGAAAACACCGGGGAGAGAACCATGACCGAAGCCGCCGCCCTGAAGCGCGAAGTTTGCACCGCGATCGACGCCATGTCGGCGGAACTCCTCGCCGTCAGCCACGAAATCCACGGAAAGCCGGAACTCGCCTTCCACGAACATGAGGCCGCGCGCATTCTCACCGCCGCGCTCGACAAGGCAGACCTTCCCGTCACGCGCGGCGCCTTTGGCCTCCCCACTGCCTATGCAAGCGCCTTCGGCGACAAGGGCCCCGAAGTCGCGATCCTGTCGGAATATGACGCGCTTCCCGGCATCGGCCATGCCTGCGGGCATAACATCATTGCGACGACGGGCCTCGGCGCCTCGCTTGCGCTCGCGAAACTCGGTGCCCGCCTGCCCGGCCGCGTCCGCTATCTCGGCACGCCCGCCGAAGAGCAAGGCGGCGGCAAGGAACTCATGGCGCAGGAAGGCGCCTTCGACCGCCTCGACGCCGCCATGATGGTTCATCCCGCGGGCGTCGATCTCGTCACTATGCCCTGCATCTGCGTCTCGGAAGTCGCTGTCACCTATCATGGCCGCTCGGCGCACGCTTCCGCCATGCCGCATATGGGGCTGAACGCGCTCGACGCGCTCATCACCGCCTATCAGGCGATCGCGCAGCTCCGTCAGCATATCCGTCCGACCGAGCGCATCCACGGCATCATCAAGAAGGGCGGCATGGCGCCCAACATCGTGCCGGACGAAACCATGGCGCTCTTCTATGTCCGCGCCGCCAATGCCGAAGACCTCGCGCCACTGAAAAAGCGCGTCCAGGCCTGCTTCGAGGCGGGCGCATTGGCCAGCGGCTGCACGGCAGAGATCAAATGGGCCAAGGCCGATTATCTCGACCTGAAAACCAGCATGCCGCTCGCCAATGCCTATGAGGCGAATGCGAAATCGCTCGGCCGCGATTTCTTCCCGCTGTCGAAAATGCCGGCTGGCTCGTCGGGCAGCACCGACATGGGCAATATCAGCCACCGCGTGCCCTCCATCCATCCGATGATCGCCTCGGCCCCGCCCCATGTCGTGATCCACAACCCGGAGTTCGCGAAATGGGCGGTGTCCGATCTCGGCGACAAGGCCTGCCTCGACGGCGCCAAGGCACTCGCCATGACGGCGATCGATTTCATGCTGGATGCGGAGATGCGCGAACAGGCAAAGGCCGATTTCGCCGCCACGGCGGATGCCTCCGCCCGCTCCGTCGCCGCCGCCTACGATCCGAACGGTCTCGCCCATATCGGCGGCTGCGGCTGCATGTGAACCTTCACGGCAGGTTCGGCAGCCGCTCCGTCTGCTCCACTTCCTCGACGAAGCGTTCATCGAGCTTGCGGCGCAGCTCCTCCTGCTCCTTGAGGCCGATGGGGAACTTCCACATGATGAGCGCGACCAGCCCGTTGCAGATCACGGGCGTCGCCACGAACACGATCGAAAGCCCGGTCAGTGTTGCCGGCGTGTTCTGCCCCTCTTCCGGCACGAAGCCGATCAGCGCCAGCGTCCAGAACACGACGCCGACCGCGAAGGCCCCGCCGAGCTTCTGCGTCAGCGTGAGCAGCGAATAGAACAGCCCCGTCCGCCGCTGCCCGGTTTCCAGTTCGTCGATATCGGCCACATCCGCCATGATCGAGCGGTAAAGCGTGGTCGTCGTGCCGACATTCACGCCGAGAAAGAGCAGCACAAGCGCCGCCACATAATAATTGCCTTCCGGGATGAGGAAGATCACCGGCGGGAAGACGACGTTGAAGAGCCCCGCCATCACCACCGTCTTGTGCTTGCCGAAGCGGTAGGAAAGTTTCAGCACCACCGGAATGAAGATGACGCCGCCGAAGAAATAGAGCAGCAGCAGGAAGCTCGCGACCGAGCCGATCCCCCACACATAGGTCGCCTCGTAGATATACATCGAGGCAAGCGCCGCGCCTGCAAAGCCCGAGAGAAAGTCCGCCGCCAGCAGCCGCCTGAGCGGCACGTTGCGAAGGATCGCGCGGATCGCTTCCCTGATATCGAGCGGCGGCTGCGGCGCGGCTTTACGCTCCGGCACGAAGAACACATTGATCGCCACGGCAACCGGCAGCGTCAGCACGATGAACCAGCCGATAGAGGCTACGCGCGCTGCCTCCATGTCTTCCGGACCCATCTGCTCGATCACCGCGGGGATGAGCAGCACCAGCGGCACCCCGAGAAGCTGGAACGCCTCGCGATAGCCCTGGATGCGCGAACGCTCGTTATAGTCCTCGCTCAGCTCCGCCGCCCAGGCCATGTGCGAAATGGTGAGCATGGTCCAGCCGATATAGAGGAAGAACATCCAGCCGAAGAGATAGATCGCCGTTACCGGCGCTGTCGGCACGAAGGCCATATAGGCACAGATCGCGAGCAGCGGTACGGAGAGCACGATCCAGTGCCGCCGCCTGCCCCAGCGCGAGGAGAAACGGTCCGACAAAATACCCATCAGCGGGTCGGTAATAACGTCCCAGAACCGCAGCAGCATGAAGATCGTGCCGACGGCTGCAAGCCCGAGGCCCATGGGCCCTGCATAGAATTGCGGCAGATAGACGCCGATAGGCAGTCCGAGTGCGGCAATCGGAATGGCGGGGCCCGAAAAAGCGGAAAGCCGCCAGCCGGAAAGACGTCCGGAAAAGCCTGATGATGTCATTTGGCCTGTTGTGCCTCACGGGGTGCGGAAAACTGGAAATGGGGGCTGGACCGCCCTTTTCAACTATAGCCGGTCAGGAAATCCATCACCGCGCCCTTGAACATGGGGTTCGGTAGCGCAAACATATGATCCGTACCGGGAATGATCTCGCCGCGCGCATCGGCCATCAGCGCCGCGAGCGCATTCGGGTCGCCCGCGAGATCGTCCCGCGCACCGGCGATAACGAGCGTCCGGTTGCGGATGAGCGGCAGGAGATCGGCAGCGCTCCCCTCGCGCGGCGCGCGCGCACAGGCCGCAATCGCCTTGAGATCCTGCCCGAGATTCTGCGCATAGAGCCGGAAGGCCTTGGCCGTGCGGTCCTCGATACTGTCGGGGTCCGCCGCTTCCAGCGCATCGGCCGTCTTCGTGCCGAAGGAGGAGGAAGGCTCGAGCGCCTTGCCCCCCACACCCGCCAGCGCCACGAGCCCGAAGCGGTCTCCGTGATGCGCTGCAAGCCGCATCGCGATCCCCGCGCCCATCGAAAAGCCCATGAGATCGGCCTCGGCAATGCCGAGATGATCCATGAGCGCCAGCGCATCGTCTGCGTGCTGCCTGTTGGTGTAATCGGCCGGATCGTAGAGCTTGCCGCTCTTCCCGTGCCCGCGCAGATCGAAGGTGATGACCTTGAAGCGCGCGCGGGTGAGCGCCTGCACCCAGCCCGTGCGCACCCAATTGTCATGCGCTGTCGCCGAGAACCCGTGCACCAGCAGGATCGGCCGCCCCTCGCCCTCCACCTCATAGGCGATGGAGACGCCCCCGGAAGAAAATACCGGCATCGCCGTCAATCCGCCGGCACGCCGGACGATTGCGCATCGGAGGGCTGCCCCGTATGCATGGCAATCGCCGCCGCCGCCGTATGCAGCGCCCGCTCCTCGATGATGCGCCGGTTCTCGCGCTGCTGCGCCTCGTCGATCGGATAGAACCAGAGAATGCCCGCGACCCCCGCGCTGAGGATGCAGGCCGGCCAGACATAGACCGCGCGCAGACTGTCGAGCACGGACTGGCTGTTCTCGCCGCCCGCCTGGAAGCCGATACTGTCGAGCAGCGAATAGGCGATGAAGATGGCGAAGGCCGCGCCGAGCTTGCTGGTCGAGGTGAGCAGCGAATAGAAAAGCCCCGTCCGCTGCTGTCCCGTCACCACCGTGTCGTGCTCCGACACATCGGCCATCAGCGAGCGGAAAAGGAACGGCCCCGCCGCCATGTTCACGCCGCAAAGCACCCACACGCCAAGCGCCATCAGCGCATCGCCCTGCGGCACCAGCAGGATGAGCGGCACGGTCATCGCATTGAAGAGCGCCGAGGCCGCCGCCGTCTTGTGCTTGCCGAGCCGGCGCGACACCGCGAGCACGAGCGGAATGAAGGCAACGCCCGAAATGAAATAGCCGAGCAGCATCAGGCTCGAATATTGCCCGAGCTTCAGCGCGTCTTCCGCGAGGAAGAGGAACATCGAGGCGACGAGCCCGCCCGACACGCCGCCCAGAAGATCGGCCGCCAGCACGATCTGCAGCGGCCGGCTCGAGACGAGCGCGCCCACCGCCTGCCTGAACGGCACATGCACGGGCCTGGGCGTCGGCCGCTCCGGCACGCGCCACACCGCAAGGCCGACCGCGATGGGCAGCAGGATCAGCACGAACCAGCCCATGGAGGCGACGCGCGCCTGCTCGAGATTTTCCGGATTGGTTTGCTCGATCAGCACCGGCAGCGTCAGCACCAGCACCATGCCGAGCACCAGCGCCACTTCCCGCGCGCCCTGCACGCGCGAGCGCTGGTAGTAGTCGCCGGTCAGCTCCGCCCCCCAGCTCATGTGGGAGATGGTGAGCAGCGTCCATCCGATATAGAGCACGAAGAGCCAGAAGATGAGATAGACCGCCGAAACCTCGCCCGGCGGCATGAAGATCATATAGACGGAGACGAGCATGATCGGCACGGCGAGCACGATCCAGTGCCGCCGCCTGCCCCACCGCGTCTCGTATTTGTCGGAGAGAATGCCGAGCACCGGGTCCGTGAACACGTCCCAGAACCGCGCCAGCATGAAGATCGTGCCGACGATGGTAAGCCCGAGCCCGAGCGTCCCCGCATAGAAGGGCGGCAGATGCACGACGAGCGGCAGCCCCATGGCGGAGATCGGTGCGGCGGGCAGCGCGAAGGCAAGCAACGTCCATCGCGACAGGGGCCGGCTTGCCTCGCGGGCTGCCGGGCCCGAAACGGCCGCATCGCTCATAGGGGATCCTCCTCCCGAAGCGGGCGAAGGCTCTTTTCGGCCCCTGCCTCGCAGACTTCCTGACATTCAGTCAATTATGCTCGCCGCCCCCTCCCCCTCCAAGCGGCATCGGAAGGACAAGCCTCACAATTTCGTAATTTCAGACGCAGATCGCGGGGAATTCCGTCCTCCATAACAGTGGAATGACGGAAAAAGCCTCACCCACCTGCCCTCATTTGAGGCCCACCCTCCCCCTGAGGGAGGGTCAAAATTCGTGAGCGCCAGCGAAGCGAATTTTGGGGAGGGGTAAGCAAGTGAAATGGTGAAGCGTCACCTGCTGCAAACGGAGTCCCCCTCCCCAAAATTTGCGATGCAAATTTTGCCCCTCCCTCAGGGGGAGGATAATTCCGATGGATAGCTCAGAACCCGGCATATCGGCGCACCTGCCTCTTGACCCGGCCCCCGCGAGGGGCATGCTTGCCATCAGGCAAATCGGGGGTTTCATGCGGCTGAGCTGGAATGAGATTCGCGCCCGCGCGGCGCGCTTCTCGGAGGAATGGAAGGACGCCCACTACGAAAAGGGCGAAACCCAGACCTTCTACAACGAATTCTTCCAGATTTTCGACATCCCGCGCCGCCGCGTGGCGACCTACGAAGAGCCTGTGAAGCTCCTCGGGGAGAAGCGCGGCTTCATCGACCTGTTCTGGAAGGGCAATCTTCTCATCGAACAGAAGAGCAAGGGCCGCGACCTGAAAAAGGCCAAGGCCCAGGCGCTCGACTATTTCCCCGGCCTCAAGGACAAGGAGCTTCCCCGCTACATCCTGCTCTCCGATTTCCAGAGCTTCGAGCTCTACGACCTCGACGAAGGCACGGAAACGCGCTTCGCCCTCCCGGACCTGAAGGACCATGTCGAAGCCTTCGGCTTCATGATCGGCGTCCAGAAGCGTGAGTTCAAGGATCAGGACCCCGTCAATATCGAAGCCTCGGAACTGATGGGCCGCCTCCACGATGCGCTGAAGGAGGCGGGCTATGACGGCCACGATCTGGAGCGCTATCTCGTCCGCCTTCTCTTCTGCCTCTTCGCCGACGACACCGGCATCTTCGAGCCGAAGGACATCCTGCTCGATTTCATCCAGAACCGCACGCAGGCAGATGGCAGCGACCTCGGCGCGCGCCTCAACGAACTCTTCGAAGTGCTGAACACGCCGGAAGACAAGCGCTACAAGACGCTCGATGAAGACCTGAACCAGTTTCCCTATATCAATGGCGACCTCTTCGCCGAGCGCCTGCGCACGCCTGCCTTCGATGCCGCCATGCGTCTGCTGCTCATCGAAGCCTGCGAGTTCAAATGGGAGGCGATTTCGCCCGCCATTTTCGGCGCTCTCTTCCAGTCGGTGATGAACAAGCAGGAGCGCCGCGCCCTCGGCGCGCATTACACGACCGAAAAGAACATTCTCAAGCTGATCCAGCCGCTCTTTCTCGATGAACTGCGCGAGGAATTCGAGCGCGCCAAGGCGCTGAAGCGCGGCCGCGCAAATGCGCTTGAAGCCCTGCATGACAAGATCGCAAGCCTCACCTTCTTCGACCCCGCCTGCGGCTGCGGCAACTTCCTCGTCATCGCCTATCGCGAATTGCGGCAGCTCGAAAACGAAATTCTGCATGAATTGCATGGAGGCGCGGATCAGCGCGTCCTCGATGTCGCCACGCTGTCGAAGGTGAATGTCGACCGTTTCTACGGCATAGAGATCGGCGAGTTCCCGGCGCGCATTGCCGAAGTCGCGATGTGGATGATGGACCACATCATGAACAATCGCCTCGGCCTTTCCTTCGGCCATAATTATGCGCGCATCCCGCTCAAGGCCTCGCCGCATATTCTCCATGCCGACGCATTGGAAACCGATTGGGCGGCCCTCCTGCCGCCGGAAAAATGCTCCTACGTTTTCGGCAATCCGCCTTTCATCGGCGCGAAGTTCCAGTCGGCGGAACAGCGCCAGCAGGTGCGCGACATCGCGCGTCTCGGCGGCTCCGGCGGTACGCTCGATTATGTGACGGCATGGTTTCTCAAGGCGGGCGAATATGTGCAGCCCGGCAAGGCCGACATCGCCTTCGTCGCCACCAATTCCATCACGCAGGGCGAGCAGGTGGCGCAGCTCTGGCCGCTTCTCTTCGACCGCTGCAAGCTCGAAATCGCCTTCGCTCACCGCACCTTTGCCTGGGGCTCGGATGCGCGGGGCGTCGCCCATGTCCATGTCGTCATCATCGGCCTGACCAAGCGCGAGAATGAGCGCGCCGAAAAGCGCCTCTTCTCCTATGCCGACATCAAGGGCGATCCCGTCGAAAGCCGCCACGCCGCGCTGACGCCTTATCTTTTCGATGCCTCGAATGTCGGCGACAGGCACCTTGTTGTGCGCGAAACATCGCAGCCGCTTTGCGACGTCCCAAAACTTATCAGCGGTACGCAGCCTATAGACGACAGAAACTACATTCTTGAAGCAGCAGAGAAGGCAGAATTTGTAGCTGTTGAGCCAGCTTCCGAAAAATTCTTGCACCCATTCCTTGGTGCTCAAGAGTTCATAAACGGGGGTGATCGGTGGATTCTCGCCTTGCAGAAAGCAACACCGCAAGAACTGCGAGCAATGCCACACGTCATCGAGCGTATGCAGAAAGTCCGGCTGTTCAGATCAAAGAGTTCTCGCAAGAGCACTTTGGCAATTGCAGACTTTCCGGAGCGGTACAATGTCGAAGTGGTTCCCGACCATCCCTATCTAGTCGTTCCCAAAGTAAGTTCGGAGCGGCGGGATTATGTTCCAATCGGATACGTCACCCCTCCAACAATTCCAAGTGATCTTCTGTTTGTTTTGCAGGGTGCCGATCTCTGGCATTTCGGAATTCTGACATCCGCATCGCATATGGCTTGGATGCGCGACATTGGCGGACGCCTGGAAAGCCGCTACCGCTATTCCATCGGCCTCGTCTACAACACCTTCCCTTGGCCGGACGCCTCCGAAGCGCAGAAAGAAAAAATCCGCGCCCTTGCGCAAGCCGTGCTCGATGCACGCGCGCTTTATCCCGGCGCCACGCTGGCGGACCTCTACGACCCCGACCTGATGAAGAAGG
>PNMC01000097.1 GCA_013823365.1 Parvibaculum sp. | reverse complement strand
CTACGATTACGACATCATCCTTCTCGATCTGAACCTGCCGGACATGAGCGGCTACGACGTGCTGAAGTCGCTGCGCGTCGGCAAGATCACCACCCCCATTCTCATTCTCTCCGGCCTTGCCGGCATCGAGAACAAGGTCCGCGGCCTCGGTTTCGGCGCCGACGACTACATGACGAAGCCCTTCCACAAGGACGAGCTGGTCGCCCGCATCCATGCCGTGGTGCGCCGCTCCAAGGGTCACTCCCAGTCGGTCATCAACACGGGCAAGCTCACCGTCAATCTCGACACCAAGACGGTCGAGGTCGAAGGCAACCGCGTCCACCTGACCGGCAAGGAATATCAGATGCTGGAGCTTCTCTCGCTCCGCAAGGGCACCACGCTCACCAAGGAGATGTTCCTCAACCATCTCTATGGCGGCATGGACGAGCCGGAACTCAAGATCATCGACGTCTTCATCTGCAAGCTCCGCAAGAAGCTCGCGGTCGCGACCGGCGGCGATCACTACATCGAAACGGTGTGGGGACGCGGTTATGTGCTGCGCGATCCGTCGGAAGCGGCAATGCCTGCGAAGGCTTCCGCCTGATACGAAGCGAAACCGGGAAATGCAAAAGGGCGCCTCGTCGGCGCCCTTTTTTATTCCGGATCTGGGTACGCTCAGACGCCTGCCCCCGCATCGGCGAACGACGCCTCGATCACGAAGGCATCGGCATCCATCCGCGCCTCGATCGAAAGGCCGAGTGACCGCGCAACAAGCCCCGTGAAATAAGGCTGCGCGGCGCGCGCATCGAGGAAACGATCCGCCGCGCGCCCGCCGAGAAACTTGTCCGTCTCTTCGGGTATCCGCGCGGCCTGCCCCGTGGAACGCACGCGCAGCGTTGGCTTTGCGAGCTCGCCCTCGACCTTCACCGCGACCTCGCCGCCCCGCGGAATGGCGGCCACGCCAATCAGCAACATGTTGAGCAGCAGCTTCACATAGTCCTTGCCGATGGTCGCCACCGGCGCTTCCCAGACAAGCGAAGCCTTCTCGCCCATCATAAGGCCCTCGGCCACCGCCTTGGCATCCTGAAGATCGAGCTCGGCGCCGGCCGAGCCGGCGGCGCCGAAACAAAGCCGTGCGAACTGGAGCTTGGCGGAAGCCTGCGCGGCACTCTTGGTGATGAGCTCCATCGCATGAGTTTTCATTTCCGGATCGTCGTCATCCGCCAGCACTTCGAGCCCGTTGGTGATTGCGCCGACAGGGCTGATGACGTCGTGGCAGACCCGGCTGCACATCAAGGCAGCAAGCTCCAGCGCTGAAACTTCGGTCGTGTCGTTCATATCGAATTGCCCCGGCACCCCTGAAAGTCTAGAAAGCCTGATAGCATTGCATCGCCGTCAATGCCAGCCCTGCCGGCCCCTGCAGCCCCTTGGTGAAGGCCGCCCGCAGACCGAGAAGGGCGCGGCACAGGCCAGGGACCAGAATTTTGACGATTTCCGACAAGGCGGGTCTCACCCGCGAACTGCGCCGCATCGCCCTCCAGGCCGGCGCCGCCATCATGGACCATTATCGCACCGAATTCGAAGTGATCCGCAAGGAGGACAATAGTCCGGTCACGGCGGCTGACAATGACGCCGAGGCGATCATCCTCGCGGCCCTGCGGCAGGTAGCTCCCGATATCCCCATTGTCTCGGAAGAGGCTGCCGCGGCCGGGCATATTCCCGATGTCGGCCATGCCTTCTTCCTCGTCGATCCGCTGGACGGCACCAAGGAATTCATCAACAAGAACGGCGAATTCACGGTCAATATCGCGCTGATCGAGGGGCGCCAGCCCGTGGCGGGCGTTGTCTATGCACCGGCCAAGGAGCGTATGTTTTACGGCCATGGCCATGGCAGCGCTGTCGAGGAAACGATTGCCGCCTGCCACCAGGGCCAGGGCGAAGGACCGGCCCGCGCCATCGCCGCACGCCGGCCGGCCGATGATGGGCTCGTCGTCATTGCAAGCCGCACCCACCGCGACACCAAGACCGACGAATATCTGAACCTCTACAAGGTGAAGGAATTCCTCGCCGCCGGTTCGTCGCTCAAATTCTGCGTGATCGCCGCGGGCGAGGCCGACCTTTACCCCCGCCACGGCCGCACCATGGAATGGGACACAGCGGCAGGCCATGCCGTTCTCGCCGCGGCTGGCGGCAGCGTGACCCAGCTCGACGGCACACCGCTCATCTACGGCAAGACCGAACGCGGGCTCGACAATCCCTTCTTCGTTGCCCGCGGCATAACGGGCTGAGACGCAAAAGCACCCTGCCCGGACCCGCTTCAAGGCGGATCCGGGCGCGGTGCTGTCGAGGCCGTCGGATAGGCAAGCAGGCCGGTGCGGACTGCGAACTGGCCCCCCGACCGTCGGAGGTCCGCACCGGCGTCCGCCACGCGGATAAAAGGCGGGCGGAAGAGCTTGCTGCAGAAGAAATTGCAAGGCGTATGCCGCGCCGCAGGGGGCTGAAACGTGCCGGAACCCCGCGCTCAGCGTCATACTACTCCGGCCAGCGCCCCAAAAACGGGCACCGCCGTGCCGAAACGGATCAGGTCAGGGCTTCTTCACCCACCGGCCCGGCGCCGACTCCACGTAGTGGCCGGAGGCCGTTCGTTGTATGAGCTTCTCGCCAGCAAGGAGTTCCACAGAGGCAAGCGTGGCTCCCGGCGTCCGGTTGGCGATCTCCTGATAGGAGCCGCGGCGGCGGCGATTGATCTCGTCCACCATCTGCGTCACTTCCGGTGCAGGCGCGGCTGAGACGATCCCCACATACCCGTTCAGTCTTTCGCCAACGATGCCCTGCGCCTTGGCAGAGTCGAGATCCATCGCCCAGGCAGGCGAGATGGCAAGGAAGGCGGCAAGGAACAGCGCGAACGGGAAATGGCGTCTTGCAATGGCGTACATGGTCCTTGTCTCCCTCAGAACAGATCGGGATTCTTGGCGAGAAGATCGTCGAGATCGCGGTCGACCCTGACGCGCACTTCCTGCTCGATCTTCACATTGAGATTGATCTCGATGGGCTTGTCCGGTGCTTCGATCTTGACCGTCGGATTGCATCCCGCCAGGACGAGTACAAATCCGGTCAGCACCAATGCGCCCGCAAGACGTGACCCGCTATCCGATTGCCGAAAACTTTTTTGCTGACGTCTATGCATATGTGTCTCTCGCATGCTCCGGCGCCGGAAGCCTGTCACGGCCTGGTTGCCGCATCTGGATGCTGCCTTATGAGTTCGAGCGGCCTCAACCCAACCGTACCATGGCGGAAGAGGTCCGCAAGCGATCCTTCCACATTCACATTGATGGCGAACGGATAACCCTCGTAAAGATCGGGGTTGGAGCCTCGCAGCGAAAGTCGCAGCACGAGCGCGCCGTTCGCATTGCCGGAGAGCCCGCCGCTCAGCTCCGTATAATGAAAATTCCGCATGGCGTCGGTGAGCAGTTTGGTCTGTTCGGTCTGTGCGGCGTCGATTGCCTCGCTTCGATAGACGATGACGCCCTCCTCGAGCGCCGTCAGCGCACCATCGACGAAAATGGGATCGCCGTCGCGGATCATCACCGGAATGCGCCCGCCGATATGTCCGGTGGCGCGAAGCCCCGGCACTTCCGTAATGGCGAGCAGGCGGCCGAGATCGACCTTTTCGACGGTAAGCAGGAATACGGCATTTTCGTCGAGCACCGGCGCGCCCGACGATGTGAGGGTGAGCTTGCCGCCCGCAAAGGGCCAATTCGCATTGACGAGCTTCACACCGTCGCGGTCCGCTTCGAACGATATCGTTCCGTTGTCGAGCGGCACGCCCGCCTCGATCTCCCTGACGGTGAGGGTCTGCACGCCTTTCGTGAGCGGCGGAACGAGGCGCGAGAAAACGACCTTCCCGTCGATACCGTGCAATGTCGCGGCCGAGGAGACGAAACCGACGTCGCGGAGAGTAGCGCTGCCGGAAGTGGCAAGCCCGGTGCCGGAGAACTTCGCTTCCGCACTGTAGGAAAGACCGCCGCTTACCTGGAGCACCGTGCCGCCCAACATGGGGAGAACCGTATGCGGTTCCAGCCTGCCGGGCGCGAAGGAAAGATCGCCGGCGGCACTGACTTGTCCCTCGCCTTTCGCAAGATCGAACTTCGCATTGATGTTTGCGAGCCGCGAGCCGCGAATGGAGGGAACGGCGCTGCGCACCACAAGTTTGCCTTCGATACGGCCGCCGGTCATGGTCACGGGGCCTTCGAGAGATACGGGCGCGAACCGCACGGGCTGTGCAAGATCCTCTATCCGGAGGCCCGCAATGTCGACGCGGTAAGGCGTGGTGCTGTCACCGAACGCCGCTGAAAAGGTAACGCTGCCGGAAGCGCGTCCATCGCCCGCCGCCGTCTGGCGCAAGGCCACGTTCTGCAGTTCGGCCTCGCCCTCGACCGCAAGTATCCCGCTGTCGAAGATCGCCTCCACGCGATAGGAAACGCCCCCCGTCAGGTCGATATAATAAGGCGCCAGCGCAGGCGCGAGGCGTGCGACCGTGATCCCGTCTCTCTCGAATGAAAGCGCCCCATCCCCGCGCAGCACACCGCGCTTCGCCGACACATCATACTCGCCGTCGAAACGGAGGAGCGCTACATCGCCTGCACTGCCTTCGGCGGTCGAGAGCAATCCTTCAACCGAGATATCGCTTGCAGCGATCAGCGCCTTACCCGCCGCATGAACGGGCGCGACACGAGGCGCCTCGCCTTCTTCGCGGACCAGCACGCCGCCTGTCGACACGACAAGGCTCTCGCCATCCGGGCGGACCGAAAGCGGCCCCGCGACGGAAAAGATTCCGCGCGGTGTCTCTATCTCGATATGGGCCGTGTCGATTTCCACGGGAGGCACATGGAAGGTGCCCGCACCGCCCTCGCCCTGAAGCAGCGGATCAAGAACGCCGAGCGACAATCCATCTTCCGAGAGGGCCATCCTGCCGCTCGCTTCCTCGACCTCTATCGATCGAACGCGGCCCGATATGAGTTCGCCAAGCGAATAATAGACCGTGACGCTCCTGACGCTCGCATCGGGCGCATCCGGATCGCCGATCACAACATCGGCAAGCGAAATGCTCCGCAGCCCGATGAACGACACTGTGAAGGAAACGGGCGCGATGCCCCGTTCGGCAAGGGCCTGACCGATCACCTGTTCGGCTAATCCCCGCCGCTGCTGCCACGCCCATACCGCCACGACGGCAGCCACGAGCAGCAAGACAGTCGCGGCAAGCGCTGTTCTGCGTCCGCGAGTCTTCAGCATGGCAGCCATCCGGGCGCGCGGCCGCTGAACCTCATTTTCGCTTCGGTCACCGTTTCGCCATGCTGTGCAGCCAATATCCCGGCGCCTCAATCCACATGATTCTACTATAGACTTTTCCAGCGATTGACGGCGATTCGATGGCGAAGGAATGGCGCTGTCCCGGAAATCCGGGACGGAGAGCCGGGGCGAAAAAGGGAGAGCAGCATGACGATCTTCAATCTGGGGGTGTCCCCCGTATCGCGAGGCTTCTCGGGCATTGTCGCGGCACTGGCCTTTCTCGCGGTCGCCGCCCTGCCCGCCGCCGCGCAATCCGGCGACAGGCAGGACACATACCAGGAAGACGAGATCGTCCGGGAAGCCGGCAATTTCTTCGGCGGCGTGTCGCAAGGCCTTGCCGACGCGGTGCACAGCGTCTTCCAGCGTTACGGCGAGCCCAATGCCTATATCAAGGGCGAAGAGGCGAGCGGCGCCTTTGTCGTGGGCCTGCGTTACGGCCAGGGCGAACTCGTGATGAAGAACGGCACCACGCGGACCGTCTATTGGCAGGGACCGAGCGCCGGCTGGGATTTCGGCGGAAATGCCGTGAAGGTCTTCACCCTGGTTTACGAGCTGCCCAATGGCGATGCCATCTATCAGCGGTTCCCCGGTGTGGAAGGCAGCGCCTATCTGATCGGGGGCATTGGCGTGAACTACCAGCAGCGCGACAACGTTATTCTGGCGCCGATGCGCGCCGGTGTGGGCGTAAGGCTTGGCGCCTCTGTCGGCTATTTGAAATACACGAAATCGCGGGAGTGGTTGCCTTTCTGACCCGGCGCTACGCAAGGCGCCCCTGTCGAGGGGGCGAGGTAGCAGCCGGGCAGGATTTCTGGCAGTCTGCGCCGCCTCAACCCCGGCAGGTACGCCATGATCGAGAATTTGATGCTGATCGCGCTCGGCTTTTTCGTCGCAACGCTTTTTGCGGCGATCGCGGCGCAATTTGTCTGGCGCCGCGCGGTGACCGTGACCACCCGCGAACTGGCCGGCGTGGCCCAGCAAGCCGATGAGAGCGAGCGCGCCCGCGAACTCGACCTGCTGATCCAGCGCCAGCAGGCCGAAATGGCGCCCCTGGAAGCCGAAATCGACCGGCTTCGGAACGAGGCTGAGGCGCTTGCCGCTGCGCGAGATGCTGCCCTTCAAGAGCAGCAATCGTTACGCAATGAAAACAACGACATACTCAATCAGAACAACGACCTGCGCCTGGAGGTCGACCGGCTGACCGGCGAGACGGCACGCCTCGGCGCGGAACTCCGTGACCTGACGGCGGAGGCGGAAGCCCTGCGGGCCGAGATCGAAAGCAATGCCAGCCTTGCCGCGGAACGTGCCGGGCGCCTCGCCACCCTGAAACAGGAGCTTGCCGCCCTCGAAGCCGTGATCGGCGAAGCGCCCCGGCCGGCCCCTGCGGCCATGGAAAGCCGCCCGCCCCTGTTGGCGGAAGCGGCCCCCGAAAGCGCCGAACCCGCGGCACCCCTCGCCTTTAACGATGAAGAGGCCGCACGGACGCTCGCCGAGGTCAAGGCGACGCTGGAGCGGCTCGATGCGATGGGCGAACAGGGCCATGCGAGCTACCCCGCAGGCGATGAGCCCGGCGAAGACGCTACCGCGCCCGAGGAAATCCAGGTGAGCGACAAGACGCTTCTGGCCCGCATCCGGGCGCTTGAGGCGGGCGTCGCCAATTGAGGCCGCCCTTTTGTCCGCCTCTCTTTTGATTGCCGGAATCACCGCAAGCTGATTTTCTTGGTACGGGCATCGTATCGGGGAGACAGTCATGACGCCGTTCGCCTATCCGTTGACCGGCCTGGTCACGATCATCACGCTCATTGTCTATTTCTGGATGGCCTTCAAGGTCGGCAAGGCGCGGGGCACCTTCAATATTCCCGCGCCGCGCATGGACGGGCCGGACGATTTCCTCCGCGTCCTGCGGGTGCAGGGCAATACGGCCGAGAACCTGCTGATCTTCCTGCCGGCGCTCTGGCTCTTCGCGCTGACGATCGGCGATCTCTGGGCGGCGGCGATCGGCATCTTCTATCCGGTCGGCCGGGTGCTCTATGCGCGGGGCTATTATGCGGCGGCGCTGAAGCGCTCCACGGGCTTCACGGTCGGCCTCGCCTCCTCGACGATCCTGCTCCTCGGCGCGCTGATCGCCCTCGCCCTGCAGGCAGCCGCGATCTGGCTCTGACCTGCGGCCAGAAGGCAATGCCTTGATTTTAATGAAATAATTGGCGTCCCCTAGGGGACTCGAACCCCTGTTTTCGCCGTGAGAGGGCGACGTCCTGGACCGCTAGACGAAGGGGACGGACCAGTTCGGGCGCTCCTTCTATGATGGCGCGGCGGAGCGCGCAAGCCCCTTCATGCGCGCCGCCCGGCGATGGCCCGAGTTTTCCCTGCATTTCTAGGGGTCAGCCCCTAAAAGCCGCCCCCCGCACTGCGTCATTCGACCGCACCCGGGCTGACTTTACGGGCCTCCACTCCGCATTTCATTAAATAACACAAGCGTAATCAATGACTTATAGTGCTTTCCGCTATCAAACCAGACTGTGTTAAATTTTTGCAACGCACAAACAGCCTGATTGACAATCTGTCATTCGCGGGCGATATTCATCTCACGAAACGCCGGTCGACCTCCTCCCCGACTGGGCGTCTTCAGAATGCCGCCGGTGCCATCCTCCCTCCTCCCCCGGCACCGGCGGCACCCTCCCTCCCCAAAATAGGCAGCATGACGACCCGCGCGGGAACGCCCCGGCGCGGCAGATGTCATTTGAACTGTCATGGTGAGCCGGAGCGCCTCAGCGCCCGGGGGCGCGAACCTATCGCGCCGCGTAATCCGACATGGGCGAGAGCAGGATGCGCCCAAGCTCGGCCCCGCTCTTGGGATCGACCAGGATCACGGCCTCGCCATTATCGCCCGCGACATGGATCGCAAGCCGCCCCTCGCCCAGCGTGACGGAGCGCACAGCCTCGCCCGGCGCAATCGCGATGCGCGACATGCCGAAATAGCCGGCGGGATGCGCGGCGCGTGGGGCCTCGCCCGCAGGCGCGCCCCCCGTGAGCCGCCAGACGAAGGCGGCCACCACCACCATGAAGGTGAGGACGAGAAAACCCGACATCACGCCCATCGTCAGCTTGAGGCGCCTGAGCTTCTCCTCGTCGATCGGCTGGCCGGGCTCGACCTGATCGCGCGACGCGCCGCTTGCCGGTGGTATAGTCCCGCTCATGATGTCCGCCGTCCTGTCCCCGACCGAAGAAACGCGCCACACGCTCACCATCGCCAGCGATGAAAGCGGCATGCGCCTCGACAAGTATCTCACGGAGGCCCTTGCCCGCAAGTTCGCGGAGGAGGAAAACGCCGCCGCCGCGCCCTCGCGCGCGCGGCTGAAGCAGCTGATCGAGGAGGGTCAGGTCGCGCTGGAGGCGAGCCCGCCGCGCCTCCTGACCGATGCCTCCGCCCGGGTGAAGGCGGGCGAGCGGCTCACCGTGACGCTGCCGGCGCCCGCGCCCACCAAACCGGCAGGACAGGAAATCCCGCTCGACGTGGTCTATGAGGACGCCGATCTCATCGTGGTGATGAAGCCGGCGGGGCTCGTCGTGCATCCCGCCCCCGGCAATCCCGACATGACGCTGGTGAACGCGCTGATCGCCCATTGCGGCGAAACGCTGTCGGGCATCGGCGGCGAGCGCAGGCCCGGCATCGTCCACCGGCTCGACAAGGAGACGAGCGGATTGATGGTCGTCGCGAAAACGGACCGCGCCCATCGCGGCCTCGCCGAGCAATTCGCCGCGCATGGCCGCGACGGGAAACTGACCCGCGCCTACAAGGCGCTGGTCTGGGGCGTGCCCTCGCCGAAACGCGGCACGGTGGACGCGAATATCGCCCGCTCTTCCCACAACCGCATGAAGATGGCGGCGCTGAAGCCGCGCACGCGGCGGGACGACGAGGAGGACGACGACAACGCCGCCGGCCGCCGCGCCATCACGCATTACGAGGTGGAGCGGGTATTTGCGGACGGCCTCGTCTCGCTCGTCGAATGCCGCCTCGAAACCGGCCGCACCCACCAGATCCGCGTGCACATGACGCATATCGGCCACCCGGTGCTGGGCGACCCGACCTACGGCACCGGCATGAAAACCCGCGCCTCAAAACTCGCCGAGCCCGCCCGCGCGGCGCTTGCCCGCCTCAACCGCCAGGCCCTCCACGCCTGGCACCTAGGCTTCGAACACCCGGTGACCGGCGAACGGCTGGACTTCAATGCTCCGTTGCCGGAGGATATGGAAAAGCTAGTTAATGAGCTAACAGTTTGAAACGGAAGAACTGCGAAGTGCCGGATAACCTTTCGGCTCTTCAAATTTATACCGCTGCAGCGGAAGGGTATCTCCCAAGATTGATAGCTTAGTGCAAAGACTGAGATAAGCGCCCCGAGCAAATGCAAGATTCTATTGTTTAGGAGAATTGGAAATGCTGCGAGAAATGCTGTCCGACTTACTTGCCGAAAGGCAAAGGC
>PNMC01000096.1 GCA_013823365.1 Parvibaculum sp. | reverse complement strand
TTCCGCTGACCGAGCAGAAGATGCTCGCGGGCGTCGCGGTCGATGCCGTCTTCGACAGCGTCTCCGTCGTCACCACCTTCAAGGAAAAGCTCGCCGAAGTGGGCGTGATCTTCTGCCCCATGTCGGAGGCGGTCGCGAAGCATCCCGAACTCGTGAAGAAATATCTCGGCTCCGTCGTTCCGACGTCGGACAATTTCTATGCGACGCTGAACTCGGCCGTCTTCTCGGAAGGCTCCTTCGTCTATATCCCCGAAGGCGTGCGCTGCCCGATGGAACTCTCGACCTATTTCCGCATCAACGAGAAGCAGACGGGCCAGTTCGAGCGCACGCTCATCATCGCCGAGAAGGGCTCCTATGTGAGCTATCTCGAAGGCTGCACCGCGCCGCAGCGCGACGAGAACCAGCTGCACGCGGCGGTCGTCGAGCTTGTGGCGCTCGACGATGCCGAGATCAAATATTCGACGGTGCAGAACTGGTATCCCGGCGACGAGGAAGGCAAGGGCGGCGTCTACAACTTCGTGACGAAGCGCGGCGATTGCCGCGGCGCGAATTCGAAGATCTCGTGGACGCAGGTCGAGACCGGCTCCGCCATCACCTGGAAATATCCGAGCTGCATCCTGCGCGGCGACAATTCCCGCGGCGAGTTCTATTCGATCGCGATCTCGAACGGCCGCCAGCAGGTCGACAGCGGCACCAAGATGATCCATCTCGGCCGCAACACGACGAGCCGGATCATCTCCAAGGGCATTTCCGCCGGCAAGTCGTCCAACACCTATCGCGGTCTCGTCAGCGTTCACCGCAAGGCGGAGAATGTGCGGAATTTCACGCAATGCGACAGCCTGCTGATCGGCGACAAATGCTCGGCGCATACCGTCCCCTATATCGAGACGAAGAACCCGAGCGCCATTCTGGAGCACGAGGCGACCACCTCGAAGATCAGCGACGATCAGCTGTTCTATTGCATGCAGCGCGGCATCGGCGAGGAAGAGGCGGTAGCCTTGATCGTCAACGGCTTCTGCCGCGATGTGCTGCAGCAGCTGCCGATGGAATTCGCCGTCGAGGCGCAGAAGCTCGTCGGAATAAGTTTGGAGGGCAGCGTTGGTTAGCCCTTCCGCCAATTTCAAATTCGTCACCCCCGGACTTGATCCGGGGGTCCAGAGCTGAGGTTTCGAACGTTGCTTCCTGGATTGCCGGCCTCCTAAAAGTTCAAAGGAGGGCCCGGCAATGACGAGTAGAGAGAGAATGAAAGTTATGCTTGAGATCAGAAACCTGCACGCGAAAGTGGACGGAAAGGAAATCCTGAACGGGATCGACCTCGACATCCGTGCGGGCGAAGTGCATGCCATCATGGGGCCGAACGGCTCCGGCAAGTCGACGCTGTCCTATGTGCTGGCGGGCCGAGAGGGCTATGAGGTCACCGAAGGCACGATCCGCTTCAAGGGCCGCGACCTGATGGAGATGGACGTGGACGAGCGCGCGGCGGCGGGCGTCTTTCTCGCCTTCCAGTATCCGCTGGAAATTCCGGGCGTGACGACGATGACCTTCCTCAAGACGGCGCTCAATGCGCAACGGAAGGCGCGCGGCGAAGAGGAACTCGATGCCGTGCGCTTCCTGAAGCTTGTGCGCGAAAAGGCAAAGCCGCTCAATGTCACCGACGACATGCTGAAGCGCGCTCTCAATGTCGGCTATTCCGGCGGCGAGAAGAAGCGCGCCGAAGTGCTGCAGATGTCGCTGCTTGAGCCCGCGCTCTGCGTGCTCGACGAAACCGACTCCGGCCTCGATATCGACGCACTGAAGACGGTCGCCGAAGGTGTGAACGCGCTGCGCTCGCCCGAGCGTGCGATGATCGTCATCACCCATTATCAGCGCCTGCTCGACTATATCGTGCCGGACGTCGTGCATGTTCTGTCCAAGGGACGCATCGTGAAGACGGGCGGCAAGGAGCTCGCGCTCGAGCTCGAAAAATCCGGCTATGCCGGTTATGGCGCGGATGCCGCGTGAGTGAGGCCATGAACGACAAGGCGACGGCAAATTTCGTGACGGCTTTCGAAACGGTGGGCAATGAACTCCCCGGTGCCGGCAGCTGGCTTGCGCGCCGCCGCGCGGATGCGATCGAGGCCTTCGCGGAAGCTGGCCTCCCGCATCGCCGCCTCGAGGACTGGAAATATACCGATCTCCGCCAGGCGCTCGACAAGGCCGCCTTCGCACCCGCGCCCCGGCATGAAGCTGCGGTGATCCTGCCGGAAACGCCCGCGGCGACGGCCTTTGCAGGCATCGATGCGCACAGGCTCGTTTTCGTGAATGGCCGCTTCCATGAAGGCCTGTCGGATACCGCGCGTCTTCCCAAGGGCGTGGAGCTCCATCGGCTGGCCGATGTGCTGAGCGAGCAATGGGCCAAAGCCCTGATCGAGCGCCGCATGGACGAGGCGCGGCAGGCGGAAAACATCGTCGAGCTCAACACGGCGCTGATGGCCGATGGCATGGCGCTCCGCATCCGCAAGGGTGTGAGGCTCGACAAGCCGCTCCATCTCGTCTTCGTCGCGGCGGATGCCGGCGCCTCGCACACGCGCAATCTCATGCTGCTGGAGGAGGGCGCCGAAGCCTCGATCCTTGAAAGCCATCTGGGCGGGAAGGCCGCGCTTGCCGACATCGTCACCGACATCGAACTCGGCGCGGATGCAACGCTCCGCCACGCGAAGCTGCAGGACGAGACGGCGGATAGCGTTCACCTCTCGACGCTGCGCGCAACGCTCGCCGGAAAATCGCGGCTTGAAAGCTTCACGCTGACGCTTGGCTGCGGTCTTTCCCGCGCGCAGAACTTCATCCGCTTTGCGGGCGAGGGCGCGCATGCAAGTGTCGACGGCGCCTATGCGCTCCGCGCGAAGCAGCATTTCGATACCTTCTCCGTGGTCGATCACGCCGTTCCCGGCTGCACTAGCCACACCATGTTCAAGGGCGTGCTGGATGGCGAGGCCGAGGGCGTGTTCCAGGGCAAGGTGATCGTGCGCCCCGATGCGCAGAAGACCGATGGCCGCCAGATGACACAGGCGCTGCTCCTCTCGCGCGATGCCTCGATGAACGCGAAGCCCGAACTCGAAATCTATGCCGACGATGTGCAATGCGCGCATGGCTCGACGGTGGGCGAGTTGTCGAAGGACGCGATCTTCTATCTGCGCTCGCGCGGCATCCCGGAAGCGGAGGCCCGCCGTCTGCTCGTGCTCGCCTTTCTCGATGAAGCGATCGAACTCGCGCCGCATGAAGCCTCGCGTGGCATCTTCCGCGATCTCGTCTCCGGCTGGTTCGGGGAGGTGGCCGCATGAACAAACCCCTTCTCGCCACCGGGCCCTACGACGTTCAGAAGATCCGCGCCGATTTCCCGATTCTCGCACGCGAGGTCTATGGCAAGCCGCTCGTCTATCTCGACAATGCCGCCTCGGCCCAGAAGCCGCAGCAGGTGATCGACGCGATCGCCGAGGCCTATGGCCATGAATATTCGAATGTCCATCGCGGCATGCATTATCTCTCCAATGCCGCGACGGAGAAATTCGAGCAGGCGCGGGAGACGGCGCGTGCCTTCCTGAATGCCGCCTCGACGGACGAGATCATCTTCACCTCCGGCGCGACGGATGCGATCAATCTTGTCGCCTCCTCCTTCGCCGAACCGATGATCGAGCCGGGCGACGAGATCATTCTCTCGGTGCTGGAGCATCACTCGAACATCGTTCCCTGGCACTTCCTGCGCGAGCGCCACGGGGCGGTGCTGAAATTCGTGCCCGCCCTCGATGACGGCTCGCTCGACATCGACGCCTGGCGCGCGCTCTTCTCGCCGCGCACGAAAATGGTGGCGATGACGCATATGTCGAATGCGCTCGGCGCCATCACGCCGATCCGCGAGATGATCCGCTTCGCGCATGAGAAGGGCGTGCCTGTCCTCGTCGATGGCTGCCAGAGCGTCGTTCATCTGCCGACGGATGTGCGCGACCTCGATTGCGATTTTCTAGTCTGCTCGGGCCACAAGCTTTACGGGCCTACAGGCATCGGGCTCCTCTATGCGAAAGCCGAACATCTGAAGAAGATGCGGCCCTATCGCGGCGGCGGCGAGATGATCCGCGAAGTGACGCTCGAAAACGTAACCTATGCCGCGCCGCCGCACCGCTTCGAGGCCGGCACGCCCGCCATCGTGCAGGCTATTGGTCTGGGCGCCGCGCTTTCCTATATCGAGAGCATCGGCCGCGAGCGCATCCTCGCCCATGAACTGGCGCTCCGCGACTATGCAACGCGGCGGCTCTCGGAAATCAACAGCCTGCGCATCGTGGGCACCACGAAGGAGAAGGGCAGCATCGTCTCTTTCGTGATGGAGAACGCGCATCCGCACGATATCGCAACCGTGATCGACCGCGCGGGCGTCGCCGTTCGTGCCGGACACCACTGTGCGCAACCGGTGATGGAACGCTTCGGCGTCGGCGCGACGACGCGCGCTTCTTTTGCGATGTATAATACATTGGAAGAAGTGGACCGGCTGGCGGAAGCATTGATAGACGCCAAGCGGTTCTTCGAGTGAGGCCGATGATGGATGAAGCGAACGCAGTGGAAGCAACGGAACAAGGCGCGGCGGAAGCCCCGGCCGAAGTCTCCGCTATTCCGCCGGAAGAGCTGGAGCGCCTGACCGATGACATCATCGCGGCGCTGAAATCGGTCTATGACCCGGAAATCCCGGTTGATATTTACGAGCTCGGCCTCATCTACAAGGTGGATATCTCGGACGACCGCGACGTGGTGATCGACATGACCCTGACGGCGCCGGGCTGCCCTGTGGCGGGCACCATGCCGGTGATGGTCGAGGATGCGGTGCGCAGCGTCGAAGGCGTTGGCGACGTCCGCGTCGAGATGACCTTCGATCCGCCCTGGGATCCGAGCCGGATGTCCGACGAAGCGCGCGTTGCGCTGAACATGTATTGAGCGAGGTGCGGGAAATGACGAGACCCATGCCGAAAGCGATTACCTTGACGGACGCCGCCGCCGAGCGGATGCGCGCCATCATGGCCGCCTCCGAAGGTAAATATATCGGCGTACGCATCGGCGTGAAGAATGGCGGCTGCGCCGGCATGGAATACACGATGGAATATGCCGAGGAGCAGAAGCCGCTCGATGAAGTGGTGGAAGATCGCGGCGTGAAAATCCTGATCGACCCGAAGGCGATCCTCTTCCTGCTGGGCACGGAGATGGATTACGCGACCGAAAAGTTTTCGTCCGGCTTCCGCTTCAACAATCCGAACCAGACGGATGCCTGCGGCTGCGGCGAAAGCGTGACCATCACGCCTGCCACCGTCTGAGGCGCCATGGCGGTCAGCGCCGAATACAGGGAATTCGTGAGCGAGCAGCTTGAGCCGCTCGGTCCCGTCCGCATCCGCAACATGTTCGGCGGCGCCGGCGTCTATCTCGGCGATCTCATGTTCGGGCTGATCGCGGGCGAAACGCTTTTCTTCAAGGTGGACGACAGGAATCGCGCCGACTACGAGGCGGAGGAGATGGGCCCCTTCGTCTATGAGCCGCCCTCCGGCAAGGCCGTCGCCATGTCCTATTACGAATTGCCCGAGCGGCTTTATGACGATGCGGACGAGCTGGTCGCCTGGGCGCGCAAGGCGCTCGACGCCGCGCTTTCGGCGAAGGCGGCGAAGCCCGCGCCCAGAAAGCGCGTGACCGGAAAACCCGACGCGCGAAAGAAGACCGCGCGCCCCAGAGCCTGAGACGCGCGGTCATGCCTTACGTTCTTCTTTTCATCGCCGTGATGTTTCTCGCACTGCTCGCGAGCTGCATCATCGGCTGAGCGTCAGTTCCCCTTGAACTGCGCCGGACGCTTCTCGAGGAACGCGCGCACGCCTTCCTTGAAATCCTCGCCATAGCCCGCAGTGCGCTGAAGCTGTCGCTCGAGATTGAGCTGCTCTTCATAAGTGTTGTCCGTGCTCTCCCAATAGAGCTGGCGGATCATGCCGAGCGTCTTGGTCGGGCCGCTGGCGAGATCGGCGGCAAGCGCCTTTGCTTCTTCCATCAGCTTCTCGTCGTCATAGACGCGGTTGATGAGGCCCCATTGCAGCGCCGTTTCGGCCGGCAGCTTCTCGCCCAGCAGCGACAGCTCCATCGCGCGCGCCTTGCCGACGAGCCGCGGCAGGATCCAGGTCGAGCCGCCATCCGGCACAAGGCCGATGCGGCGGAATGCCTGCAGGAAGTAGGACGAACGCGCGCAGAGCACGAGGTCGCCCATCAGCGCGAAGCTCATGCCGACGCCGGCCGCCGGGCCGTTCACGGCGGTGACGAAAGGCATGTTGAGATTGCGCAGGCGGCGCAGGAAGGGGTGATACATGGTTTCGAGCGCCAGGCCCGCATCGGGTCGCGCGCCGGAATTGCTGCCGCGCCCCTGCAGGTTCGCGCCGGTGCAGAAGCCGCGGCCCTCGCCCGTCATCACGAGGCAGCGGATGCCGTTTTTCGGGTCTTCCACCTGATCCATGGCGAGCATCAGGCCGCCAAGCATTTCCGGCGACACCGCATTCATCACTTCCGGATGATTGAGCGTGAGAATGCCCACGCTCCCTTCGATGTCGAGCCTTGCGCGTTCGAAGTCCATTGTCGTCTCCCTGTTCCGGTTCTGGTTTTTCAATATCAGGCTTTGAATTGCGGTTCCCGTTTCGTCAGGAAGGACTTCACGCCCTCCGCGAAATTCGGATGATCGCCGAGCTTGCCCTGCACATCGCGCTCGTAATCGAGCTGTGCCGCATAGCTGTTGCCCGCCCCGGCATCGATCGCCTTGCGGATTTCGGCAAAGGCATTGGTCGGTCCCTTGGCAAGCTTCGTCGCGACGGCGCGCGCTTCCCCCATCAGCGCCTCGTCTTCCACGCATTTCCAGATGAGGCCCCAATCAGCCGCCTGTTCGGCCGAGAGCTTGTCGTCCGTCAGCGCAAGCCCGAGCGCGCGGGCGCGACCGACGAGCCGAGGCAACTGCCAGGTGCAGCCGAGATCGGGAATGAGCCCGAGCCGCGGCCCGAACACCTGCACGAAGCTGGCGCTCTTTGCGGCGATCACGATGTCGGCGGCAAGCGCAAGGCCCACGCCGCCACCCGCCGTCACGCCGTTCACCGCGGCGACGATCGGCTTCTGCAGCGCATAGAGCTCGCGCATCATCGGGTTGAAGCGATAGGTCATGCCATGCGCCACGCCTTGGCCGATGCTCATGTCGCTGCCGCGCGAACTCTGCTCGGCAAGGTCGGCGCCGGCGCAGAAGCCGCGGCCCGCGCCCGTTATCAGCATCACGCGCGCTTCGGTGTTCGCGGCGACCGCGGCGACCGTTTCGCGCATCTCGTCGATGAGCTTCATATTGATGCTGTTCAGCACATCGGGCCGGTTGAGCGTGACGAGCGCAATGCCGTCCTGAACGTCGAGCGTGAGCGTTTCCATGATCCCTGCTTTTTTCGGTGCCTTGTTCCGGGGCTCCGAAAATAGCCTTCGCGCCGCCCGCGCGAATGCCCGCACCGGCGCTTTCGGCGGAAGCGAGCCTTCCGCTGCGTAAAAGGAATGGCGCCAGGATTGGAACGGCTTAGCCGGCCAGCGCTTGCGGCATGGCGGCGCCGGTATTCTCGGCGATCACGCGATTCCGGCCAGCATGCTTCGCCTGATAGAGGCACTGGTCGGCCCGCTCGATCAGCGAGCCGGCGGTGTCGTCGGGCCGGAACAGGCCGATGCCCATCGACATGGTAACCCGGCCGAGGGATTCGCCCGTCGAGCGTTTCACGAGCTCGCGCGCCTTCACCGTCTCGCGGATCTGGTTGGCGATGACCTCCGCCTTGGCGAGGTCCGTCGCCGGCATGACGACAGCGAATTCCTCGCCGCCATAGCGCGCGGCGATGTGGCCCTCGGCGGCACCGTTCTTCAGGCAGCTCGCCACGAGACGAAGCACCTGGTCGCCTGTGCGGTGGCCGAACGTGTCGTTGAATTTCTTGAAATGGTCGATGTCGCCTACGACGAGGCACAGCGGTTCGCCGCTCGTCCGCGCCGCGGCCATTTCACGCTCGATCGCTTCGTCGAAGGCCTTGCGATTGCTGAGGCCGGTCAGCCCGTCCGTCCGCGCTTCGTTATGTGCCTTGGCCAGATTGTCCTGCAGCTCGTTGAGTTCGCGCTTGGTCGCCTGCAGATGGTCTTCCAGTTCGGCGCTGCGCTCTTCCATCTTGCGCGAGGCCGTGACGATCGCCTCGACCGCCTTCAGCACGTCGCCCGGCGTGGAATGGCTCGACAGGCTCTCGCTCGCCTCGCGGACGCTGGCGCCGAGGGCCGTGGAGTTGCCGACCGTCTCCTCGATGATCCGCAGGATCTGGTCGACCTCGGTGTTCAGCTTGTCGCCGGTCTGCAGCGTCACATCGGTCAGCTTCGCATCCGAGAAATAGCGGCGCTGGAGGTCGAGCGTCGCATCGAGATCGAGCGGCTGGGCGGCCGCGATCTTCTGGTCGATTTCCTTGTTCAGTTCGGGCAGCAGGCCGGACGCATAGCGGAACCAGACTGCGTAATTGTCGGGGCTTGGCGGAATGGCGTTCTCCTGCATGAGCTGGAGCGCCCTTGCACTCCATTCTGCGGCAAACTCCATGTCTTCAGCCTGCATCACGACTGCAATCCCCCGTTCGGCATGAGCGTAAGTGTCGTTCGGAATCGACAGGCCCAGCCTAGGCAAAACCGGTTACCGCTATGTAAAGCCGGGCGAAAATCCCGGTTTCCGGCGGGTGCAAACCGGTCCCCGTGGCGCAAAAGCCTCGACCCGGCGGAACTGCGCCTGAGGGGGGCTCTCAAACCGGCCATTGTTATGTATATTTCGTGAAAATCTCCCGGTTCCAGAGGCCGGGGGGCGGCCGGCATTAACCCGGCCGCAAGGGCAGGGCAATCAGGCGGCATATCCCCCAGAGGCGCCGCACACCAGGAGGTTTCACATGAGCTTGGCGGAGCAGACATCGCGCGAGGCGGATTCGGCCACGATTTCGGCCTCGATCCGCGCCATTCTCGACAAGCAGAAGGCCGCGCATATCAAGGAAGGCCCGGCCAGCGCCGAGCGCCGCATCGACTGGATCGACCGGGCGATCGCCATTCTGGTCGACAACCAGAAGGAAATCGTCGAGGCGATCGCCTCCGATTTCGGCCATCGCAGCCATGAGCAGACCCTGCTGACCGACGTCATGGGCTCCATCGGGCCGCTCAAGCATGCCAAGAAGCATCTGCGCCAGTGGATGAAGCCGGAAAAGCGGAAGGTGCAGTTCCCGTTGAACCTGCTCGGCGCCAAGGCCCGCGTCGAGTACCAGCCGCTCGGCACGGTCGGCATCATCAGCCCGTGGAACTTCCCGGTGAACCTCACCTGGACCCCGCTTGCCGGCGTCTTCGCGGCCGGAAACCGCGCCATGATCAAGCCGTCGGAGTTCACCCCGGCCACCTCCGAACTCATGGCGCGCCTGCTTCATGCGGCCTATGACGAAACCGAAGTCGCGGTCATCACCGGCGGCCCGGCGGTGGGCGAGGCCTTCTCGCGCCAGCCCTTCGACCATCTGCTGTTCACCGGCGCGACCTCGATTGCCTATCACGTGATGCGCGCCGCGGCGGAAAATCTCGTGCCGCTGACGCTGGAGCTTGGCGGCAAGTCGCCCGTCATCGTCTCGAAATCGGCGAAGATCGACGATGCGGCTGCCCGCATCATGAACGGCAAGGTGCTGAATGCCGGCCAGATCTGCCTCGCGCCGGACTATGTCTATGTGCCGGAAGGCAAGGTCGATGAATTCGTCTCCG
>PNMC01000095.1 GCA_013823365.1 Parvibaculum sp. | reverse complement strand
TTTGAAGAGCATCAGGACCTCCCATCGTCGAAGGAAGGATTGGCGCCGGCACCCGGCCGGTCGCCTTCGCGGATCGCCTGCATCGCGGTCTGGGTATGGGTGCGGCGGCGCTGCTCGGCCCGGAGACGCCGCGCCCAGTCGGGTGTCCCCGCCGCCATGCTTGAAGACATTC
This sequence comes from Parvibaculum sp., assembly GCA_013823365.1. GTDB lineage: Bacteria > Pseudomonadota > Alphaproteobacteria > Parvibaculales > Parvibaculaceae > Parvibaculum. The sequence continues at coordinate 9,680 of PNMC01000095.1, read as the reverse complement.
CGGCAGAAGACGATGCGGCCATGCCCGGTACAGGCCCCATCCCCACCGCACCGGCCGTCGCGGTGCCCATGCCGGTGCCGGCCCGAAGTGCCGAAAGTCCGGCCGCACTTCCCATCCGGGCCGCCCCGAGCGCCATGCCGCCGGCCAGCGCCGCACCGGCCGCAACGCCACCGGTCGCCCCGACCACCGCGCCTGCACCAAGCTGCGGCGCGCCGGAGACGAGGCCCGCGGCAATGCCGGGCCCGAAAATGCCGAGCCCGAACAAAGCGAGCGAAGCCAGCACCAGCGCCATGGCGTCGTTGAGATTGGGCTCGCGGCCCTGAAGCGCCGTCACGAAATCGGTGAAAAAGCCCGAACCGATGCCGATGATGACGGCGAGCAGCATCACCTTGACGCCCGAGGCGACGACATTGCCGAGCACACGCTCGGCGAGAAACGCCGTTTTGGTCCAGAGCGCGAAGGGCACCAGTACGAAGCCCGCCAGCGTCGTCAGCTTGAACTCGATGATGGTGATGAAGAGCTGCACCGCCAGGATGAAGAAGGCGGCGATGACGACCGTCCAGGCGAGTACCAGCACGATGATCGTGACCGCATGGTTGAAGAAACTCGTGAACCCCATCAAGGAGCCCGCCTGTTGCAGGAGCGGCCAGGCCGCCTCGAAGCCGATACCGGCGAGATAGCCCGGCCGGAGCAGGTCGTCGGCGGTGAGCTCGTTCTCCGCCGCATGCAGACCGAGGCCTGCGAAGGAACGGAAGATGATGTCGGCAAGGCCTGCAAAATTATTCAGGATCAGCGCGAAGACGCCGACATAAAGGACCTTCCGCAGGAGACGGCCCAGCACATTGCTCTCCTCCATCGCCCAGAAGAGACCGGCCAGCGTGATGTCGATGCCGATCAGGATCGCGGTCAGGAAGGCGACATCGCCCTGCAGCAGTCCGAAGCCGCTGTCGATTGCCTGGGTGAAGGCTTCCATGAACCGGTCGATGACGCCAAGATCGTCCATGCCGCTCGCTCCTCGCCTCTTACTCTTCGTTTGTCACTCTTCGATTGTCACCGCGCCCCGTAGGCTTTTCCCTCGCCCATGAAGCGGTCGAAGCTTGCGCGGGCCTGTTCCTCGGCCTGGGCCTTGCGTGCCGCATCAAGCGCTTCGGCGCGATATTGGGCCGCCATCAGGCTCTGGATCTGAAGCTGTTGTTTCGTCGAAAGCGCGAGCAACTGGTTTGCCGCCTGCTGCGCCTGAAGCGCACCGACCGCGCCTTGCGAGGCGGCGACCAGCGAGACGAGCGCCGCCTGGTCGCTCTCGACATTGCGCGCGATGCCCGCCTGCAGGCGCATCGTGTCGCCGTAGGCCGACATGGCATCGCGCCAGCGCTGTTCGGCATCGGCGAGAAGCACGTCGTGAGTGACCTCCGCGCCGTAGCGCTCGGGATAGCTTTGTTCCAGTGCCTCTTGCGTCGCCTCGATGGTGAAGGCGATGCCCCGCGCCTGATCCATCAGCTGACCGATCCTTGTCAGCCCCGAGACCATGCCCTGCAGCGTCGAGAGATCGAGATGCTCCAGGTTCCGCGCCATATTGTCGAGCATCACGGCCTCGTTCTGGAGCGAGCGGATCTGGTTGTCGATCTGCTCCAGCGCGCGCACCGCCTGCAGCAGGTTCTGCACATAGTTGGTGGGATCGAAGACGGTCATGGCCGTTGCCGGACGTAGGTATGCCGTTGCGAGACCAGCCGAGAGGCAGAGAGCGAGCAGCACGGCCCGCAACGTCTTGCGCGTCATGAGGACGTCTCCGATGAAGAAATTTTCGCTGTATGGATGTCGATGAGATCGGCGGCCCAATCGAGGCCCTTCGCGGCGAGAAATCTCTTCGCGAAACCCGCTGACCCCGTCTCATTCAACACACGACCGATGAGTTTCCGGTCGGCGGAAGAAGACGCGCCGCAAAAGGTGAACGCCACGGGACCGAGCCCGAGTTCGAAAAGCCGGTTGCCGCGGCGGGATTGGAGATAGTAGTGCCGCTTCGGCATGGCTTCCGCGATCAGCTCGATCTGACGGATGTTGAGACCGAAGCGTTCGTAAGCCGCCCGCGCCTGAGGTTCGATCGCGCGATCGTTCGGCAAGAATATCCGCTGCGGACAGCTCTCGATGAGGACGGGCGCGATGGCGCTGTCGGCGATATCGGCGAGCGACTGGGTCGCGAAGACAACAGCGACATTCTTCTTGCGGAGTGTCTTCAGCCATTCGCGAATGCGGGGCGCGAAGATCGGATCGTCGAGATAGACCCAGGCCTCGTCGAGGATGAGGAGCGTCGGCGCGCCGGTGAAGCGTTCCTCGAGGCGATGGAAGAGATAGGTCAGGACCGGCATCACCGCCCCCTTCTCATGCAGCAGCGCCTCCATCTCGAAACACTGGATGCCGGATAGCGCGAGCCCGTCCTCGGCCGCGTCGAGCAGATGCCCGAAGGAACCTTCCAGCGTATAGGGCGCAAGCGCCGCCTTGAGCGCATTCGATTGCAGCAGCACGGAGAGACCGGTCAGTGTGCGCTCCCCGCGCGGTGCCGAGGCGAGGCTCCCGAGCGCCGACCAGACGGCATCCTTCACCTCCGGCGTTACCTCGAGTTTCTCATGCGTGAGAAGCGCGCCGATCCATTCCGCTGCCCAGCCACGTTCCGCCGCTTCGTCGATACGGGCGAGCGGCTGGAAGGCGAGCACGGCCTCACCATCACCGGTGCCCAGCGCATGATGGGCGCCGCCCATGGCGAGAATGGCGGCACGCGCCGAGAAGCCCTTGTCGAAGAGATAGATCTGCGCATCCTCGTAGCGGCGGAACTGCATCGCGATCAGCGCCAGCAACACCGATTTGCCGGCGCCGGTCGGGCCGACGATCAGCATATGGCCGACATCGCCGATATGGGTCGAAAGACGGAAAGGCGTCGCGCCCTCGCTTTCGGCATGGAGCAGGACCGGACCGTCCAAATGCTCGTTCCGCGCCGGCCCGGCCCAGACCAACGAGAGCGGCATCAGATGAGCGAGATTGAGCGTATGGACGATCGGCTGCCGGACATTGGCATAGACATGACCGGGCAGACTGCCGAGCCAGGCCTCGACCGCATTGGTGCTTTCGCGGATCACGGTGAAGCCGGCGCCGGTGACCGCGCGCTCGACGGCGCGGCGATACTCGTCCGCGACTTCGGCATCCTCATCGCCGACGGTGATCGTCGTCGTCAGATAACCGAAGCTCACATGATCGCCGCCCAGCGCCTGCAGCGCGAGATCGGCATCCACCACCTTGTTGTCGGCATCCGTATCGAGAAGCGGTGCCGGTTCGTTGTACATGACCTCGCGCAAGAGGGCCGTCACCGATTTGCGCTTCGCGAACCATTGCCGGCGGAGTTTGGTCAGTTCCCGCGTCGCCTGGGTCTTGTCGAGCGCGATGAAGCGCGTCATCCAGCGATAGGGAAGCGCCAGATGATTGAGCGCATCGAGCAATCCCGGCCGGGTCAGGTTCGGGAAGCCGAGGATCGTCAGCGTCCGCAGATGCCGCGCGCCCAGCATCGGCTCGAGACCGCCACTCAGGGGCTCGTCCACCAGTACCGCATCGAGATAGACCGGCGTTTCGGGCGGCACGATCCGATGGCGCTTGGAGGAGACGGCGCGGTGGAGATAGGTGAGCGTCTCCGCATCGTCGAGCGGATGGAGCTCCGGCATGAAGCCCTTGAGGAGATCGGCGATCCGGTCGGTCTCGGCGATGAAGCCGTCGAGATCTTCGCGCCAGTCGCGCGTGCTGTCCGCCCTCTCCTTCTCGATGAGCCACCGCTCGGCCCGCGAGACCGTGTCCGCCAGCGGCATATAGTAAAGTGTGAGGTGGCAGGCGCTCTCGAAATGCGCCTTCTCCACGAAGCCCGCGCGGCGCTCGCGGTCGACAAGCCATGACGCGGCGTCGGGAAAGGCGCTGTCGGGATAATCCGCCGCTGCGAAGCGTTCGGCCTCGAAGAACAAGGCCCAGCCCGAACCGAAACGGCGCGCGACATTGTTGAAGCGGGCCGCGACGCCGATCAGTTCCGCCTCCGTCGCGCTTTCGAGATCGGGGCCGCGGAACCTCAGCGTCCGCTGGAAACCGCCATCCTTGTTGAGGATAACGCCGGGCGCGACGAGTGCCGCCCAGGGCAGATGATCGGCGAGGTGGTCCGGCTTGCGACGGTATTCGGCGAGGTTCAGCATGAGAGATACCCCTTCTGCCGCAGATGACGCGCGAGCACCTGCCCGAATTGCGGATCGCGCTTCGTCGCGAAGACGCAAAGCGTGTGACCGGCAAGCCAGAGGACAAGACCCGCAATCCAGAGTTGAAGGCCGAGACCGAGCGCGGCCGCCACCGTGCCGTTCAGGATCGCCACGCTGCGCGGCGCGCCGGCGAGCAGGATCGGTTCGGCAAGGGCGCGGTGAAGCGGCACTTCGAAGCCTTCAAGATGGCCGCTCATGCGATCAGCGCCCCGCCGCCGAAGGAGAAGAAAGAGAGAAAGAAGCTCGAGGCCGCAAACGCGATCGACAGGCCGAAAACGATCTGAATGAGACGCCGGAAGCCGCCCGCCGTATCGCCGAAGGCGAGCGTCAGTCCCGTCACGATGATGATGATCACGGCGACAATCTTCGCGACCGGCCCTTGCACGGAATCGAGAATCTGCTGCAGCGGCTGCTCCCAGGGCATGCCGGTGCCGGCCGCCTCTGCGGCGCCGATAAACATGAGGCCCAGGACCAGGGACAGCGCGCCGGTTCGGATGAGACGAGTGAGCACGTACATGAGGCAGTCCTTTCGGGTCAGACAGAGGAGCGATGTGGGCCGGCGGTTTCGGTGACGAGGTAATCGCCATTGGCATCGAGGCCGGTGACTTGGGCGATACAGCCGACATGGCGCGCGGCCCCTCTTCCCTCGATGAAGACGACGAGATCGATCGCCTCGGCGATGAGGCGGCGCGGCACGACGGCGCTCGACTCCTGGACGAGCTGTTCAAGCCGGTAAAGGGCGGCACGGGCCGAGTTCGCATGCAACGTCGCGATGCCGCCAGGATGGCCGGTGTTCCAGGCCTTCAGCATGTCCAGCGCCTCGCCGCCTCTCACCTCCCCGACTATGATGCGGTCGGGCCGGAGGCGGAGCGTCGAGCGGACGAGATCGGCGAGCGAGACCACGCCCGGCTTCGTGCGTAGCTCCACGCAATCGGGCGCCGCGCATTGCAACTCGCGCGTATCCTCGATCAGGATGATGCGCTCGTCGGCGGTGGCCATTTCGGCGAGAAGCGCGTTCGCCAGCGTCGTCTTGCCCGAACTCGTGCCGCCGGCGACCAGGAGATTGCGCCGGTCGGCGACCGCATCGCGCAAGGCGCTCGCCTGCTCCGGCGAGAGGATGCGGTCGGCGATATAATCGTCCAGCGTATGGATCCGTGCGGCGGGTTTGCGGATCGCGAAACAGGGTGCGGATGCCACAGGCGGCAGCAGACCCTCGAAGCGCTCGCCGCTTTCAGGCAACTCCGCGCTCACCACCGGGTTGCCGGCATGGACTTCCGTGCGGACATGCGAGGCCACAAGCCGGATGACGCGTTCGACCTCGGCCGGCTCGAACGCCACGCCCGTATCGACCCTGCCCTCGCCCAGCCGGTCGAGCCGGAGACTGCCATCGGGATTGACCATCACCTCGACGACCATGGGATCGGTGAGCGCGGCGGCGATCGCCGGTCCCATGGCGGTCCGGAGCATCGAACGGCGCCGCTCTCTCGACTGCGCTTCGGCGTGACCGCTCATGACGCCTCCTCCGTCTCGCCGCTGCGCAGGATCGTGTCGCGGCTCAGATCCCGCCTGCCGCCCGCGAGTTGCCGCCCGACCCGGTCGATAAAGGCCTCGAAACGGTCGCGGCCGACCGCACGGGCCGTCTGATCGGGCTCGGGCAGCGGTGCCGTGACGGTCAGCTGATAGCGGACGAAGAGCCCCAGGCTCTCCATCACGATCGCGAGATCGCGCTCGATGCGGTTCAATTGCCCGCTCATGCGGTCGAGCCGCACCTTGAAGAGATCGTCGAGCTCCTTCGCACCGCGGCGCGCGAGATAGGCGCGCAGCGCGTCGCTGACGATCGCGGATTTGGACGAGCCGGGCTTCGCGGCGAGCTTCTCGAGCTCCTCGGTCAGCGCATCGTCGAGATAGAGATGATGGCGGGGCTTCATCGTGCGCACCTTCAAAATCCGGGAAGAAGCTCTTGCGAAGCGCGTTGCCGGTCGCCGTCGCTCCCCGCATTGGCCGCATAGGCGCGTTTGATCGCGCTGCGTCCGGCGCGTTTTCCCCCATCCATTGCCTTGGGATCGGCACCCGCATCGCCGTCATCGTCGAAAAGGCCGAGCGTCGCCTCGCGAGGTTCGCGCGGCTTCGCGACCTCCTTCGCCTGCAGGCCCGGATGGCGCTGCTGCTGCAGCCCGCCTTCCTCTTCCGCCAGCCCGGCATCGGGATCGGGTACACTTGTGGCGGCGAGCCGATGATCGAGCCCACGCACCTGGCCGCTCCAGTCGTCGGGACGGGCGGCGGGCCGGTCACGGTAACCATTCTCGGCAAGGACCGGCGCCGGCTTCACCCGCTCGGTGAAGTTCCTGTCCTCGTAATAGCGAAGCTTCTTCGCCCGGATCGGCGCGAGGCCCGAGACCAGCACCAGCTCGTCGGCCGGCGGCAATTGCATCACCTCACCCGGCGTCAGCAGCGGGCGCGCCGTCTCCTGCCGCGAGACCATGACGTGGGAGAGCCAGGGCGCGAGCCGATGACCGGCATAGTTGCGCTGCGCGCGGAGTTCCGTTGCGGTCCCCAGCGCGTCCGAAATGCGCTTCGCCGTCCGCTCGTCATTCGACGAGAAGGCGATCCGGACATGGCAGTTATCGAGGATCGCATTGTTCTCACCATAGGCCTTGGATATCTGGTTCAGGGACTGCGCGATCAAATAGGCCCTGATCCCGTAGCCCGCCATGAAGGCGAGCGCCGTCTCGAAGAAATCGAGCCGCCCGAGCGCCGGGAACTCGTCCAGCATCATGAGAAGCCCATGACGCCGGCGCTTCGCCGGATCGCCTTCGAGCTTCTCGGTGAGGCGCCGCCCGATCTGGTTGAGCACGAGACGCACCAGCGGCTTCGTGCGCGAGATGTCGGCCGGCGGAATGACCAGATAGAGCGAGACGGGCCGTGCCGCATCGACGAGATCGGCGATCCGCCAGTCGCAGGCCGAGATGGTCGCCGCGACGATCGGATCGCGGTAAAGCCCCAGAAACGACATGGCGGTCGAGAGCACGCCGGAGCGTTCATTGTCGGACTTGTTGAGGACCTCCCGGGCAGCCGACGCCACAACGGGATGGACCTCCGGGCGGTCCGGCGTGCCCAGATGGTTCGTCGCCATCATGGCGCGCAGCGTGTGCTCGAAGGAGCGTCGCGGGTCCGACAGCAGCGTCGCCACCCGGGCAAGCGTCTTCTCTTCCTCCGCATAAAGGACATGCAGGATCGCGCCGACCAGCAGGGCGTGGCTCGTCTTCTCCCAGTGATTGCGCCGTTCGAGCGCCCCTTCCGGATCGACCAGGATATCGGCGATGTTCTGAACATCGCGGACCTCGTCGGGGCCCTTCCGCACTTCAAGCAGGGGGTTGTAGCGGGCGGAGCGCGGATCGGTCGGGTTGAAGAGGAGGCAATGGGAAAAGCGGCTCCGCCAGCCGGCGGTCAGCTGCCAGTTCTCGCCCTTGATGTCGTGAATGACGGCAGACCCCGTCCAGGAGAGCAGCGTCGGGACGACAAGCCCGACGCCCTTGCCGGAGCGCGTCGGCGCGAAAGCCATGACATGCTCCGGTCCGTCGTGACGGAGATAATGCTCGCCCAATCGTCCGAGAAACACCCCGGCCGCGCGGAAGAGCCCCGCCCGCTCGATCTCGCCGCGCTTCGCCCAGCGCGACGAACCATAAGTGGTGACGAGTTTGCCCTGCCTGGCCCGCCAGAGAGAGCCGACAATGGCAACCGCGCAACCGGCGACGCCACTCGAAGCCGCGATCGCACCCGCTTGCGCGAAGATGTCCGGCGCATAGGCCTCATAGGCATACCACCACTCGAAGAGCCGCCAGGGGTAATAGACGGGCCATGACAGGAGAACGAACCAGGGCGCGCCGAGACGCGTCTGGAAGCCGAGTGCGAAGGCTGCCCATTGCGTCGCGGTCCAGACACCCAGAATGACGATCGCGAAGACGATCAGCGCCTGACCGATCAGAAGTTTTGTCGGGGTCATCCGTCTCTCTCCATCGCGCCAAAGCTCGCGAGAACGAGAGACAGGATTCAATCGGAAGGAGGATTCTGAAAATCGCCTTTATCTGCGCCCTCACGCGACGATGAACGCAGACGAGAAAGAGAGCGCCCGTGAGAATGCATGAACGTGAGAGCAAGGACTCTGGAAACGCGAATTCACGAGGTGTAGAATCCAATAACGAGCGTTGATGCACGAAATCGTTTGCACCGCTCCGATGAAGCGAGAACTCACAGCAACAGATGGAGATCCGACATGATCGCCATGCTTCTGCTTACCGTCTTCGGGCTCGGCGCCTTCTGTATGCTGCTGTTCAGATGCGCGGTCTATGCGCTTCCGGTCATGGTCGGGCTTTCGACCGGTTACTGGGCGATCACATCAGGCGCTGGCATAGTGGGTGGCGCTCTCGTCGGCCTGGTCGTCGGCGGCCTCGTCTTCGGCCTTGGGCAGGCAGCGCTCGCGACGAGCCGCTCTCCGCTGCTGCGGTTCCTGGTTGTGGGGGTATTTGCAACGCCTGCGGCGCTGGTGGGCTACGGCATGATGCTGGAGATATGGCAACTCACCATGTCTGCCAGCATTTGGCAGCACGCGTTCGGGGTTGTCGCAGGCCTTGCAGTCGCCATCGCGACGGCGGCCTGACTTCTGGACGAAAACCCTTTGCCAACAGGCGAGAAAAACGGCGCGGTCTCACCCCGGCTCTGAATGACTGCTTTGCGCCGATTGTGTTGATTAAGTCGGCGGTTGAACCGGCTTCTGGAGCGTGATTCCATCGTGCTGTGCTGATCGGAGGGCAGAGCGATGATGGGAACACAGGCGGTGCCGGCGCAGCTGTTTTATGACTTCTGTCTCGACGATCATGTTCCTGACGATCACCTGTTGCGACGTATCGACCGGTTCCTGGATCTCGAGGCGGTGCGCGCGGAGCTAAAGCCCTTTTACAGCATGATCGGCCGGCCCTCGATCGATCCGGAACTGATGATGCGGATGCTGATCGTGGGCTACAGCCTGGGCATCCGGTCCGAACGGCGCCTGTGCGAGGAGGTCCATCTCAACCTGGCTTACAGATGGTTTTGCCGTCTGGGGCTGGACGGCAAGGTGCCCGACCATTCGACCTTCTCGCGCAACCGGCACGGCCGTTTCCGGCAGAGCGATATCCTGCGGCATCTGTTCGAGACGGTGGTGGAACGCTGCCTGCGCGAGGGGCTGGTCGGTGGCGAAGGCTTTGCCGTCGATGCGAGCCTGATCGCGGCGGATGCCAACAAGCAGCGCTCTGTTCCCGGCGACGAGTGGCACCCCGATGACCTTGGCCCGGATGCAGGACAGGCTGTCCGTGCGTATCTGGCGACACTGGACGATGCGGCCTTCGGCGCCGCCAGCGCGGCGAA
>PNMC01000094.1 GCA_013823365.1 Parvibaculum sp. | reverse complement strand
ACTCCGCTGCTGGATAGCCTTTAGGGAATGGCATGCGTCGGCAGCAGAACCGGTTCGCGCCACAATTGAGAGGATCGCAACGATCATGATTCCGGGCGAATTCGAATATCGGCGGCCGTCGTCGAAAGCGGAAGCACTGACCATGCTCGCCGCGGCTGGGGATGGCGGCCGGTTGCTGGCCGGCGGGCACAGCCTGATACCGATGATGAAACTGCGAATGGCGACACCAACAACGCTGGTGGATTTGCGACGGCTCGATGAACTGCGCAGCGTTACTATTAGCGACACGATAGCCATCGGCGCCGCAGTGACGCAGCACGAAATCATCGTTCATGACGGGCTGACGGAAGCTTGTCCTATATTGCGCGAGACAGCGCTCCTGATTGCAGATCCACAGGTGCGCTATTGTGGTACGTTAGGGGGCAATGTTGGTAACGGCGATCCAGGCAACGACATGCCTGCCGTTATGCAGTGTCTAGACGCAGATTATGTGGTCGAAAGCGTTGGCGGCACACGCATCGTCAAGGCTCGCGAATTCTATCAAGGAGCCTATTTCACGGCACTGCTGCCGGGCGAGATCATATCGGAGATACGCATTCGGCGTCCCGCTATTGGGCACGGCTTTGCTTATACCAAACTCAAGCGCAAGGTGGGAGATTATGCCACGGCAGCGGCTGCGGTGATGTTGGAGCTTGCGGGCGGCAAGGTTCGCTCAGCCTCTATCGCGCTCACTAACGTCGCGCCGACCCCGCTCTACGCGACGGAGGCTGTTGCGGTGATCGCCGACACCGCTCTCGATATCGAGCACATCAACGCCGCGGTGCGCGCGGCGGAGGCGATTACCGATCCGTCAGCCGACGGAAGGGGCTCGGCTGAGTATCGCCGCAGTATGGCCGGTGTCATGGTCCGCCGAGCTCTGGAGAAGGCAAAGGCACGCGCAGTGTAAGCTGGCATTGCCCCGTCGAATGGCGGCGATGGCCAGAAAGGCGAAGGAGTTTTTGGATGGTTAAGATGATCGTCTCGTTGACCGTAAACGGGGAGGAACACGAGATCGCGGTCGAGCCGCGCGAACTGCTGATCCACACCTTGCGCGAACAACTAAGGCTCACCGGAGCGCACATCGGTTGCGATACGACCCATTGCGGGGCGTGTACCGTCGATGTGAACGGCCAATCGGTCAAAAGTTGCACCATGTTCACTGCGCAAGCTGACGGCGCTGAAATCCGCACGGTTGAGGGCCTCGCCAAACCCGGCGGCCCACTTCACGCATTGCAGGACGCCTTCCGTAACGAACATGGCCTGCAGTGTGGCTTTTGCACGCCCGGCATGCTGATGCGGGCCTATCGACTTCTGCAGGAAATTCCTGATCCAAACGAAGATCAGATTCGCTGGGGTATCTCGGGCAATTTGTGTCGCTGCACCGGATATCAGAACATTGTGAAAGCAATTCAAAGCGCTGCGCACGCAGAGCATGTAGCAGAGGCAGCAGAATTATGAACGATATCGCCACCATTCCGTCGCCCGCAGATCGGGCTGAAAAACTCGAAGGTATCGGCTGCAAGCGCAAGCGGGTTGAAGATGTCCGCTTCACACAAGGCCGCGGTAATTATGTCGACGATGTCACGTTACCTGGGATGCTGTTCGGCGACTTTGCCCGCAGTCCCTATGCGCATGCCCGGATTAAACAAATCAACAAGGCCTCCGCGCTGAACGTGCCTGGTGTGTTGGCGGTCATAACGGCGGAAGATCTGATTCCGCTGAACTTGCACTACATGCCCACCTTAGCCGGTGACGTTCAGGCAGTACTGGCGCATGAAAAGGTGCTATTTCAGAATCAGGAAGTTGCTTTCATCGTGGCACGCGATCGCTATGCTGCCGCCGACGGCGCAGATGCGCTAGAAGTCGAATATGAAGAACTCACGCCGTTGATCGACCCGCACAAGTCGCTCTACGCCGACGCGCCGGTCCTGCGGGAAGACATTCAGGAGAAAACTGTCGGCGCGCATGGCCCGCGCGAACATCCCAACCACATCTTCACATGGAGTGTGGGGGACGAAGCTGCGACCGAAGCTGCCTTCCAATCTGCCGACGTCGTGGTGAAAGAGTATATCGCGCATCCCCGCGTTCATCCTTGCCCGCTAGAGACGTGCGGATCGGTTGCCCATATGGACCCCGTCACTAAACAGCTCACTCTTTGGGGAACTTTTCAAGCGCCCCATGTCGTGCGGACAGTAGCGGCGCTGATCACCGGCATTCCAGAGCACAAAATTCGAGTGATCGCGCCGGACATTGGCGGCGGCTTCGGAAATAAGGTTGGGGTCTATCCGGGTTATGTACTCTCAATTGTCGCCTCGATCGTGACCGGCAAGCCGGTGAAGTGGATCGAGGATCGAATGGAGAATCTCTCCACCACCGCCTTTGCCCGCGACTATCATATTACCGCTGAGCTTGCGGCGACCAAGGATGGCAAGATCCTGGCGCTTCGCTCCAATGTGCTTGCCGATCACGGCGCCTTCGACGCGTGCGCAGATCCGTCCAAATATCCGGCTGGATTTTACCACATCTGCACGGGCGCATATGACATCGCAGCGGCATTCGTTTCGGTAAAAGGGGTTTATACTAACAAGGCTGCGGGTGGCGTCTCCTACCGTTGCTCGTTCCGCGTGACCGAGGCCGCTTATACCATCGAGCGTATCATTGAGGTGTTGGCCCTCAAGCTCGGCATGGACGCGGGCGAACTTCGGCTGAAAAATTTCATTAAGCCCGAACAATTTCCATACAAATCCGCGACGGGTTGGGAATATGACAGCGGTGACTATCCGACCGCGATGGCCAAGGCGATGCAGGCGGTCGACTATGACGGCCTGCGTGTGCGCCAGGCGCAGATGCTCGAAGAATTCAAAGCCGGTCGTTCGCGTGAAGTCCTGGGCATTGGCATCTCCTTCTTCACCGAGATCGTCGGCGCTGGGCCATCGAAGAACTGCGACATCCTCGGTATCGGCATGTTCGACAGTTGCGAAATCCGCGTGCATCCCACCGGCGCTGCGATAGCGCGGCTTGGCACTAAGTCGCAGGGTCAAGGGCATGAGACCACGTACGCACAAATACTTGCGAGCGAGACTGGCCTGCCAGCGGATATGATCACCATCGAGGAAGGCGATACCGACACGGCGCCGTATGGGCTGGGCACCTATGGATCGCGGTCAACACCGGTCGCAGGCGCCGCGTGCGCGCGGGCTGGCCGTAAGATCAGGCACAAAGCTCAATTGATTGCATCGCACCTTCTTGAGGTTCACCATGATGATCTTGAGTGGGATGTTGATGGATTTGCCGTGAAGGGCGTACCAGATCGACGTAAATCCATGAAAGAACTGGCATGGGCTGCGTATAATAACGTACCGGAAGGTATGGAGATGGGCCTAGAAGCAGTTGATTATTATGACCCGCCGAATTTTACTTATCCATATGGTGCATATTTTTGTGTCATGCGGATCGACATCGATACTGGTGAGGCCAAGATCGAACGTTTCTATGCGCTTGACGATTGCGGCACACGTATCAATCCGATGATTATCGAGGGCCAAGTTCACGGTGGCCTGACCGAAGCGTTTGCAGTTGCGATGGGGCAGTTGATCGACTTTGACGAGAACGGAAACGTCATGGGCGCCAGTTTAATGGACTTTTTCCTGCCGACGGCTGTCGAAACGCCCAAATGGGAAACCGACTACACCGAAGTTCCCAGCCCGCATCATCCGATCGGCGCCAAAGGTGTGGGTGAAAGCCCGCATGTCGGCGGCGTGCCGGCCTTTTCCAACGCTGTGAACGACGCCTTTGCCAAGTTGGGAGGTGTGCATACGCACATGCCTCATACGGCGGCAAATATCTGGACCTACGCCCGAGATCTTGGTCTGCAGGATAGCTGAAAAGGTGTGACGAAGGGCATGATCACATCACCACCGCCCCTGTCGCACGTTGGCTTTCGCGAGGCCCTGGCACAAGTCGGGTATGTCTGTGACGAAATGTTGGCGACTGCGCTTTCAATCGCCGCCCGGTTGGAACGGCCGCTATTGCTGGAAGGTGAGGCAGGCGTCGGAAAGACGCAGGTTGCAACATCGTTGGCCTTGGCGCTCAACCGTCGCTTGATCCGGCTGCAATGCTATGAAGGGCTCGACTCGACCCACGCGCTTTATGAGTGGAACTATCAACGCCAGATTCTCGCAATCGCGGCTGCGCGCGAGAGCGGTCGAGCGACTGATGATGCGGCGCTTTTTTCGGACACCTATCTGATCCGCAGACCCCTGCTCGAAGCGATCAGCCAGGAAGAGCCTCCTATTCTGCTGATTGATGAGGTCGATCGCGCTGACGAAGAGTTTGAGGCATTCCTGCTCGAAATACTCGCCGACTATGCTGTTACGATACCAGAGCTAGGAACGATTTCGGCCGTCACGCGGCCATTCGTCCTGATCACATCCAACGGCGTGAGGGATCTTTCCGATGCGCTACGGCGGCGATGCCTGTTCCATTATATCGATTTTCCCGATCCGGCAACCGAGATGCGCATCATCGAGGCACGTCACCCCGGCTGCTCCATCGCGCTTGCCGGGCAAATCGCTCACTTCATCAGGGGATTGCGCGAGCAAGACCTAAAAAAACTGCCGGGCATTGCGGAAACACTCGACTGGGCCGCAGCGCTGCTTGATCTGGGTGTGAACGACCTTTCGCATGATCCAGTTGCTCTGCATCGGACGTTGTTGTGTGTGCTCAAAACGCGCGAGGACCGCGAGACGGTTGCTCTCCCCATTTTCGAGCGACTTGCGGCGGGCGCATTGTGAGTGCCGTTGTGATACCTGCAAAGTTCGACGCACCGCTGATGCCCGCTCGGCGTATTGTCCAGTTTGGGCGACTGCTACGCGATAACGGCTTCATGCTCGATCTGCGCTCGGTTGGCGATGCGGTACGATTGCTCGACACGCCAGATTTGCTGTCGCCGGGCCGGGTACGCGGATCATTGCGGGCGCAGTTTTGTCGAAGCCGCGCTGAGATCGGCCGCTTCGATGAATTATTTGATGCTTACTGGCTAGGCATGGTTGGAGCGCGACGCCGCATCAGCCGCCAGATGAAGGCTGACGCTGACGCCGTGGTGGATCGCAATCGCGCAAGCCAAGGCGCGCCCGGCGGAGGCTTGGCATCCTATTTCGATTGGGCGGTAGGCGAGGCCAACTTGGCGAATCAGGAGTTCGCGCCGGGCGGACTTAATATGGGTGGCTTGTCGGCAACCTCCAACGGCAGCCGAGCCAAGTCCGACTTCGGCCATATCCGCGACCGGGAAGAAGCCCAACTAATGCTTGAGTTGGCCGAACGATTGGGTCGGCGCCTGCGCTATCGGCTGTCGCGCCGCCGACGTGGGGCGCTTTTTGGGCGGGAAATCGACGCGCGGCGTTCAATCCGCCGTAGCCTAGCAACCGGCGGCATTCCAATTTCGCTGAGCAAGCGCGACCGCCCCCAACCTCCGGTTTCGTTGCTCATTTTCGTCGACGTTTCTGGCTCGATGGATGCATATTCTCTGTTCTTCACGCGCTTCTTACGCGCGATGACTTACGGTTTTGCGAGGGTTCAGGCTTTCCTCTTCCATACCCGACTGGTCCCGGTAAGCGACGCCTTAGGGGAACGGGACCCGGTACAGATGATGGACCGCCTAGCGCTACTGAGTAATGGCTGGTCGGGCGGTACGCGCCTCGGGGAGGCACTCAATGCTTTTCATCGCGGGCACGTGCGGGGTTGTGGTGGTTCGCGCACCATCACGTTGATGATGACCGACGGCTTTGACGCAGGCGATATTACGCTGCTCGACGCACAACTGGCGAGATTGAAAGGCGTATCGCGCAAACTGATCTGGTTGAATCCGTTGCTGGGTCGGGAAGGCTATACGGCAGATTCCCGAGGCGCGCGCGTGTTGGCAAAATATGCTAACCTAGTGTTACCAGCACATAATCTCAACTCGTTGCTGGCAATCGAAGAGGCGCTGGCGCGTGTCTGATGCCGCTGCCCTTCCGCCTGGCGTTGCCGAGAAGGTCGCGGCGTTCCGCGACGGCCCCGGGCGCAACGAGCCATACGCTCTCGCGACAGTGATTCGAACCGTTGGGGCCAACGCATGCCGCCCGGGTGATCGCTTCGTCGTCACTCGGGAGGGGGAATTGATTGGTATTACCGGCGGCGGCTGCCTGCGGGGTGCGGTACGTAAGGCGGGCCTTTTAGCTATCTCCGAGGAAAAGCCGCACCATATCCGTATATTGCCTCGCGACAAAACCCGCACGATGGTCGAAGTCGGCATCGATGCCTATTCGAGCGCTTGCCCCAGCAAGGGTGAGGTTGACTTGTTCGTTGAGCCTGTTCTGCCCTCACCAATTCTGTTTGTCTTTGGCGCGTCGGAAGTGGCTCAGAATGTTATTGGAATTGCCCGTGTTGCCGGTTTCGACGTTCGCCCCTGTTCGCCTGACACCTTGAAGCTGTCGGGTGCCACGCACACCAGCTTCGCGGTCGTGGCTACTCAAGGAGACGGCGACCGCGCGGCTTTGGAAGCTGCAATGGACAGCGTCTGCAGCCCGATTCTGTTTGTAGCAAGCCGCAAGAAAGCAGCCCATTGGCGCGAGGCGCTCGGGCAGGCGAATATTGGTGAGGATCGCCTTTCGATGCTGCTCGCACCCGCTGGCCTAGACCTTGGCGCGTCGGGACCCGGGGAAATTGCAGTATCGATCGTGGCTCAACTCATCCTCCTGCGTCGCAGAGGCAATCTCTCATGACGATTGGTCGTCGGGGGATCGAAACGGTAATCGTCGCGGCCGGCCTATCGCGTCGCATGGGCAAGGTGAACAAGCTGCTGCTGCCTGTCGCGGGCCTGCCGATGGTGCGACGGGTCGCCGCCTGCCACGCGCGACTAGCCGACCGTGTTATCCTCGTGACCGGTTTCGATCATGCTGCAATCACCGAGGCCGTCTTCGACCTCGACGTGGTGGTTGTATACAATCCGGAATTCGCCACGGGGCAGGCCGGATCTATCGCCATTGGTGTGGCGGCCGCTACGTTGGCGGGGCGCGGGCTGATGATTGCTCTGGCGGACCAACCAAATCTGACACTGGAAGACCTGGAAGCATTAGTCGATGCCTTTGACGCGGACGATGCCTCGCGCGTCTGCGTGCCAACATATCTAGGTCAGCGGGGAAATCCCTTGTTGTTTCCGGCGGCGCTCGTCCGCGAGATGCGGCACGACGGACGGGCGCCGGGATGTCGGCGTTTCATCGACGCCAATCCTCAGCTTGTTCTGAACTATTCCGCCCCCAACGATCATTTCACCACCGATGTCGATACGCCCAGCGACGCACACAATATACTGGGCGTTTTCGTTTCGGACTTAGAAAACGAAGGCTGACTATATGGAAATCAAGGGCGACAATCTAATCGCTGCGACGCAGGAACAGGTCTGGAACGGACTCAATGACCCAGAAGTGCTTAGGGAAAGCATTCCAGGCTGCGAAAGCTTGGAGAAAATTGGGGACTCTCAATTCAAAGCGACTATCGTTATCCGCATCGGACCGATAACAGCGCGGTTCAGCGGCGAGGTCGAGTTAGCCGATCTCGACCCACCTCGGGGCTATACGATCATTGGCTCGGGCAACGCGGGGGCAATGGGTGGGGCGAGGGGCAAGGCTTTTGTCTCTCTCGCGCCAGAGGGCTCCGGAACACGACTGACCTATCGCGTGGATGCCGATATTTCCGGGCGCATCGCGCAACTTGGCGGGCGACTAATCCAGAGCACGGCGGGCGTATTAGCCGGACAATTCTTCGGCAAGTTTGCCAATAAGGTGAGTGGCGCGCAACCATCAGGCGTCGCAGCCAAATCAACAACCCGCGCTATTCCGCCGTCCTCCCGCGCTTGGAGTGTCGGCAAGCTCTTCTTTTGTGCGTTGGTTGCCGCGATCACAGTCGCGCTGATCGTCTATTTGTTCTATTCGTCGAGATGAGGCTCCTGCTGAAATCAGGTGCGGCCAGTACGCGAACGGCCACTCTTATTCTGGCTGCGTTGAACTTCGTCGTTCCATCGGCGCATGAAGCGTCGGCGGCAATCCCGCGCGTCCAGGCGAACGAGATTTGGGTGCCCCTATGCTCCGCCGACGGGTATTGGCTGGTCAGCTTACGGACTGGGCGCCGCATTCCCATCTCGCCAGACCGGGATCAGGTCAGTCCGTGCCATGGCGCCTTCTGTCGGCGCGATGATGACGAATGATCTGCCGGAAATCTCGTTGTCAACGAGCGGGGCATATCCAATTGATGTATTGTCCTTTCTGAGCGATTGCCAATCCCGCGGTGGGCATTGCGCCTTGGTAGTGGTGACAGGCGTTGAGGGCGGCTCGGTACGGACGCCAGGTGCTCTGATGGGTATCGCGGCAAACGGCAAGGTTATTGGTTATATCTCCAACGGGTGCATTGATGCCGACCTCATCGTTCAAGCACAGCGAGCGATGGCGTCGGGATCACTTTGTAGGTTGCGCTACGGCAAGGGATCGCCATTCATAGACCTTCGCTTGCCTTGCGGGGGCGCGCTCGACTTGTTGATCGTGCCCGATCCAGAGGCCAAACGGGTCCAACAGGCATGCCGGCTGCTGGCCGCGCGCCAGCCGGTCGATTTGATACTCGGACCAGCAGGTATTGCGACCAATAGAGCCGCCCGCAATAGACTGACAGAAGGCAACATTTTTCGGCTGATGCCCAAACCCCGTATCCGGATTGTCGGGACCGGTGCCGAACTGCTTGCGATTGCGCGGGTAGCCGCAGCTGCGGAATTGGATGTATTGGTACAAACACCCGATGCGAACGCCCACGAGGCGGCGGCCGCGGTGGGTCTTAGAGCCGATCGCCTTACGAGTTGGACCGCACTACCGGCACTGCATGACGACGCGTGGACTGCGGTGGTGCTAATGTTCCACGACCATGACTGGGAAGGAGATATTCTTGCCCAGGCGTTAGGCGGCCCAGCCTTCTACATCGGCGCGTTGGGCAGCACGCGGACGCACGCGCGAAGGATCGACGGTCTCCGTGAACGCGGGATTGCGGAGACTGAGCTGATTCGCGTGCGAGGCCCGATCGGCTTGGTGTCAAGTTTACGCGACGCGCCGTCGCTTGCCATATCAACTCTCGCCGAAATCATCGCTGAGCTCCCGGGTGCCGGGTAAAACTAAGCTTATCGGAGCAAGAAGGCCGCGAGCCACTGGATTAGAGCGCCCCATGCCCTCCTATGTTTGCCATCTCCATTATCCCATTGACGCCGTCAATCGTCATAACGTCCATAAGGCACTTGTGGTGCCATGGGACAATCGACACTCAAGATCGGTTTCTATCGCAACATCAAGGGCGAACGCGAGCGCCGTGCGCGAGGATAGCGTCGCCGAATGTCCTCAGCGCAGATCGCTGCTCACCTTACTCCGTTCTCAACCTCAGAACATGAACCGGAACGGGCGCTGCTATGTCAGATCGACCTCCTACATATCCTATGCTGAGAAATTCAATTTGACCGCCCCTCTAGAAGACTCCCTGTCGGCAATGCATCAAACGCCATGTGTTGAACCTTGCTCCGACGTTTCCTGGCAATGTCCAGGAGGCCAATAGCCTTGGCACGCGATCAAACCAGATCGAGCACGATCCGTGCGGCTCGCCCAGAATTTCACCAGTTGGCCACCTTCCTCAAGGTCGTTGAGACCCGCAGCTTTGCCGCCGCGGCCCGACTGATGGGGCGCACGCAACCGGCGGTCAGTCAGGCGATCGCACGTCTCGAAGAAATCTACGGCGGCGACCTGTTCGAACGGCGGCGCGGCGGCCCGCTTCTCCTGACGCCAATCGGTGAAGCCATCCT
>PNMC01000093.1 GCA_013823365.1 Parvibaculum sp. | reverse complement strand
CCTCGTCGCCGAAGTGAAGCGCCTGACGGATAACAAGGGCGTCGATGTTGTCGTCGATCCGGTCGGCGGTCCCACGCTGCAGAAATCGATCCTCGCACTCGGCTATCGCGGCCGCGTCTCGACCGTCGGCGATGCCGGCCGGGAGGAAGCGCTCATCGACCTCTCGACATTGCGGGCAGGCAATCAGTCCGTCACCGGCGTCTTCCTCGGCGCCGAGATTTTCACCGATCGCGTCTATGACAACATCGCGCGGATGATCGAGGAAATCGCGAAGGGTGAATTGAAAGTCGTGCTCGACAAGGAATTCGCGCTGAAGGATGCGGCCGCCGCTCACGAATATATCGAAAGCCGCAAGGCCATCGGCCGCGTGACGATGAAACCTTAAGCCTTCGCGGCTTCGAGAAGGCGGCGGAGCGTGGCAAGGGTGGAAACATCCGCTACCCCGTCGACCTTCCCGGGCCGGAAATGGCGCTGGAAAGCCGTCACCACGGCCTCCGTCGCCTCGTCGTAGCGGCCAAGCACCTCGATGCCATAGCCGTAATCGCCCAGCATGAATTGCAGCTCGGCCACCGTGTCGCCGCGGTCGCCTTTCTGAAGGCTTGGCCCCTTGATAACGGGCTCGGGCTTCACCCAGAGCCCGACACCCGCGCGCGAAAGCCGCGCCCAGTCGAACCATTCGCCGGGGTCCGCCTTCCGCCCCGGCGCAATATCCGAATGGCCGAGCACGCGGCGCGGCGGAATGGCATGCCGCGAAAGAATGTCCCGGCACAGCGCCTCGACCGCGCGCATCTGGATATCGGGATAAGGCGGCGAACCGAACTCATGCCCGCCATTCGCGATCTCGATGCCGATGGAGCAGCTATTGACGTCGCTCTCGCCCGCCCAATGGCCGACGCCTGCATGCCAGGCGCGCAGATGCTCCGGCACCATGCGCGTGATCCGTCCCGCCTCATCGACGAGATAATGCGACGACACTTTCGCCGCCGGGTCGCAGAGCCGTGCCGCCGCCGCTTCCGCACTCGCCATGCCGGTGTAATGCAAGAGCAGAATATCGGGCCGCCGCCCCTCCGGGCGCTCGTTGAAATTCGGCGAGGGCCGCTCGATGAAGTCGAGAGACATCAGAACCCCGTATCCACGATCCGCTTCTGCCTGATCGACACGATGAGAACCCCGGTCAGCGCAATACCCGCGCCGACGATCATACGTGTGGTCAGCACTTCGCCAAGCAGCATGACAGCGAAAAATACCGTGAAAACCGGTGAAAGCAGCGTCAGCGGTGCCGTCTGCGTCACCTCGTAGCGTTGCAGCAGGTAATAGATGCCCGCATGGCCGACAAGGCTCGATGCGAAAGCGACATAGAAAACGCCCGCCCAATGCATCAGGTTCGCGGTCAGCACGAGATCGACGGGGCTGCCTTCGATCGCCAGCGAAGCCCCAAGCATCAGCGGAGCGGCCGCCACCGCAACCCAGGCCTGCAGCTCGAACACGCCGACATTCTTCAACTGCCGCTGATAGATCGTGCCGACCGAACCGACCAGCGCCGAGGCGACGACGAAAAGAACGCCGTCGATATAGGTGAAGACCGCCGGATCGAAGCTGATCACCATGACGCCGAGAAAAGACAGCGAAATGCCCAGCCAGCGCCGCCAGTGAACCTCTTCCTTGAGGAAGACGATGGACATGATCGTGGCAAACGGCACGCCGAGCTGGCTCGTCACCGCCACGACCGAGGCGTTGGAAACGGCGAGGCCCGCGAAAAAGAAGCCGAAGCCGACCGGTCCCGCGCAGAGCGAAATGATGATGACTTCCTTCATCCGCCCCCGATGAATTTTCAGGAACGGAAAGAGCACCAGCACGATCAGCGAGAAGCGCAGCGCAGCAAAGAGAAGCGGCGGGAAATGCTCCAGCGATACCTTCGCGCTGATGAGCGCGAAGCCCCAGATCAGATTGATGAGGACCATGAAGCCCAGATGGAGGGGGGTCATCTCGAAACCGCGGGAAGCCCGGCGAAAGACCCGCCGGATGATTGTGATTTTGTTTGTGTTATCCCAACGGCGCCGGGGCGACTAGGGCCGGAAACGAATAAAAAACAGGAACGGTCCTCACGCCGCGATCCCCCTCGCCTTGGCGATCCGGCCATAGGCGACATTGATCGCCGCAAGCTTCTCATTGGCGATAGAGACGAGTTCGGAGGGCACCCCGCGTGCGATCAGCGTATCGGGATGATTTTCGCGCACAAGGCGGCGATAGGCCTTTTTCAGGTCCTCGTCGGAAATATCCGGCGTAATGCCGAGCACCAGATAGGGGTCGCCCTTCTCCTGGCCCAGATGGCTCGCCCGGATACGCGCGAACTCGATCTCCGAAAAGCCGAAAATATCGGCCACGGTCCTGAGATAGTCGAGTTCCTGCGGATGCACATGCCCATCCGCCTTCGCGATATGGAAGAGTGCGTCCATCACGTCTTCGAGGATCGCCGGCTTGTCGCGATAGATCCGCGCCACCTGCCGCGCATAGGCCTCGAAGCCCGCCACATCCTGCTGCGCCACCTTGTAGACGCGGGCGACATTCTTCGCCTCGCCGGGCGGAATCTTGAAGATTTCCTCGAAGGCCCGGACTTCCGAGTCCGTCACCTCTCCATCCGCCTTCGCCATCTTCGCCGACAGCGCGATCAGCGCGACCGTGAACACGACCTCGCTGTCCTCCAGCGCCCGGTCGATGACCACATGGCCGGCGACCGCGCCCAGAAGCGCACCAAGGGGCCCGCCGACGGCTAGTCCCACGCCGGCGCCCGCGATTTTTCCCCAAATCGACATGAGGGGAGATTAGGACGTTTTTCGCCGCTTCGCACCTGCGAAATCTCAAGGTGACCTTGCGGAAAACAGGGGAAACCCTTTGGCCTTTCCGCTCTCTGCCCCTTATGGCAGGTTGCGCCGCATGACAGCGGATGCATTTCACACCACGCGCTGGGATTTCTGGATCGACCGCGGCGGCACCTTCACCGATGTCATCGGCCGCGCGCCGGATGGCGCCCTTCATGCGCGGAAACTTCTGTCCGAAAATCCCGAGCATTACGAGGATGCGGCGCTCCAGGGTATCCGCGACCTGCTGGCCGTCCCCCCTGGCGCGCCGCTGCCCGACGCCCGCATCGGCTCGGTCAAGATGGGCACGACGGTTGCTACCAATGCGCTGCTCGAACGCAAGGGCGACCGCACCCTCCTCCTCACCACGCGCGGCTTCCGCGATGCGCTCGCCATCGGCTATCAGGCCCGGCCCCATCTCTTCCGGCTGAAGATCGAAAAGCCGGAACTGCTCTACGAGCGCGTGGCCGAAGTACCGGAGCGCATGAGCGCCGAAGGCGAGGTGCTGATGCCGCTCGACCTTGATGCCGCGCGCCGTGCCCTCGAAGAAGCCTTCGCAGACGGCATCCGCTCCGTCGCCATCTGTTTCATGCATGGCTATCGCTATCCCACGCATGAGGATGAAGCGGCGGCCCTTGCCCGCGAGATCGGCTTCACGCAAATCTCGGTGAGCCACCGCGTCAGCCCGCTCGTGAAATTCGTCTCGCGCGGCGACACGACGGTGGTGGACGCCTATCTCTCGCCGCTGCTTCGCCGCTATGTCGACCGCGTGGCGAGTGCCATAGGCACGGGCGACCCGGCAACGCGGCTCTTCTTCATGCAGTCCTCCGGCGGCCTCACCGGCGCCGCACTCTTTCAGGGCAAGGACGCAATCCTGTCCGGTCCCGCAGGCGGCGTTGTCGGCGCGGCCATGACGGCGGCGGAAGCCGGCTTTGCAAAAGTGATCGGCTTCGACATGGGCGGCACGTCGACGGACGTGTCGCATTTCGATGGCGAATATGAGCGGAGCTTCGAGACCGAAGTCGCGGGCGTCCGCATGCGCGTACCCATGATGCGCATTCACACCGTCGCGGCGGGCGGCGGCTCCATCCTCCATTATGAAGACGGCCGCTTCCAGGTCGGCCCCGATTCCGCCGGTGCCAATCCCGGCCCCGCCTGCTATCGCCGCGGCGGGCCGCTCGCCGTCACCGACGCGAATGTCATGCTCGGCAAGCTGCAGCCCGATCTCTTCCCTCATGTCTTCGGACCGGAACAGAATGCGCCGCTCGATGCCGATGTCGTGCGCGCCCGCTTCGCCGAACTGGCGGCGAAGATCGGCAACCGCACCCCGGAAGACATCGCCGAAGGCTTCCTCCGCGTCGCGGTCGAGAACATGGCGAATGCCATCAAGAAAATATCGATCGAGCGCGGCCACAACGTCACCGCCTACACGCTCTCCTGCTTTGGCGGCGCAGGCGGCCAGCATGCCTGCCTTGTTGCCGATGCGCTCGGCATGAAAACCGTCCACATCCATCCCTACTCGGGCCTTCTGTCCGCTTATGGCATCGGCTTGGCCCGCATCGCCGCCTCGCGCGCCCGCGCCGTCATCGAACCCTTCGATGAAGCCTTGCTGCCGGAACTCGACGCGGCCATATCGAAACTCGCGAAGGAAGCGGTCGCCGAACTCGCCGCGCAGGGCATGAGCGAAGCGGATATCGAAGTGACGCCGCTTCTCCACCTGCGCTATGACGGCAGCGACACCGCCCTGCAGACGGATTTCAGATCGCGCGACCGGGCCGCCGCCATCGCGAGCTTCGAGAAAGCGCACAAGGCGCAATTCGGCTTCAGCTTCGAGAACAAGAGCGTCGTCGTGGAAGCGGTCGAGGTCGCCGTCGCCACGCGCCTCGAAAAAGGCCCGGCCGAATCCGCCGCGGCGCCCGCGCTGCACACCCCCGAGACCGGCGACATCCGCAAGATCCACTTCAACGGCGAATGGATGGACACGTCGATCTTCCGCCGCGCGAAGCTTGCGCCTGGTGCGCGCATGGCGGGCCCCGCCCTCATCATCGAGGACAACCAGACCATCGTCATCGAGCCCGGCTGGGCGGCGGAAGTGACACCGCTCGACCATATCGTGCTGACGCGCACATCGCCGCTGCCGCCCCGCACCTCCATCGGCACGGGCGCCGACCCGGTCATGCTCGAAATCTTCAACAACCGCTTCATGTCGATTGCCGAGCAGATGGGCGCCGCGCTGCAGAACACGGCCTCCTCCGTCAACATCAAGGAGCGGCTCGATTTCTCCTGCGCCGTCTTCGACCGCGCGGGCGGCCTCGTCTCCAATGCACCGCACATGCCGGTGCATCTCGGTTCCATGGGCGCAAGCGTGCGTGCTGTCATCGAACAGAACCCGGATATGGGCCCCGGCGACGTTTTCGTGCTCAACGCGCCCTATAATGGCGGCACGCATCTGCCCGATGTCACCGTCGTCGCACCGGTCTTTGATGAGGCGGGAACGACGCGCCTCTTCTACACCGCCGCGCGCGGCCACCATGCCGATATCGGCGGCATCACGCCCGGCTCCATGCCCGCGCATTCGAAAAATGTCGAGGAAGAAGGCGTCCTCATCGACAATTTCCGCATCGTCGAACGCGGCACGTTCCGCGAAGCGGAGATGCACGCCTTGCTCACGGACGCGAAATATCCCGCCCGCAACCCGGAACAGAATCTCGCCGATCTCCGCGCGCAGATTGCGGCTTGCGAGAAAGGCGCGCAGGAGCTTCGCCGCATGGCCGGCGAATTCGGCCTCGACGTGGTCGAGGCCTACATGACCCATGTGCAGGACAATGCGGAAGAAAATGTCCGCCGCGTGATCGGGCGATTGAAAGACTCGCAGTTCGAACTGCCGATGGATGACGGCTCGAAAATCTGCGTCAGCGTCAAGGTGAACCGCGAGGCGCGCAGCGCCCTGATCGACTTCTCAGGCACGAGCCCCGCGCTTTCGAGCAATCTCAACGCGCCCTCGTCCGTCACGCGCGCCGCCGTGCTTTATGTCTTCCGCTGCATGGTGGATGACGACATTCCGCTGAACGAGGGATGTCTCAAGCCCATCGAGATCGTCATTCCCGAAGGCTCCATGCTCGCACCTTCATTCCCCGCTGCCGTTGTCGGCGGCAATGTCGAGACGAGCCAGGCGGTGACGGATGCGCTCTTCGGCGCTTTCGGCGCCATGGCCGCTGCTCAAGGCACGATGAACAATCTCACCTTCGGCAATGACCGCCACCAATATTACGAGACGATCGCGGGCGGCGCCGGTGCCGGTCCCGACTTCGACGGCGCGGATGCCGTGCAGACGCATATGACGAATTCCCGCCTCACCGATCCTGAAATCCTCGAATGGCGCTTCCCCGTGTTGCTTGAAGAATTTTCGATCCGCCGCGACTCGGGCGGCACGGGCAAGCATAAGGGTGGCGACGGCGTCATCCGCGCGCTCCGCTTCCGCGAGAAGATGAGCCTCTCCATCCTCTCGACCCACCGCATCGTCCCGCCCTTCGGCCTCGCAGGCGGCGGCGATGCATCACTCGGCGAAAACGAAATCCGCCGCGCGAATGGCAACACCCAAACTCTCGGCGGTTCCGCTACGGCAGAACTCGACGCAGGCGACACCGCGATCATAAAAACCCCCGGCGGCGGCGGGTTTGGCAAGGCGTGACTCCCGCAAGCCGGACGATTGTCGTAGGCTCCCGGCATTAAAATCACGTCCGTCATTGCAAGCGAAGCGAAGCAATTCAGAACGGCCGCTCCTCGCAATGACGATCAAATGAAAGAACCCCACATGAAAGCCATCCGCTGCCACGATTACGGTGCCCCCTCCTCCCTGACACTTGAGGACATGGACGATCCCGCGCCCCGCGCAGGCGAAGTCGTGATCGAGACGGAAGCAGCGGGCCTCGGCTATGTCGATGCGCTGCTCGTCGCGGGCCGCTATCAGGTGAAGACGCCGCTGCCCTTCGTGCCGGGCAGCGAAGTCGCAGGCCGCGTCGTCGCGCTCGGCGAAGGCGTGCCGGAAAAGATGATGGGTCAGCGCGTCATGGCGCTCTCGCCGCGCGGCGCGCTCGCCGAGAAGATCGCGCTCCCCGCCATGGTCTGCATCCCCGTGCCCGCGAACATGAGCGCGGAAGCCGCCGCCGGTTTCATCGTCTCCTATTGCACCGCGCTTTACGGCTTCGACACTTGCGGGCATCTCGGCGAGGGCGAAACCGTGCTCGTCCTCGGCGCGGCGGGTGGTGTCGGCATGGCCGCGATCGATGTCGCAAAGGCCATGGGCGCGAAGGTGATCGCCGCCGCCTCGACGGAGGCAAAGCGCAAGGCCGCGCTCGCCGCGGGCGCCGATTTCGCGCTCGACTATTCCGATCCCGAATGGCGCAAGACGCTCGAGCCGCTCACCGGCCGCCGCGATGTCGATCTCGTCTACGATCCCGTCGGCGGCGATTTCTCCGAAGCGGCCTTCCGCTCGCTCGCGCCCGGCGGCCGCCACCTCGTCGTCGGCTTCGCCGCCGGCGATATCCCGCGCATCCCGCTGAACCTGCCGCTCCTGAAGCGCGCCTCCATCGTCGGTGTCGACTGGGGCGGCGAAATCCGCGCGAACCCTGCCTCCAATATTCCGCTGATGCAGAAGCTGACGGAATGGGCGACCGCCGGAAATATCCACCCCGAACCCGCCGCCAGTTTCCCGCTCGCCGAAGCGCCCGCCGTGCTGCAGCGCCTGCTCGACCGCGAAAGCGTGGGCAAGCCGGTCATCCGTTTTCATCGCTGAACCACAGCCACGAGCTGCGAAATGCACAGGACTCGCCGCCGGCGCAATGCCGCATCGCGGTATACGCCTCCCGCGGGAGTGTGACGTTTTGTCATTCACACGGCGATTGAGGGCCCGATTCAAGGGCTTGGCCAGGCTTCTTGAAACGTCCGAAAACCGCGCCTCCGGGGCCGCCCGAATCCGCTTGCGAAACGCCACATGAAAGCCCGAAAATTCTCCTCCACCCACGAGTGGAGGCTGAAATGCTTGCAATGAAGGTTGGATATCTGGCGACCGGGCTCGCGTTTCTTTTCGTAGGTGCGGTCACGATGGGAGTCATCTGACCCCCGAGACCGGCAGGAGCCGCAGTGAAATTCGGAGGGCGCCTCCCGCGGGAGGCGCCCTTCCTCGTTTCGGTCCGACCTCGGCGAAACTCAGGCCGCTTCCTCTTCCGGCTCTTGCCCCGGCGTGTAGTTGAGGATCGGCGCGAGCCAGCGTTCCACGACGCGCAGCTCCATGCCCTTGCGCCGCGCATAATCCACCACCTGGTCGCGCTCGATCTTGCCGACGCCGAAATATTCCGACTGCGGATGGCTGAAATAGAGCCCGCTCACGGAAGCGCCGGGCCACATGGCGTAGCTCTCCGTCAGCTTCACGCCGATCTTCTCTTCCGCATCGAGCAGCCGGAACAGCGTCGCCTTCTCCGTATGGTCGGGCTGCGCCGGATAGCCGGGCGCCGGGCGGATGCCCTGATACTTCTCTTCGATCAGTTCGGCATTGGTGAGCTTCTCATCCGCCGCATAGGCCCAGAACTCGCGCCGCACCCGTTCATGCATATGCTCTGCAAAGGCTTCCGCGAGGCGGTCCGCCAGCGCCTGCGAGAGAATGGCGCGGTAGTCGTCGTTCTTCGCCTTGAACTCCTTGGCCACATCGTCCTCGCCGAATCCGGCGCTGACGCAGAAGGCGCCGATGTAATCCGCAATGCCGCTCTCCTTCGGCGCGACGAAATCCGCCAGCGCAAAATTCGCGCGCTCCGACGTCCGCTTCATCTGCTGGCGCAGCGAGTGGAAGGTCGCAAGCGTCTCCTTCCGGTCGTCGCCCGTATAAAGCTCGATATCGTCGGTGGCGACTTCGTTCGCGGGCCAGAAGCCGACAACGGCGCGCGCCTTCAGCCACTTCTCCTCCACCATCTGCTTCAGCATCTCCTGCGCATCGGCAAAGAGCGAGCGCGCCGCCTCGCCCACCGTCGCATCTTCGAGAATCTGCGGATAGCGGCCGGCGAGTTCCCATGTCTGGAAGAAGGGCGTCCAGTCGATATAAGGCACAAGCTTGTCGATCGGATAATCGTCGAAGATTTTCGTGCCGAGAAAGGCAGGCTTCACCGGCTTGTACCCATCCCAGTCGATCTTCAAACGGTTGCCGCGCGCCGCCGCAAGCGTCTGCCGGTCCTTCTTTTTCTGTCCGGCAGCGTGGCGCGCCGCAAGCTCCTTGTAGCTGTTGCGGATGTCGTCGATGTAATCCGCCTTCCGCTCGGAAATGAGATTGGAGGCAACGCCCACCGCACGGCTCGCATCGGTGACATAGATCGCCTGCCCCGCCTTGTAGTTCGGGTGGATCTTCACCGCCGTGTGAATCTGGCTCGTCGTCGCCCCGCCGATCATCAGCGGTATGTTGAAGCCCTGCCGCTCCATCTCGGCCGCCACATGGCACATCTCGTCGAGCGACGGCGTGATGAGCCCCGACAGCCCGATAATGTCGACCTTATGCTTGCGCGCCTCCTCGAGAATCTTTTCAGCGGGCTGCATCACGCCGAGATCGATCACCTCGAAATTATTGCACTGGAGAACGACGCCCACGATGTTCTTGCCGATATCGTGCACATCGCCCTTCACCGTCGCCATCAGGATGCGCGCGGCTGTGTCATCATCCGTGATGCCCATCTCTTCCTTTTCCTTCTCCATGAAGGGCATGAGATAGGCGACCGCCTGCTTCATCACGCGCGCGCTCTTCACGACCTGCGGCAGGAACATCTTGCCCGAGCCGAACAGATCGCCGACGACATTCATGCCGTCCATCAGCGGCCCCTCGATGACATGGAGAGGCCGCTCGAAAAGATGCCGCGCTTCCTCCACATCTTCCTCGATAAACGCGTTGATGCCCTTCACCAGCGAATGGGTGATGCGCTCCTTCACCGGCTTCTCGCGCCAGGAAAGGTCTTCCTCGCGCTTCTTGCCGGCCTCGCCCTTGAAGCGTTCGGCAATCTCGAGCAGGCGCTCGGTCGCATCCGACCGCCGGTTGAGGATCACATCCTCCACGCGCTCGCGCAGTT
>PNMC01000092.1 GCA_013823365.1 Parvibaculum sp. | reverse complement strand
TTGGATATCGGATATTGAAGAGCAACCGTAGATTGACGGACTTTTCAAACAGTCTCTTAGTTGCGATGCCAGCCATCCGGACAACCCTCCCGCAGGGGGAGGGTGGGCCTCAAACAAAAGCCCTGAACTCCATCGAACGCCGCCTCTCGAAACGAAAAGGCCGGAGATTTCTCTCCGGCCTTTCGCATGTCAGGTGCTGTCTGACAGGTTTCTACTGCGCGGCCGGGCGCTTCACCACCACGCCGCCATCGTTCACGACCACCGGGCTGTCATTGCCGGGGGCGGAGGGGCGGGGCATGGCCGGGCGCGGCGGCTCGGAAACGAGCGGCCCGGACGAGGCCCCCGGCGCGGCCGGGCGCGGCGCGGCGGCACGCGGTGCGGCGCCGGACTGGCTGATCGGATCGTCCGAATGGCGGCAATTGCCTTCGAAGAAGGCGCCGGTCTCGACGGCCAGCGCTTCGTGAAGAATGTCGCCCTCGACATGGCAGGTCGAGGAAAGCTGCACGCGGCGGCCCCGGATGGTGCCGACCACACGACCGCGGATCACGATATCCTCCGCGACGATCTCGCCGGTGATGGAGGCCTTTTCGCCGATCGTGAGCGACTGGCTGCGGATATCGCCTTCCACCGTGCCGTCGATCTGGATGTCGCCGGTGGCGGTCAGATTGCCATGGACCACGAGATCGGCCGAGATGATGGACGGCGCCATGCGCGTGTTCGGACGGCGGGCGCCGCCGGCCGGAGCGGGAACGGGCGCGGCGGCGGCCGGCGCCTTCTCGGTGTCTTTATCCTTGCTTCGCGAAAACATAATGCCCTGCCTCGATGAACTTGGAGGGGTTGCGAACGATACCGTCGAACCAGACCTCGTAGTGAAGATGGGGTCCACTGCTGCGTCCAGATGAACCGACTCTGCCTATCACGTCCCGAAATGCAATTTCCTGGCCAACCTTGACGGACATGCTGCCAAGGTGCCCGTAGCGCGTCTTGAAGCCGTTGCCGTGATCGATCTCGACCACCCGTCCATAGCCGCCGCGCCAGCCGGCATAAGTCACCGTGCCGACACCGGGCGAATAGACCTTGGTGCCGTGCGGGGCGGCGAAATCCTCGCCCGAATGAAAGGCCATGCGGCCATTGAACGGGTCGCGGCGGGAGCCGTAGCTGCTTGTCTTGCGGTAGTGAAGAAGGGGCTCCGCCAGCGGCATTCTTGCAATGGATTCCTCAAGATCAGCCACTCTCTTGAGGTTTTGGCTTACCCGGAAAAGCTGCTTCGCAAAGGCGCTCTCGTCGCCGCCCGCCAGTTCGAGCCCGCTCCCGAGCTCGATAAAGGGGCCGCCCTGTGCCGGGCCGCTGGCCGAGCGCCTGAGCAGTTCCTCCGGATTGACGACCTTCGTCATGGCGACGATGGATTTGAGCTCCCGGAGGCGCCGGTCGGTCAGTTCCTCGACATTGTTCATGAGGCCCTGCTGGGCCTGGTCAAGCTGGGCCAGTCTTGCGTCAATTTGGGCCACCACTTCGTTGGGCCGCCCGGCCCGGGCGCCGGCGAGTTCCGCCACGTCGATGGCGGCGCCGTCTTCCGGCGTCTCGATCACGAAGCGGGCAAGGTCGCTCTCCTGAAGCTGCGGCCGGGCCGAGGTCGGCATCAGGGCCGGGCCGTCATCGCCGCCGCCATCCACGCGCATCAGCACCGTATTGCCGGTCGCGCTGGCGCTGCGCTGCTGCCCGTTGGCGATGGCCGCATGCTGGCTGCGCATCGCGTCGAGCGTTGATCCAGCGGTTTGACGCTGGCTCATAAGCATCGACAATTGCTCATGTTTGTCTTCCAGCTGCCGGGTGGTGGCGAGGAAGCGTTCTTCGGTGATGATGAGCTGGCCGTTGAGTTCGTCATAGGCCGACTGGATCCGGGCGAGACGCTCCTCATAGGAGGACTGCATCTTCACATAGCGCCGGTCCTTGGCTGCGATGATCTGTTCCTTGAAGACCACATTGACCGAGGAATAGGCCACCCAGGTCAGGCAGGCAAAGGCGATGAACGCGAAAGCCGCCTGCGTCAGCGGCGACAGCGAAATGAACTGCACATGGCCATGCGAACGGATGTAGATCTGCCGTTCCACGTACATATGCCGCAAGAAATTGCGGAATCTCTCGGCCCAACCGCGCCGTTGGTGCATGCCCCTCAATGCCCCAGCCCCCGATCTATCTGATTGCCTATCCCACCCAATTTGGCACAGGCTGACAACATACGCCTGTAGAGTTTTGAAGTTAATGGTTAATATTCATTCACCATATTGCATGCTTATGACGCCGCTGCGGCCAGCGGCTCGTAGAAGCCGGGCGGCAGGCCGGCGGCATCGCGTGCCGGCTTGTTGAAGGGTGGCTTGAGCGCGCCCCGGAAGTGCTTTTTCACGAGCCGGTGGAAGGCTGCCTCGGCCTCTTCCCCCTGCCGGGCGCAAAGGAAGGCGAACCAGCGCGTGCCCGCCTCCACATGCGTCTTTTCCTCTGTGTAGATCGTTTCGAGCACGGCGGCGCTTTCCCGGTCTCCCGCGGCGTCGAGCCGTTGGATCATGGCCGGCGTCACATCGAGGCCGCGTGCTTCGAGCACCATGGGCACGACCGCGAGCCGCGCCATGAGGTCATGCCTTGTTTCCTCCGCCGCCTGCCAGAGCCCGTCATGGGCGGGCAGGTCGCCATAGGCGGCGCCATGCGCGGCGAGCCTTTGCTGCAGCATGGCGAAGTGCCGGGCCTCGTCGTCGCCGACGCTCACCCAGTCATCGAAAAAGGCGTGGGGCATGTCCTCGCCTGCGAAGCGCCCGGCAAGATCGAAGGCAAGGTCGATCGCGTTGAGCTCGATATGGGCGAGCGAGTGGAGCAGGGCAATCCGCCCCCTCATGCCCTTGAAGCTGCGGCGCGGCATGTCCCGCGGCAGGCGGAGTTCCGGCCGCGCCGGACGGCTCGGCCGGTCGGGCATCGCGGCCGTCGCCCCCAGGGCAAGGCCGCCCGCCCGCCAGCGCGCCGCGACCTCACGGGCAAGACGCGCCTTGCCGTCGGCATCGCCACAGAGAAGAACCCCGCGCGCCGCCTCGGCCAGGGACGGGCCGCCCGCCATATCGGTCACAGGGCCTGCGCCGCGGCCAGCACCTCGTCGGCGTGCCCGTTCACCTTCACCTTCGGCCAGACCTTCCGCACCACGCCCTTCTCGTCGATCAGCACGGTGCTGCGCTCGATCCCCATGAACTTGCGCCCGTAAAGGCTCTTTTCGGTCCAGACGCCATAGCTTTCCAGCATCTTGCCCTCCTCGTCGGAGAGCAGGCGGACGGTGAGGCTGTGCTTGTCGCGGAACTTGCAGTGCTTCTCGATCGAGTCCTTCGAGATGCCGAGAACGACGGTGTTCGCCGCGTCGAACTTCTTCTTGAGCGCGCTGAAGGCGATTCCCTCGGTGGTGCAGCCGGGCGTGTCGTCCTTGGGGTAGAAGTAGAGAACGGCCTTCTTCCCGGCGAGCGACTTCAGCGACACGGTCGAGCCGTCATCGGCGGGCAGGGAGAAGGCGGGCGCCTTCTTTCCCTCGGCGGGCAGGCCGGCGCCGGCGGTTTTCGCCTTTGCCGCCGGTTTGGGCTTTGCGGCCGCCTTCGGCTTGGCCGCGCTTTTGGGTTTGGCTGCGGCCTTCGGCTTTGCTGCGGAACTCTTCTTTGCGGGAGCCTTGCCCATGTGCTTTCGCCTCCTGTCTGGTTCCCTGCCGGAATTGCAGATAGCTGACGTTAATATTGTTGCCGCAGGGTGCTGGCTAGCCCCAATTTTGCAGACGCGGAGCCTGCCCGGGGATAGAAAGGCGCCTGACTCGCTTTCGCCGCATTTCTCCGGTTTTCATAGGCGGCGCGCGACGGGAGTTAACGTAGTTCTTTGATACGCCGAACCAGTAAAATTGCATTGGAGGTTGCGGGCATCGCATTCGCGGTGACGGCCGTGCTGTTGGCCGTGCTGGCCTGGCAGCTGTCATCGGGCCCCGTCTCCGTCTCGATCCTCAACCGGATGATCGAGGACGCCGCCCGGCCCGTGCTGCAGGGCGGCGAACTCGCGATCGGCGACACGATTCTGATCTGGTCCGCCGAGGAACGCGGCCTCGCCCTTCGCCTGTCGGAGGTACGCCTGAGCGGAGCCGACGGCAACGAGATTGCCGCCGTCCCCCAGATTGCCTTCGACCTGAGCATCCCGGCGCTTTTTCGCGGCGTCCTCGCCCCCACATCGGTCGATCTCTATGGCGTGAGGGCGACCGTGCTGCGCAGGCCCGGAACCGGCATCACGCTCGCCCTCGCCGAAGAGGGGATGGAAGAGGACGCGCAGGGGGATGTTATCGGCCCGCTTCTCGATGCCTTGCTGGACGAAGAGGACCGCTCGACGCCGCTCGGCTATCTGACGGAACTCGGCATCAAGGAGGCGCAGCTCACCTTTGTCGACGAGGTCAACGGCGTCACCTTCGAAGCACCTTCCGCCAACCTCTCGATCTTCAGGGGCAATGGCGGCCTCGCCGGCCTGCTCGATGCGGAAGTCGCCCTTGCCGACAAGACCGCGCGGCTCTCCATGCGGGGCCTGCTGCCGGCGGGCGAGGACATAGCCCGCATCGAAGTCGAGGCGAACGATGTCGTGCCTGCCGCGCTGGCGCGTCTTTCTCCGGCCTTTGCGGATTATGCCGTTTTCGATGCGCCCCTGTTTGCCGAAGGTCAGGTCGAGATCGAGCGGAACGGCGATCTGAAATCGGCGCGGCTGCAACTGCGCTCGGGCGCGGGCACCATCCACCTGCCCGAACCCTGGGAAACGACAATGCCGCTCGAAAGGACGGAAGGCCTGGTCGTGGTCGATGGCACGGCGCGGCGGATCGCGGTCGAGGATCTGTCCTTCAAGGCAGGCCCCCATGATGCATCGCTCTCCGGCACCATCGGCTACGAGATGGCTGAGGGGCTGAACCTCGCCAGCGCGAAGCTCGACCTGACAGTGGATCGCTTTCATACCGAAGTGCCGGACTTCTTCGAAGGGCCTGTCGACCTTGAGAGCATCCATCTCGATGCGGTGATCGACTTCGATGCGCTCCGGGCCGATATAGCCGAACTCTTCATCGGAACCGCGGGCGGCGGTATCCGCCTGTCCGGCATGGTGGCGGACGGCGAGCGCTCCCCCGCCGTGAAGGTGAGCGGGGTGATCGAGCCGCTGCCCTTCGACGCCTTCGTCGCTATCTGGCCCTATGAGCTCGCCCGCGGTGCGCGTGAATGGGTGGGCAAGAACCTGTCCGGCGGCACGCTGACCGGCGGCAGTTTCGAGATCGATCTGCCTGCGGGTATGATCGAGGACGCTGAAAATCACATTCCGATCCCGAAGGAAAATCTCCGCTTCGAATTCGCGGCGAACGGACAGACGCTTCATTATCTCGGCGAGCTGCCGCCGATGGAAAATCTGGAGGCGCGCGGCCTCATCGAGGGCAACCGCTTCGATGCATGGGTTCCATCCGCCGTCATTCGCCAGCAAGGGCAGGGCGACATCGCCGTGAGCGAGGGGCATTTCCATGCGGACCAGCTCGCGACCAAGGGCGCGCCGGGGCATATCAGCTTTGCGGTGGCAGGCGCGACGGCGGATATTCTCTCCGTCCTCGACCGCGAGCCGCTGACGCTCATCAGCAATTTCGGCCTCGATCCCCGCGTCGTCGGCGGCACGGGCCGCCTCAAGGGCGCGATTTCCCTGCCGCTGAAAAAAGATGTGCAGATGGACGAGGTGATGTTCTCCGGCGAAGCCCATGCCGAGAATGTTGCGATACCGAATGTGCAGGACGATCTCTCCGTCACCTCCGGCACACTCGACCTGACGGTCGACCGGGAAGGCCTCACCGCGAAGGGGCCAATCGGTCTCAATCATGCCGCCGAACTCGATCTCGAATGGCGCGAGAATTTCGGCCCCGAGGCGCGGCCGCGCTCCTCCTACCGGCTTGCGGGCCCGCTCGACGAGGCGGGACGTGCGGCGCTCGGCCTGAAGCTCGAAGAATTCATCTCGGGTACGGCGCAGGTCGACGCGACATTGACCGGTGACGGAAAGAGCGTGAACAGGGGCAAGATCAAGGCCGGCCTCACCGACGCAGTGGCGCGCTTCGACGATGCGGGCTGGTGGAAGCCCGCGGGCGAGCCTGCAACCGTCGCCTTCGATCTCGCCTTGATGGAAGACGGCAGCTATCGCATTTCCGATTTCGTTCTGGCGGGCGAGGGCATCGACACGCAGGGCAGCTTCACCCTCGGTCCCGAGGGCGGGCTCGTCGCGGCGGACATGCCGGTCGTGAAGCTCGGCGAGCACAATGATTTCAGCTTCCGTGCCGGCCCGGTCGCCGATGCCGCGCTGCAGATGGAAGTGAAAGGCGCGCGCTTCGATGCACGCGGATTGTTGAGCAGCTTCCTTGGCGGTTCGAAGAAAAAGGACGAGAAAGCGGCAGGCGCGGACGGGACGCCGCCCGAGCCCGTGGTGCTGACCGGCGACATCGTCGGCGATCCGATGCGCCGCACCATGCTCACGGCGGATATCGGTGAGGCGACGGGACATCACGGCACGCTGTTCGGCGGCGTATCCGTGCGGCTCGTGCAGGTGGATCGCCAGCTCTGGACGATGGATGTGGCGGCGCTCGACAATGACGGCGCGCCCGTCGCGGTGCGGATCGGCCCGGACGGCTCCGGCGCCCGCACGCTTTCGGGCAGCGCGACGAACGCGGGCACCATGCTCCGGGCGCTCGACTTCACGCGAAGCATGCGGGAAGGCACGCTCGAAGTGAGCGGCAGATACGACGACACGAAGCCCGGATCGCCGCTTTCGGGCACGCTGCGCATCGACAAGTTCCGCATCGCCGATGCGCCGGTGCTTGCCAATATCCTCACGCTCGGCTCGCTCAAGGGCATCAACGACACGATGCGCGGCGAGGGCATTTTCTTCGAGCGGCTGGAGCT
This sequence comes from Parvibaculum sp., assembly GCA_013823365.1. Classification (GTDB taxonomy): domain Bacteria; phylum Pseudomonadota; class Alphaproteobacteria; order Parvibaculales; family Parvibaculaceae; genus Parvibaculum. Next base: position 3,145 of record PNMC01000092.1, on the reverse strand, counting down.
TCCCTTCGCCTTCACGGAGAACCGCATCCATGTGAAGGATGCGCGCATGTCGGGACCGGCGATCGGCCTCACGGCCTCCGGCCAGATCGACCGCGCCAACGACCTCATCGACATGGAGGGGACGCTGGTGCCCGCCTATACGATCAATTCCTTCCTCGGCCAGGTGCCGCTGCTCGGACCCCTGATCGTCGGCCGGGAGGGCGAGGGTGTCTTCGCCATAACCTATGGCGTGCGCGGCGATGCGGACGATCCGACCGTGATCGTGAATCCGCTTTCGGCGCTGGCGCCCGGATTTCTGCGCCGCCTCTTCGAATTCGGGACGACCCTGCCGCCGGAGGAAAGCCCGGCAAACGGCGCGCCGCCCGAGGCCCGCGCAGGCCCGGAGGCTGCCCCGGCCGATCCTCCCGCAGTGCGAAATTGACGTTCGCGTCGCTTTTGGGATTGCGGAGTGATACTCCGCATCGCTAAGCTTCTTCCATCGCTTTTGACCGGACAAGGAGGGAGGAGCCATGTCCACCAATCAGAAGATGACGATGGATGCTGCCTATGAGGCGGTGGCGCCCGACGATTTCCCGGCCATGATGGATGTCGACCGCTATGGCAAGCGCTCGACCGCCTTCGACAAGATCATCTCCGCGACCCATGACCACTTCTGGGACCCGCTGGACCCGAAATATATCGATTTCTCGCAGCCCTGGGACCTCGAGAACGAGGCGCTGATGCCGTCCGACTTCAACATGGAGCTGAAGACGGCGGTTTCCGACAAGCTCGACGAAAAGCAGAAGATTTATCTCATCAACGAGAACATCCGCTGGAGCATGTCCTCGATCCTGCATGGCGAGCAGGGCGCGCTCGCGCTCTCGGCTTCCCTCTGTCACATCCTGAAAGATCCCGGCGCGCAGGAATATGCGGCGAACCAGACCCGCGAGGAAGCCCGCCATGTAACGGGCTTTGCGCGCTACATCCAGGCGCGCTGGGGCAAGCCGACCGCCTGCGGCGTGGTGCTCGAAAAACTGCTTTGCGAGATCGTGGCGACGCCGCTCGTCTGGAAAAAACTCGTCGGTATGCAGATGATCGTCGAGGGTCTTGCCATGGGCGCCTTCGCGACCTTCTACGCGAAGACGACCGATCCGCTGCTGAAGCGGCTGATGCAGCTCACCATGACGGACGAAGCCTTCCATCACAAGTTCGGCAAGATCTGGGCGGACCGCACCGTGCCGAACCTGCCGGAGGAAGAGCGCGATCTCATCGAGGACTGGGCGCTTGAAGTGTTCCTGACGCTGATGCGCAACTCGACCGGCCCCGAGCAGAAGAAGGAAATCTACGAGAAGGTCGGCCTCGACTGGCGCTGGGTGCAGGGCGCGCTCGCCGAAGCGCTCACCGACAAGAACATGCGCAAGGAGCTGCAGGAATCGACCAATATCTTCCGTGTGCTCATCAAGACGCTGGTGAAAGCCGGCATCATCACGAGCCGCACGGCGCCCATGTATGCCGCCTATGTCGATATGGCCGAACTCTATGGTGAGGGCGACCGCATGATCGGCGACGATATTGCCGAGGAAGGCATCAAATATCTGCAGGCGATCAACGGCGCGGGCGGCGACAACGCCGTCTTCGCCCTCACGGGTGCCACGGCCGCCGAATAGCGGCGGCGCGCAAGGAAAGCGGCAGCCAATAGCCGCGGAACGCTAACGGCAACAAGAAAGAAGAACAGAAGAAAGAAATCAGGGAGCGTTCGGGACTGGCCCTTCCGGCAACGGAAGGGCCAGAATTTTTTTGCGGGAGCACCCACCGTTACAAACAAGTCCGTCATGGCCCGGACAAGCCGGGCCATGACGATTGAGGTTTATGTACCCGCAGGTATCTTCGCTGCGCTCGCAACGACGAGGAGTGCTACCCCTTCGGCTTCAGCAGCACATGCTTCTTCTTGCCGAGCGAAAGCTTCACCACGCCCTCGCCGGTGAGATGCGACAGGGTCAGCGTCAGCTTCTCGTCGCTCACGGCAGAATCGTTGACGCGCACGGCACCGCCCTTGATCTGGCGGCGCGCATCGCTGGTCGAGGCGCAGAGTCCCGCCTGTACCAGCGCCGTCAGAAGCCCGAGCCCGCCCGCAAGCTCGCCCGTCTCCACCGTCGGCAGGTCGGCGCTGATCGCGCCTTCCTCGAAGGCGGTGCGGGCGGCTTCTGCCGCCTTCTCCGCTTCCGCGCGGCCATGCACCATCGCCGTCGTCTCGGTGGCGAGCACCTTCTTCGCCTCGTTGATCTCAGACCCGCCCAGCGCCTCGAGCCGCGCGATCTCGTCGAGCGGCAATTCCGTGAAGAGCTTGAGGAAGCGGCCGACATCGGCATCCTCCGCATTGCGCCAGTACTGCCAGTAGTCGTAGGGCGACAGCATGTCGGCATTGAGCCAGACCGCGCCGGACGCGGTCTTGCCCATCTTCGCGCCCGACGACGTGGTGAGCAGCGGGCTCGTCAGCCCATAGACCTGCGCCCCCGCCGTGCGCCGCGCGAGCTCGATGCCGTTGACGATATTGCCCCACTGGTCCGAACCGCCCATCTGCAGCTCGCAGCCATATTGCCGGTTGAGCTCCACGAAGTCGTAGGCCTGCAGGATCATGTAGTTGAATTCGAGGAAGGACAGGTTCTGCTCCCGGTCGAGCCGCAGCTTCACGCTGTCGAAGGAGAGCATCCGGTTCACCGAGAAATGGCGTCCGTAGTCGCGCAGGAAATCGATGTACTGGAGCTTGTCCAGCCAGTCGCGATTATTGACCATGATCGCGCCGGTCTTGCCCTCGCCGAAGGTGAGGAACTTCGAGAACACGTTTTTGATGCCGGCAAGATTCTCGTCGATCTTCTCGTCGGTCAGCAGCGGCCGCGCTTCGTCGCGGAAGCTCGGATCGCCGATCCGCGTTGTCCCCCCGCCCATCAGCGCGATGGGCTTGCCGCCCGTCTTCTGCAGCCAGCGCAGCATCATGATCTGCACGAGGCTGCCCACATGGAGGCTAGGCGCCGTCGCATCGAAGCCGATATAGCCCGTCAGCACGCGGGTCGCGGCAATCTCGTCCAGCGCGCCCGCATCGGACTGCTGGTGGATGAAGCCGCGCCATTCGAGTTCGCGCAGGAAATCGGACTTGAAGCTGGACATG
>PNMC01000091.1 GCA_013823365.1 Parvibaculum sp. | reverse complement strand
ATTGTAGCGGCGATGGATGACGACATCGACGGGGCCGGGCGCGCCTTGCGCAGCGAGCGGGCCCTTGAGGTCGCGAGCGAGGACGCTTGCCGCGAGGAACTGGATGCTTGCCGCCGCATTGCCGGTTGCGGCCGGGTCCGTCGCATCGGCATCGAGCAATAATTGCGGGCGGAGGCCACGCTCGATGTCGCGGCTGAATTGGGGCGGGATGTGCAAGACGAATTGCACCTTGCCCGAGCGGATCAGCTCGTCCGCTTCCGCCTCGCTTTGCGCTTGCGCGACGAAGCGGAAGTAGTCCGAGTTTTCCATGCCTTTCACGAAGCTGCGCGTGAAGGCGGAATGATCCTGCGCATGGATGGCCGCGGGGAGGTGTTTCGGATCGGCGTTGATCGCATAGCCGAACAAGATGAGCTGCATCACCGGCACGCCCAGCATCATGGCAAAGGTGAGCCGGTCGCGCCGCATCTGGATGAATTCCTTGCGGATCATGGCGCCGAGGCGGCGCAGCGAAAAGCGCGCGCTCATGTTCAGCCTGCCTTTCGCCTGGCGAAATTGTCGGTCACGTCGCGCATCAGATGCACGAAGACATCTTCGAGCGTGGGCGAGGCTTTCAGCGCGCGCAGGCCCGATTGTTCGATCACCTCATCCACGGTGCCCCGCGCAAGGAGCTTGCCATAGGCGAGATAGCAGATCTTGTGGCAGCGTTCGGCCTCGTCCATGTAGTGGGTGCTGACGAGAACGGTGAGGCCTTCTGCGGCGAGCTCGTGAATCTCGTCCCAGAATTCGCGCCGGGCTTTCGGGTCGACGCCTGCCGTCGGTTCGTCGAGCAGCAGAAGCTTCGGCTTGTGCATGATGGCGGCGGCAAGGGCGAGGCGCTGCTTCCAGCCGCCGGAGAGATTGCCGGCCAGTTGGTGCGAGCGGTCGGCAAGGTTCAGCTTTTCAAGCGTCTCCTTCACCGCGCGTTTCGGCTTTGCGATGCCGTAAATGGACGCAACGAATTCGAGATTCTCGCGGATCGACAGATCCTCATAAAGGCTGAAACGCTGGGTCATGTACCCCGTCTCGCGTTTGATCGCCTCGCTCTCGCTCCGCACGTCATGGCCGAGGCAGGTGCCTTCGCCGCCATCCGGCGTGAGCAGACCGCAGATCAGGCGGATGGTCGTCGTCTTGCCGCTGCCGTTCGGTCCGAGAAAGCCGTAGATCTCACCGCGCGCGACCTGCATGTCGAGTCCGTCGACGACTTTCGTGCCGCCGAAGCTCTTGGTAAGGCCGCGCACATCGATGGCGAGGTCCGGGTTCATGGGCGTCACTCCGGCGCGGCTGGAGGCAGTGAAACCGTGACGGGCTGGCCGGGATGGAAATTCTCAGGCGTTGCGTCCGGCACCGCTTCCACCATGTAGACGAGTTTCTCTTTCGAGCGGTCGCTATAGATCACGGGCGGTGTGAATTCCGCTTCCTTCGAGATGAAACGGATGGTGCCGGTGAGGCCTTCCGCGCAATTCGAGCAGGCGAGGCGCACGTCTCCGCCCTCGGTGATCTTGGCGAGGTCGGCTTCCGGCACGAAAAAGCGGATCTTGATATTGCCGGGTGGCAGCAGGGTCACCACGGGCTGGCCGGGGGCGGCCGTCTCGCCTTCGCGGAAGAGAACATCCTGCACCAGCGCATCGGCAGGCGCGCGGCCTTCGCGCCGCGCAAGGCGCCATTTCGCCTGGTCGAGCGAGGAGGCCGCGACGAGCATGGCCGCGCCGGCGCGGTCGCGCCGCGCACGGGCGGTGTCGAGTTCTGCCTGTGCGACATTGCGTGCGCTGCGCAATTCGAGCTTTCGCTTCAGTTCGAGTTCGGCTTCGTGAAGCGTCGCTTTTGTTTCTGCGAGCGTCGCGACGGCGGCGTCGCGGGCGAGTTCTTCCGAGCGCTTTTCGAGGCGGAAGAGGAAAGTGCCCGCCTTCACGCGGTCGCCGCGTTTCACGGCAACTTCCTCGACGATCCCGCCGTCGATGGCGGCGACGCGGACGTAATCACCTTCGGCATAGCCCTGCCAGGTGTTCTCGGGATCGTCGTTGCAGGCTGCAAGAAGGAGCGCGGCCAGGCAGACGGAGAGGAGGGAGTGGAGGCGCATGATCACGCCTCCCTTTCCGCTGCGAGGCCGCGCCGGACGAACTCCGCATGGGCGGTAAAGAAACCGTCGGGATCGAGTTGCGGAAGTTCGCCGAATGTATTTCGCGCGATGGTGTTGAGAAGGATGGGGAAGATGATCTCCTGCACGGTGGCGTTCACGTTGCAGGGGCGGAATTCGCCGTGCGCGATACCGCGCTCGATGATGCGGCCGAGATTGGTAAAGCCGCGCAGGATCACATTGTCGCGGTAGAAATCGCGGATTTCGGGAAAGTTCTTCGCTTCCGACAGGATGATCTTGGCAAGGGAGGGGAGCTGCGTCGCGGTTGTTATCTCGCGAAGCGTCCCGATCACGAGATCGAGCAGATCGGCGCTCGGGCCGTCATAGGCGTCGAGAAGCTTTTCCATCTCCTCGAAGCGGGGCGTTGCGATGTCGCGAACGATGGCGGCGAAGAGGTCGGCTTTACTCTCGAAATAGAGATAGATGGTCGCTTTGCTCACGCCCGCCCGCTCGGCCACATCTTCGAGCCGTGCTGCCGCGAAGCCGCGCTCCGCGAAGATATCGAGCCCCGCCGCCATGATCTCGGCGGGGCGGGCTTCCTTGCGGCGCTGGCGTTTAGGCGATTGCGAGGGCATCCGGGCCTCATTTAATAACTGACCAGTCAGTTATTAAATGAGATAAAGGTTCCGGTCAAGGGGTGTCCAATGTGGGGGCTGAGGTGTCTCAGGTGTCCTGCGGGCCCTTCTCGGGCTCCGTGGCGCCGAGCTTCTTGCCCTCGAGCAGGCGGGCGCGGCGTTCCGCCTCGGTTTTCTCCCGCTTCTTCTCGGCACCCGTGCGGCCGAAGCGGACGCGGTTCGCGGCGGCGGTCTCTTCCTTTTGCTTTTTCGCCGCGCGCTTTTTCTCATCGCGCACGGATTTCTTGTACGAAGAGAAATTAACTATATTTCCGCCGTCCGAATCCATATTTTGCCTTCTTGCTGGCGACGCGGCACCGGGGCCGCTCCCGTCGTCTGGAATCCTAGGCCAAACAAGCCTCGTGGGAAACCGGCGGCGCGCCCTTGTTTGTCCGTTTGTCGCGCTGGAGATGGCTTCTTGAATTCGATCCTGACCTATATCGCGGGGCTGCTCGTCGCATTGCTCTTCGCGGCCCTGGTCGGCCCGAGCCTGATCGACTGGAACCAGTTCCGCGCGGAAATCGAGGCGCAGGCATCCGAGACGATGGGGCGGCCGGTGAAGATCGAGGGCGATATCCGCTTTCGCGTTTTGCCCGCGCCGCAAATGACGCTGAACAGCATTCGCGTCGGGCATATCGAGCAGACGAGCGCGCTTCCCTCCGATCTCAATTTCGCGACCTTCGAGGCGATCGACGCGGAAGTGGCCCTTGCGCCGCTTCTGACCGGCGACATCAAGGTCACGAGCATCATTCTCGTTCGCCCACGGATCAATCTCGAAGTCCTGCCGGATGGAACGCCGAACTGGCGCGGGCTCGACTTTGCGGAGCGCATTCCGGCGAACGGGATGTTCTCCCTCGCATCCATCAGTCTCGATCGCGCCCGCTTCGAGGGCGGCATGATCAATTACCGCAACCGGAGCAATGGCCGAAGCTGGCGCGCAGAGAATGCGACGGGTGAGATCGTCGCCTCGTCGTTGCTCGGACCCTTGCGAGCTGACGTGGAAGCGGTTGTGTCCGGCGTGCCGGTTGCCTTTCGGCTCGGGCTCGGGGCGTTCGGTGGACAGAAGGCGTTTCAGGTTACGCTTGATGTCGAGACCACGAATTATCCGGCGCAGTTCCTCTTCTCCGGTATCGCCACGGAATTCTCGATGGCAGGGCGGCTCGACGGCAATGGACGGCTGCGGATCGGCGGAGCGAAGGGGCAGGGCGATGCGGCACCGATCCGCGTCGATGCGGGCATGGTCGTCAATGCGCGCCGGGCCGATTTCCGCAATATCGCGCTGGCGGCGAATGGCGCGACGGCAAGCGGCTCCGGTCGCGCGCGCTGGGAGGGACGCCCGCGCTTTGCCCTCGATCTCTCGGCGGAAAGTTTCGCGCTCGATCCGCTTCTCGAGCGCCTTGTCCGTTCGGACGAGGATGCCGCGCCGCTTCTCGACCGGCTGCTCGCCTCACCCGTGCCGGACTGGTTCGATGGCGAGGTGAAGCTCGCCGCCAAAACGCTTCTTGTCCGGGATGTACCATTGCGCGAGGCCGCGCTCGACCTCGCGCTGAAGGACGGTGCCATCGATCTCAATCGCGCCGCGGCGGAGCTTGGCGGTGCGAGCGAAGTCGAAATCAAGGGCCGTATGATCTCCGCCGACGATGGTTCCCGTTTCCTTGGCGAGGGGAAGCTCACCAGCGGCAATATTGCGGGCCTCGCTGCCTGGCTTGCGCCGGCCGGAAACGGTGAAGCGTCCCGCGCCGCCGGGCAGGGGCGGCCGCTTTCGGCACGTGCGCGTCTCGATCTGCGCGAAGCGGACCGGAGGCTCGAGGCGATCGAGATTTCCTACGCGCGCGACGCGGCGCAGCCTGCGCTCGCGGGTGAAGTGACGTTCGGGACGGCGGCCGGAGGGCGCCCTGCTATCGACGCTCGGCTCGATATTGGGGCGTTCGACTTCGATCCGGTGATTGCCCTGCTGCCGGAGGACGCCGATCCGTTCCAATGGCTCGACGCGCGAGACATCACGCTGGCGCTCAATGCCGGTGCGATGACGGTGTCGGGTCGGGAGATGAAAGGGGTGGACGCCGAAATGGCGCTCCGCTCCGGCAAGCTTTCCGTATCGCGGCTCGACGTTGCGGATGTCTCCGGCGCCACCGTCTCGGTTTCGGGTGAACTCGACGGCGTGACGGCGGGGACGAGCCATGACGTTAAAGGCCGGTTCAACGGCTCCATCAAGGCCGCGCGCTTCGGCGGGCTGCTGGCGCTTGGCGGGTTCGATGTGCCGGATGTCGAAGGTCCGGTCGATATCGTCGTGGCCGGTTTGTCGGGCGAGGCGGATGACAGCGACTTGCGGGTCGATACGCTGACGCTGCAAGGCACGGTGCGCGGCAGCCGTGTCGATGGCGTCGTCAAGCGGCGCCACGGCCCGAGGGGCGGTGTCGACCGTCTGGAGATCACCGGGCATGCGGCGAACGACGAAGGCCGCGTGTTGCTGGAACAGCTCGGACTTTCGCCGCGCGAAGATATCTCAGGCGCAGGCAACGTATCGGTGCAGCTCGACGGCGAGACGGGCGGCGACTATGACGCAAACTTCCGCGTGAATATCGGCGGCACGACGCTCACGGCGCGCGGCAGGGTCGAGGCGCCATTCTCGGCACTGCGTTTCACGGGGCGCGCCGATATGACGGCGTCGGGGGTGATGCATGTTCTGGGCGGCTTCGGCGCGCCGGAGAACCTCGCTCACTGGGTCGGGCGGCAGGCGGCAGGCCCGGGTTTCGTGCTCTCGTCGAATGTCGTCTGGGACAAGAAGAGCCTCGCGCTGTCCGATCTCGAAAGCGTTGCGGGCAGTTTTCGCGTTACGGGCGAAGCGATCTGGACTGCGGGTGAAGAGGGGAAGCTGCCGCGGCTCACCGGCAAGCTCGACACGAATGGCGTCGACCTCACATCGCTCATCACCGCCGATGACGATACGATCTGGCCCGCTTCGGCGCTCGACTGGTCGGCCCTCGGGGCGTTCGAGGCTGGTGTCGAGATAAAATCCGGCAGTCTCGTGCTCGGGCGTCTCACCGCGAGCGATGTTGCGACGCGTGTTTCCGTCTCGCATGGCGTGCTGACGGCGTCGCCGCTCACGGCGAATTTCGCGCGAGGGCGGCTTTCGGCCGGTGTGCGCGTCGAAGGCGGCAGCGGGCAGCCGGGCATCGGCGTCAACCTGCTCCTGGAGAACGCCAATCTGCGTCAGGCGGCGGCGAAACCGCTTGGCGGCGCACCGGCGGATGGCCGTCTCGACCTCAATGCGGAGCTCCAGGGGCAGGGACGGAGCTGGCTCGCGCTTGTGTCATCTGTGAGTGGCAGCATGACCATGCAGCTATCCGATCTGCGGCTCGTACCGCTCGATCTTGCGGGGTTCGGTGCGGGGCTCTCCAGCCTCCAGTCGATCGAGGCGTTTCCGGAACTTGTGGATGTCGCACTTTTCACGGGCGAAACGGCGGCAGGCGATATCTCGCTCGATTTTGCCGTAGAGAACGGCCTGATGCGCGTCCCGGCGAAGGACATGGTGCTCGAAAGCGGATCGGCCGTGGCCGATCTCGTCTATGACTTGCCCCGGCTCGCGGCCGATGCGGCGATCAGCGTGCAGCTTGCGGAGCCGCAGGGCGCGCCGAGCTTCGTGATCGCCGCGACGAGCCGTAACGGGCAGGCGGAAGTCCAGACGGAGATGCTCGATCTGCAGAACTTCATCGCCAGGCGACTGCTGCAGCAGCGCCTCGACGAATCCGGAGCTGCGGTGCCGCAGGAGCTCCGCGAGTTGATGGAGCTGCCGGTGGAACCGGCGGGCGGGGCTGCTGCGATGCCGCTCCCGCGGCCTTCGGTGCAGAACTAGGGTTCCGTCCGGCAGGTTGCGGCTCTCTCCTGCGCTGCCTTCAGCACATGAACGCGAATGGCGGAGGAGAGGCTGCCCTTGCCGCCGCGCGCCACATCGATGCGGCGGACGAGTTCGTTCACGGATGTCTTTTCGGAACAGGCGAGTTCCTTGAGCGCATCCCAGAAGGGACGCTCAAGCGAAATCGAGGTGCGGTGGCCGGCGATGGTCACCGAGCGTTTGACGTCTTCGATGTCATCGCCAGCCATCTCGTTTCTCCGGTTATTCCGGTGCGATCATCTTTTCGGGGCGGACGACGGCGTCGAATTCCTCATCCGTCACATAGCCGCCGCCGACAGCTTCCTCGCGGAGTGTGGTGCCGTTCTTGTGTGCGGTCTTGGCGATTTTGGCGGCATTGTCGTAGCCGATCTTCGGCGCCAGGGCGGTGACGAGCATCAGCGAGCGTTCGAGCGCCGCCTTGATGTTGTCCTCGCGCGGCTCGATGCCCAGCACGCAATTATCGGTGAAGCTCACCGCCGCATCGGCCATCAGTCGCACCGACTGCAGGAAGTTGTAGGCCATCACCGGGTTGAAGACATTCAGCTCGAAATGGCCCTGTGAGCCTGCGAAAGTGAGTGCCGCGTGATTGCCGAAAATCTGCACACAGACCTGCGTCATCGCCTCGCACTGGGTCGGGTTCACCTTGCCCGGCATGATCGAGGAACCGGGCTCGTTTTCCGGCAGCGACAGTTCGCCGAGGCCGGAGCGCGGGCCGGAGCCGAGGAAGCGGATGTCGTTTGCAATCTTGAAGAGCGAGGCGGCAACCGTGTTGATCGCACCGTGGCTCATCACCATCGCGTCATGGGCGGCGAGCGCCTCGAATTTATTGGGCGCGGTCTTGAAGGGGAGCTTGGTGATGGCAGCGACGTTTTCCGCCACCTTCTCGGCAAAGCCGATGGGCGCATTGAGGCCGGTGCCGACGGCGGTGCCGCCCTGGGCCAGTTCCATCAGCTTCGGCAGTGTCTGTTCGATGCGGGCGATGCCGTTTTCGACCTGGGCCGTGTAGCCGGAGAATTCCTGGCCGAGCGTCAGCGGCGTCGCGTCCTGCGTGTGGGTGCGGCCGATCTTGATGATGTGGTTCCAGGCCTGCGCCTTGTCGTTCAGCGCATTGCGCAGCTTCTGCAGGGCGGGCAGGAGGCGGTGGTGGATTTCCTCCGCACAGGCGATGTGCATGGCCGTCGGATAGGTGTCGTTCGACGACTGGCTCATGTTCACGTGATCGTTCGGGTGAACGGGCTTCTTTGAGCCCATCTCGCCGCCCATGATTTCGATGGCGCGGTTCGAGATCACTTCATTGGCGTTCATGTTGGACTGGGTGCCGGAGCCCGTCTGCCAGACGACGAGGGGGAAGTGTTCGTCGAGCTTGCCCTCGATCACTTCCTGCGCGGCCTGCACGATGGCCTTGCCGACGGCAGGGTCGAGGCGGCCCAGCGCCATGTTCGCTTCCGCCGCGGCGCGCTTCACGATGCCGAGGGCGCGGACCACGGGGAGCGGCTGCTTTTCCCAACCGATCTTGAAATTACCGAGGCTGCGCTGGGCCTGCGCGCCCCAATAGCGGTCGGCGGCAACTTCGATGGGGCCGAATGTATCGGTTTCGGTGCGGGTCTTGGTCATGTCGCGCTCCAGAAATGCCGCCCGGCAGGGACGGAAGGTTCGAATGGGCGCCGGTTTAGCATGCGGGGTGCGGCCCGCCAAGGCGGGCGGGGCCCGAGGGCCGGAGCGCTATTTCTTGCGGAAAGCGTCGAGGCTCACGACTTCGCCCGCGCCATCTGCCGCAGGGGCATCCTCGGCGGGCTTCGATGCCTCCGTCGCCTTTTCCTCGGCGACATTGGTGCCGGCGCTCACGCCTTCGACCTGGAATTGCAGGCCGAACTGGACACTCGGGTCGAAAAAGCCCTGAACGGCCGAAAAGGGCACGACAAGGCGCTCGGGGATCTTGTTGAAGGTCAGGTCGACCGAAAAGCGCTCGTCATTGATCTCGAGATTCCAGAACTGGTGCTGGAGGACGATGGTCATTTCCTGCGGGTATTGCGAGCGGAGCTTTTCGGAGACGTCGACGCCCGGCGCATCTGTGCGGAAGGAGATATAGAAGTGATGCTCACCCGGCAGGCCCTGATCGCGCGCAATCTTGAGCGCGCGCCGCACGACGCCTCGCAGCGCGTCCTGCGCCAGCACGTCATATCGCATCAGGTCTTCGGCCAAGATGAGCTCCCGTCGAGTCGTATTTCGTTAACCGGGATTCAAGCAGCGTTTGGCCGGGAAATCCAGACGAAGCCGACCATGCATGCCCGATTTGGCCCGGATTCGGGGCTTTGTGGCGTGAACGACGCAGCTAGAAGGGGCAGTTGGCGGCGGCCCAGCGGGGACCGCCGCCGCCAGCCTCATTTCGTTGCGTAAATCCGGGCCGATGTGGCGCGGATGAAGACGCCCTGGCCGATGCCGAGTTCGCCGCCGCTATAGAGCTCGCGCGGCACTTCTGCCTCGATGCGGGTTGCCCGGCCTTCAACGGAAAGTTCGACTGTGACAGTCGGACCGAAAGGGCGCACAGCGCGGATGACGGCGGGAACGCCCTCGGCCCGCTCGCGCGAGACGATCTCGATTTCATGGGCGCGGACATAGGCGAGCGCGGGGCCCGAATAGTCGCCGTCGCCTTCGATGGGGAAGGCGCTGCCGAGGACATCTGCCTCGCCATCCTTCGCCGTCACCTCGAAACGGGCGACGCCGCCGAGGAATTCGCAGACGAAAGGCGTTGCCGGTTCGTCGTAGATTTCAGAGGGCGTGCCGATCTGCTCGACGCGGCCCGCCCTCATGATGACGACGCGGTCGGCGAGTTCGAGGGCTTCTTCCTGGTCATGCGTCACGAAGACGGTGGTGAGGCCGGTTTCGGTGTGGAGTTCGCGCAGCCAGCTTCTGAGTTCCTTGCGGACCTTGGCATCGAGTGCGCCGAAGGGTTCGTCGAGCAGCAGCACGCGCGGCTCGATGGCGAGTGCGCGCGCGAGCGCGACGCGCTGGCGCTGGCCGCCGGAGATCTGGCTCGGGAAGCGATTTTCGAGCCCACCAAGCTGCACGAGTTCGAGCAGCCGGCGGACGCGGCGCGCGATCTCTCCTGCGCGAGGCCGTTCCTCGCGCGGGCGGACGCGCAGGCCGAAGGCCACGTTGTCGAAGACCGTCATATGACGGAAGAGTGCATATTGCTGGAAGACGAAGCCGACGCGGCGCTCGCGGAGCGAGAGCGCGGTTGCATCCTCGCCGTCGAAGCGGATCGTGCCTTCCTCTGTCGCTGTGAGGCCTGCAATCGCGCGCAGCAGCGTCGTCTTGCCGGAGCCGGAGGGCCCGAGCAAGGCCAGCAATTCGCCCGGTTTCACCGAGAGCGACACATTGTCCAGTGCAGCGAAGCTGCCATAGGACTTGCCGAGTTCCTCGATATCGATGCGCACGGGCGAGGGACGGTGCCGCTCATCCGCTCGCGCGGCGTTAGTGCCGCCC
>PNMC01000090.1 GCA_013823365.1 Parvibaculum sp. | reverse complement strand
CAGGATCGATGTGAAAGCCGGCGACCGCGTGGAGCAGGGCGACGTGCTCGGCGCTGTCGGCGGTACAGGTCGCGCGACAGGCCCGCATCTCCATTGGGGGCTCTACTGGCGCGGCGCTTGGCTCGATCCGCAACGTCTCGTCGGTCCGATGCCGGCGGAAAAAGCGGCAACCGGCGGCAACTGAGCTTCAGGCGCTCCCGGTTTCCCTCGCCCGCATCCAGGGCTTCTCGGACCAGCGGTCGTGCAGCCAGAGCCATTGCTCGGGATGCTCGCGGATACGGGCTTCCAGAAAGTCGTTGAGCTCCTGTGTGATCCGAAGCACTTCCGAGGCAGGATCGGCGTCGGGGTGTGCGGTGATCGGGTCGTAGACCGTGATCCGGAAATGCGCGCCTTCGAGCCGCTCGATGCAGGCCGGGATGATCGGGTCGCCATAGCGGACGGCGAGGCCTGCGGGCGCCCCCGGCGTCATGGCGCGAAGGCCGAAGAATTTTGCTTCGAGTCCATCATTCATCTTCTGGTCCGTCAGCATGGCGACGAACTTGCGCTCTTTCATGAGTCGCACGATGACGCGCGCGCCTGCACCGCCTTTGGGTATCTGAACGGCCTTGGTGATCTTCTCCCGAAGCCTTACGAGCCATTCATTGACGTATGGATTGTTGGCGTGACGATAGACCTCGCCGCCTTCAAGTCCTTCCATATGCATGACGGCGGGCAGCAGCTCCCAATTCGCAAAATGTCCGGAGACGAACACGCCTCCATTGCTTGAGGATGCGAGCGAGCGCAACAACTCCGCATGGACGACCTCGAGCCGGTACCGCTCCTCCGGCTTTGCGAAGACGGGCAGATGCGCATATTCGGCAATAGTGCGCCCGAGATTGTCCCACATGCCGACGACGATGCGTTCCACCTCATTCGCATCGAGGTCGGGCATGGCAAGGCCGATGTTACGTCGCGCCCTGTTCGAGATGCCCACCCGCGGCCCCACGGTGCGGCCGAGCCATCCGCCAACGGCGGAGGCGCGATCGACGCTCATGGCGCCGAAGAAACAGAGCGCCAGCCTGAGCCCCGCATACTCGGCCAGATGTTTGACTTTGCCTCCGAAGGCCATGCCCGTCGATTCTTCCTTGTTGCAGGACGGTTTATAGCAGCTTCAGCGCCGTCTGGCGCGAGAGACGGCGTCGGCGATGAGAGCTATCAGCGTCTCGAAATTGGCGATATGTGCGCGGACGGGAAGCGTTGCCGCCGCCTCTGCAAGCCGCGCTCTCGGGCTCGATGCGGCGGCATGGGTGAGCCGCGCCGCGTCCTTCTCCGTGGTGATGAGCCGCGCACCGAGCTCCCGGGCCCGCACGATCAGCGATAGCGCATCGCGATCGCTGTAGAGGTGGTGGTCGGGGAAAGAAATTGTCTCCGTCACCTCTACTCTCAGATCGGCAAGGGTGCGGAAGAACTTCTCCGGCCGCCCGATGCCGGCAAAGGCGATAAAGGGGCCGTCTCCAATGTTGGGCGACGAAGGAGGACGCACGATGGAGCGGAAGACAGGCAGCCCGCGCGCCGTCGCTCGCGCCGCGATGCTGTCGGCCGCATGGCCATGGCCGGTGATAAGCAAGGCGTTGGTGCGGGCGAGTGCATCGTCCACTCTCTCGCGGAGCGGCCCGGCGGGCACAAGCCTGCCATTGCCGAGCCCGGCTGCCGCATCGACCACCAGAAGAGAGAAGTCCTTCGCGAGCGAGGGATTCTGAAAACCGTCATCCATGATGATGAGCCGCGCGCCGCCCCGGACCGCCGCGGCGGCACCCTCCGGCCTGTTCCGGGCAACCCAGGTCGGCGCCACTTTCGCGAGCAGCAACGGCTCGTCGCCGACATCGCCTGCGCCGTGATGGGCTGGGTCGACGCGGATGGGGCCGACCTCCCGCCCGCCATAGCCGCGTGAAAGAAAATGCACCTGCTCGCCTCTTTCAATAAGGCGTGCGGCGAGCGTCATCGCAACCGGCGTCTTGCCCGCCCCGCCTGCGGTCACATTGCCGATGCAGATGATCGGTACGGCGGCGCGCTCCGGCTTGGCGGCACGCTGTTTGAAGCGGCCGGCCATGCCATAGAGATAGCCAGCGGGCCCGAGAAGCCGTGCCGCCAGCGGCACTGTGCCCCGCCTTTCGGGATACCAGAAGCGCGGTTCACGCATGATCCGGCTTCCCGTTCTCGGCAAGAGGCAGCAAAGCCAGCAGCGCCTCGGCCGTCGCTTGCGTCGCGCCGCTGCCGGCTGTCGCGAGGCCGAACGCGGCTTCGGCCATGCGCGTCCGCCCGGCCGTGTCGGCGAGCAAATGCGAGATGGTTTGTGCGAGCTCGGCGACGGAGGCAACGCGGATCATCGCTTTTGCCTCGACGAAGGACGCATAGGTCTCTGCGAAGTTGAAGCCGGACGGGCCTGCGACGAGCGCACAGCGGAGCAGGGCAGCTTCGAAAGGATTGTGTCCTCCCGTCATATCGAGCGTGCCCCCGATGAACGCGATGTCGCAGAACGAATAGAAGAGACCCATCTCGCCCAGCGTGTCGCCGAGATAGATTTGCGTGTTGTCTTTTATCGGATCGCCGGTAGATCGGCAGGCGACCGTGAGGCCGAGCGCGCGCAACTCGCGGGCGATCGATCCCCCTCGAGCCGGGTGGCGCGGCACGATAACGGTCAGGAGCCCGGGATAGGCCGCTTCAAGGGCCAAATGCACCTCAGCTGCCGCGCGCTCCTCGCCTTGATGCGTGTTGCTCGCAAGCCAGAGAGGGCGAGAGCCCGCCATGGCGCGGAGGCTGGCGAGGGCCGTGGGATCATGCGTCAATGCCGCCGCGTCATGTTTCAGATTGCCGGGCTCCAGCACCATGGCGGCGCCAAGCTTCCGAAGACGCATCGCGCTGGCCTTGTCCTGCGCCATGAGGAGATTGAATCGCGACAGAAGGTTCGAGATGAAGCCAGGCGCCTTCAGCCAGCCTTTGAAAGACTTCTCGGTGATGCGTGCATTGACGAGGGCGAGCGGGATGCCGCGCGCACTCGCTTCCACGATGAGGTTCGGCCAGAATTCGGATTCGACCCAGATGCCGAGATCGGGCTTCCAGTGATCCAGAAATCCGGCGCACCACGCAGGATGATCCAGCGGCACATATTGATGGATTGCCCTCGCCGGAAGCCGTTCGCGCATCAGCTTCGCGGATGTCACCGTTCCCGTCGTGACGAGCACATGAGGCGCTCGCGCGCTTGCGATCAGCCGGTCGATCAGGGGGAGCACGGAAAGGGATTCCCCGACACTCGCTGCATGTATCCAGATGAGTATGCCGCCGGGGCGGGATATGGAAGCGCGGCCAAAGCGCTCGCTACGCCGCGAGGGGTCTTCCTTGCCACGGGCCTCGCGTCGTGCAAGCAGGGCCGGAACCGCCGGTGCGAGCGCGCGCGTCAGTAATCGGTAGGCGGGAAGGGCGAGCGATGAAGGTCTGTCTTTCATCGAACCGCGGGTCAATGCGCCGCCACGCCGCGATCGAGCGCCAAAGGCGCGCGGCCGCAGATTTGCTCCGCTTCCGCCGCAACCGCATTGAGCCCCTCTTCCACGCGCTGCCGTGCCTCTTCGATCTCTTCCGGCGTTGCGTCCCGCGAGACGAGGATCGGCTCTCCCCAGACAAGCGCGCCTTTGGAAAAGGGCAGGTTGATGGTGAAGCTGTCCCAGTTGTTGAGCCGGATGCGTGCGCGCGTCGTCGCGGCGACGGGCACAATGGGCCGTCCGGAAAGCCGCGCCAGCATGACGATGCCTTCTCCCGCCTGTCTCGCCGGGCCGGGAGGCAGGTCGGCAGTGAGGCCGATCGAGATATTCTCGCCAAGCGCCCGCACCATGGCGCGCAGCGCGCCGGCACCGCCCTTGCCCTTTTGCTTGTAGAGACGCTCCTCGCCCTTCGGCACGCCGGCACCCCGGATCGTGCCGACGCCCAGAAAATGCATCACGCCGGCCACGATCTCGCCGTCGCCATGGCGCGACACCAGGATTCGCATTTCCCGCCAATTGTGCCAGAAGGTCGGCAGGATCATGTTCTGGCCATGCCAGGTGGCTGCGATGAAGGGCTTGTCTTCGGACCAGAAGCTGGCGGCAATCTCGCCCCGCCGGGTCTCAAAGCGGCCCGTGCGGCGTACCAGCTTGATGAAAAGCGCAATCAACCAGGCCACGAATGTGGTGAAGGCATCGCTTTTCAGGAATCTCTTCGCAACCGGCATCGGCACTCACTCTCCGGCAATTGCGACGGCCGCATCGGACGCCGTATCTCTGGCTGTGGGTTCGGCAATGAATTGCGAACGCGAAAGTTCCGCATAGAGCCCGCCCATATTCACAAGCTCCTCATGCGTGCCCCGCTCGATGATGCGTCCATCTTCAACCACGCAGATCGTGTTCGCATGTTTGATGGTCGAGAGGCGGTGAGCGATGACAAGGGTGGTTCGACCCTGCATCAGCCGGGCGAGGGCGGTCTGGACCTGAAGTTCGGACGCTGTATCGAGCGCCGAGGTCGCCTCGTCGAGAAGCAGGATCGCCGCGTCCTTCAGCATCGCGCGGGCAATGGCAATGCGCTGGCGCTGGCCGCCGGAGAGCTTGAAGCCCGCCTCGCCCACCATCGTGTCGTAACCGTTGGGCAGCGCGGCAATGAAGTCATGCGCCGCTGCGTTTCGCGCGGCCGTCTGGATTTCTGCCTCGGTCGCATCTGGCGAGCCATAGGCGATATTGGCCCGGATCGTATCGTCGAAAAGGAACGGGTCCTGGGTCACGAGCGAGCTTGCCGCACGGAGCGATGACAACGTGACCTCGCGCACATCCTGCCCGTCGATCAGGATGCGGCCCTCGGTCGGATCGTAGAAGCGCGGCACGAGATTGAGGATCGTGCTTTTGCCGGCACCCGAGGGTCCTACCAGCGCGACTGTATGCCCTTTTGGAATCTCGATATCGATGCCGTTCAGCGCGGGCGTGCCGTCGCTGTAATTGAAGTGGACATTCTCGAAGCGCACCGCGCCATCCGTTACCTTGAGCGGCTTCGCATCCGCAGGCGCAGTGATCGAGGGCTTGATGTCGAGAATGGGGAATATCCGCGAGGCAGCCGCCGCGCCTTCATGCATCAGCGTCTGCGTATTCGCGAGCTTCTTCAGCGGCTCATAGGCGAGCAGCATGGCGGAAAGAAAGCCGCCGAGATCGCCAATGGTGAGGAAGCCGGTCTGCACGCTCCGGCCGCCGAAATAGATGACGGCGGCGATGCCGATGCCGGACAATGTGCCGGTCACAGGGCTGGCAAGGTTGCGGCTCTTGATGGCCTTCAGCGCGGTGGCGCGCACCATGTCGATAGCCCGGCCGGTGCGCGAAATCTCGGTCTCTTCCTGGTCATAGGCCTTGACGACGCGAATGCCCTTCAAGGCTTCCGAAATCACGGCGGTGAGATCGCCCGAACCTTCCAGGTTGCGCTTCGTCGCCTTGCGGGTGCGCTTGCCGAGCTTGCGGATGACAAAGGCAACGAAGGGAATGACCGTGCTTCCGATCAGCGCGAGCTGCCAGTTCAGCCAGAACATGGCGCCGATCAGGGCGATGACGGTCAGCAGGTTCTGGCCGAGATCGATCACCGTGACGGTGATGCTGTCGCGCACGCGGTTCGCATCGTAGAGAAAGCCGGAAAGGAACCGCCCCGAATGCGTCCGCGACACCCAGGCAAGATCGGCATGCATGATGCGCGAGAACATGCGCTTCTGGATGTTCGCCACGATCATCTGGCCGATGGTCGCCATGTTGGAGCGGGAGACATAGGTGCCGATGGCCTGCACGGTGGTCGCGACGATCGCGCCGACCGCCACCAGAAGGAGCATCCAGGCGTCGGTGCCGACGATATTGTCGAGCGCATGTTTGATGAGAAGCGGCACGGCGCCGGTCGCACCGGCAACCACCATGCTGGCAAGGAGAGCGACGGCGGCAAGCTTCCAATGTGGCCGCAAATACTCGCGTGCCATGCGCGAGACGACCTCGCCCAGCGTCACGTCGACGGTCGGCAGGGCCGTCTCTGCGGAATCGGCTCCGGCGCCCGGTCCTGCCGGGCGGGGTTTGGCTTCGCTTGTCGGTTTCGGCATTCTGGCCTGTCTCTGGCGGTCGCGTCCGCGACGCCCGTTATTCGGGTTGCGCGGACAATATCATGGCCTGCAACACACCGCCATAAAGGCCGGAATATAGTAAATCCGTCCCCCGATTGGATTTTTTGCCCCGGTCAGCGGTTCAGAATGGCGATCGCCACGGTCAGATAGGTGGCAAAAAGGGCCCAGGCGAGATAGGGGAGCAGCAGGAGCGCCGCGAGCCGGCTATGTGCGGCAAATGCCAGGATGGTCCCCACCAGTGCCGCATTCAGCAGCAGAATGTCGATTACGCCGAGTACCGGGCTTTGAAGGCCGAAAAACACGATGCTCCAGGCGAGATTGAGGGAGAGCTGCCCCCCGAACAGGGCGAGCGCGAATCCGGCCTTGTCGAAACTGCCTGCCGCTCGCCAGACCAGCCAGGCAGACACGCCCATCATGAAATAGAGCAGGTTCCAGACGACCGGGAAGACCCAGGGAGCGGGCGTCAGCGGCGGCTTCTCGAGCGTTTGATACCAGTCACCGACACTGGTCGAGGTGACCGCGCCGCCCGCGGCCGCGACGGTGAACACGACGATCAGAAAGACGAAGAGATAGAAAAGGGAAACTAGGGCGCTTGGGGAGTCGGTCCCTGGGGAGGCATTGCCGGGTTCAGTGCTCATGCTGACCTTCTTCTTTTTTGTCGGGATCCATCAGCCGGTGCAGATGGACGATGAAGTAACGCATATGCGCATTATCGACGGTACGTTGTGCCGCCGCCTTCCAGGCTTTGTGCGCTTCCGCGTAGCTGGGATAGATGCCCACCACATCGAGATTCGATGTGTCCTTGAAGTCATGCGAGTCGAGATGGGTGAGTTCGCCGCCAAAGACGAGGTGAAGCAGTTGCTGTGTCATGGCAAATCTCCGCTCGGACATGGACCGGAGCGCGCTCCGGCGGCATCATCTGATTCATGTTAGCACGCTCCGTCCCGTACGCGCGACAGCTAGCGGCCGCCGGGCAGGCGGATCGCTCCCACTTTGGCGAAGATCGCCTCATGGAGCGCCGGGCCCGCTGCGAGCAGGCTCGGATGCCGGGTGGAATGACGCTTGTAGTAGAAGGTGGTGCCGTCATGCGCGGTCATCCGTCCACCCGCTTCATGGAGAATGATGTCTGCGGCGGCGAGGTCCCAATCGCTTTTCCCGTTAAGTGCCAGCGCCGCATCGGCGGTGCCGGAAGCGACAAGAGCGACGCGATAAGCCACCGAATTGCGCTCCAGAATTTCCATCTCGGGCCAAGGCTCGCTCCATGCGGGATGTTTGAACATGGGTGCGAAGGCCGCCATTCTGCAGCCTTCGATGGTTGACGCCCCGCTCACATGGATGGGGGCGCCGTTGAGAAAGGCGCCGTGGCCCTCCTTCGCCTCGAAGAATTCGTCCGTCGCCGGATTGAACAGGACGCCAAGTACCGGACGCCCTTCTTCTACAAGCGCGACCGAAATCACGAAATGCGGCTTCCCCTTCGCGAAGGCACGTGTCCCGTCGATCGGGTCCACTACCCAGACGCGTTCCTGCGTCAGCCGGGAGCTGTCGTCCTCCGTTTCCTCGGAAAGCCAGCCGTATGAGGGTCGCGCCGTGCCGAGCCGCTTGTGAAGCAGGTCGTTCACCTCGATATCGGCTTCGGTCACGGGCGTATTGTCATGCGCCTTCGACCATTGTTTGTGATCGGTAAGGAAGAAGCGCATGGCGACCTCACCCGCCTCGCGCACTGCCTGCTTCATAAGCGCGAAATCCGCCTCGCGCGCATCAGGTGCCGGCAATGGTCATCCCCTCGACGCGAACGGTCGGCGCGTTGGTCGCATAACGGAAAGCGAGATCGTCGGCCGGTGTCATGTTGAGGAACATGTCCTTCAGGTTGCCGGCCACGGTGATCTCGCTCACGGGATAGGCAATCTCGCCATTCTCGATCCAGAAACCGGAAGCGCCGCGGCTGTAGTCGCCCGTCACGCCATTGACGCCCATGCCGATCATCTCGGTCACGTAGAGCCCCTGCTTGATATCCGCGATGAGTTCGCGAACGGTCAGGCACCCGGCTTCCATATAAAGATTGGTGGTGGAAGGCGAGGGCGGGCCCCCGGTGCCGCGCGCCGCGTGGCCGGTGGTTTCGAGACCGAGCTGCCGCGCCGTCGCCGTGTCGAGCAGCCAGGTCGTCAGAATGCCGTCTTCGATGAGCATCATCCGCCGGTTCTTCACGCCTTCTCCGTCGAATGGTTTGGATCGGTGGCCACGCTTCATATGAGGATCGTCGACGATGGAAATATTCCTCGCAAAGACGGGAAGGCCCATCGACTTCTTCAGGAAACTCGTTCCGCGCGCGATGGCGGCACCGGAAATGGCTCCCGCGAAATGCCCCACAAGGCCGCCGGAGACCCGCGGGTCGTAGACGACGGGCACCGATTGCGAACTCACCTTGCGCGGATTGAGCCGACGCACCGCATTCTCGCCCGCGCGCCTGCCGACATCCGCCGCCCTGTCGAGATCGGCGGCATGGCGCGCATTCGAGAAATCATAGTCGCGCTCCATGCCCGTGCCTTCGCCCGCAAGCACCGAGCAGGAAAAGGAGCTTGA
This sequence comes from Parvibaculum sp., assembly GCA_013823365.1. Taxonomy (GTDB): domain Bacteria; phylum Pseudomonadota; class Alphaproteobacteria; order Parvibaculales; family Parvibaculaceae; genus Parvibaculum. The sequence continues at coordinate 1,709 of PNMC01000090.1, read as the reverse complement.
GGTGCCCGCATAAGTTCCGGCAAAGCCGGCGCTGGTAACGAGCGTGACGCTGGAGCGGCCATGGCTCGCGCCCGCGCCACTCGAATTGGTAACGCCTTTCACGGCGAGTGCCGCTTCCTCCGCCTCGGCCGCGACGGCGGCGAGGGCCTCGGCGGACGGCGCTGTAGACTTGTCCTCTATATCGAGTTCCGGCCAGTCCCGGGCGAGGAGATGCGGTTCCGCGAGCCCGCAATAAGGGTCTTCCGGCGCCACGCGTGCCATCGCCACGGCGCGCTCGATCATGGGCCCGAGCGCCGCTTCCGACAGATCGGTCGAGGAGACGGTCGCCTGCCTCTTCCCGATGAAGACACGCAGCCCCGCATCCCTTCCTTCCGAACGCTCGACATCCTCAAGCTTGCCAAGACGCCAGGAGATCCCGAGCGAAGTTCCCTCGACCACAAGCGCTTCCGCCGCTTCCGCGCCGGCCTTCTTCGCCCGCTCGACAAGCATGGAGGCGATGTCGAGCGTGCTTTCGAGAGTGGGCGCGGTGGGAGAACTCATGAAGAAGGTCCGGCGTTTCGAGGGTCAGACGATCACATACCAGAGGCAGGCAATGCCCGCCACAAGCAGCGCGATCCATGTCAGCAGCGTGCCGACAAGGCGCGGCGGCGTCGACTCGCCGGTGCGCGACACGCCGATCGCGTGAAGGATGCGGCCGATGGTGAGTGCGAGGCCGACCACATGCATCACATAGATCGAGGCCGCGAGAAGGTGCAGCACCACAAGGCCGATGAGTCCGATGGGCGTATATTCGACATTCGTCACATGCGCCCGGCTCGCATTGTAGAGCTTTTCGTCCTCTCCCGTCCCCGTCATCACATTGGTGCGGACGCGGTTCGCAGACACGCGATAGGCGAGAAAGAGATTGATGAGAATGTTGAGGCCAACATAGATGCCGACAAGGCCGAGCGACGTGGAATAGAAACCCATGGGGTCCTCCGCTGGTGTGCCGGGCCTGCGGTTCGTGCCACCCTTGTCCGCAGCCCTTTGTCATGATTCGATCCGAGGCAGGAGACGCTAGCACGGGAAAACCGGCATGGCACCCGCTCCGGTGGTCCGGCGGTTATTCCTCGGGCCTTGCCCGCCTGAGCTTCTTCACCGTGCCGCGCTTCACCTTCTCCTCCACCCGTTTCGCCTTTGCAGCCTTGCTCGGCTTTGTCGGCACCCGAAACTTGGGCTGATGCGCAGCCTCGGCGATCATCTCGACGAGCCGCTCCACGGCATCGCGTCTGTTCGCTTCCTGCGTGCGGAAGCGGTTGGCGGTGATGACGATGACGCCGTCCTTGGTGAGCTTCGCGCCGGCAATCCGCTCAAGCCGCGCCCGCACGCGCTCCGGCAGCGATGGCGAATGCCGTGCATCGAAGCGAAGCTGCGCCGCGCTCGACACCTTGTTGACATTCTGCCCGCCCGGTCCGCCCGCGCGGATGAAGCTGATCGAGATTTCATCCTCTTCTATCGCAAGCCTGTCGGTGACGGGGATCATTGTCCTATTTCCAGATCGGCTTGCCCGTACCCGGCAATCCGAGCTTCGACCATTTCTTCGTCACCGCCTCGATCACCTCGTCATCCATGCGGATTTCGCGGCCCCATTCGCGCTTCGTTTCGGGCGGCAGCTTGTTCGTCGCATCGAGGCCGATCTTGCCGCCAAGCCCGCTTTCCGGCGAGGCGAA
>PNMC01000089.1 GCA_013823365.1 Parvibaculum sp. | reverse complement strand
GCTATGTCGACCCTTACGTCGATTTCCTGCTCGTGGGCGACAGCCTCGGCATGGTCATGTACGGCATGGAGACGACGCTCGGCGTCACCCTCGACATGATGATCGCGCATGGCGCCGCCGTGGTCCGCGGCACGGACCGCGCCCTTGTGGTCGTGGACATGCCCTTCGGTTCCTATGAGGAAAGCCCGGAAGCGGCCTTCCGCAATGCCTGCCGCGTCATCAAGGAAACCGGCTGCACCGCCGTGAAGATGGAGGGCGGTGCCCGCCTTGCTCCCACCATCCGCTATCTCGTGGATCGCGGCATCCCCGTCATGGCCCATATCGGCCTCACGCCGCAAAGCGTGCAGGTCATGGGCGGCTTCAAGGCGCAGGGCCGCGAGGAGAGCGAATGGGCGGCTATCGAGGCCGATGCCCGTGCCGTTTCCGAGGCCGGTGCCTTTGCCGTGGTGGTAGAGGGGGTCGCAGAGCCGCTTGCCGCCCGCATCACCGCCCAGATCGACATTCCGACCATCGGAATCGGCGCCTCGCCCCATTGCGACGGCCAGATTCTGGTTCTGGAAGACATGCTGGGGCTTTCGCCCAAGCCGCCGAAATTCGTCCGCGAGTTCGCCTCGCTCGGGGCCCAGATTGCCGGGGCGGCCGAGGCCTATGCCCGGGCCGTACGCGACCGCAGCTTCCCCGCGCCCGAGCACACCTACGGCATGAAAAAGCAAAATAGCTCAAATAATTGAGCGGAATATGGCGGGGCCTTCGGGCCCCGCAACGCTGTTTGCCAATGGCCCTGAAGCCGGGCTATTTTACGCGGCCTGCAGGGGGCAGGCGCCGGGCGCTTCCTTTGCGTCCATAGAAGCATTCTCCGCGGAGTAGCCTTGTGACCGATCTCTTTCGCGAAGTCGAAGAAGACCTTCGCCGCGAACAATTCTCCAAGCTTTGGGAAAAATACGGGCTTTATGTGATCGGCCTCGCGGTCGCCATCGTGCTCGTTGTCGCCGCCATCGTCGGCTGGCGGGCATGGACGCATTCGCGGGCCGTCGAGGCCTCGGCCCGCTACGAGGCTCTGGTCGCGGAAATGGCCGATGCCGCGCCCGCCGAATCTGCAGCCGCCTTCGCCGCCTTCGCGAACGAAACGGGCGGGGGCTACCGCGTGCTCGCCCGCCTCGCCGAGGCGGATCGCTCCCTCGCCGCCGGGGACCGGGATGCGGCGCTCGCCGCCTATGAAGCTGCGGCGAATGACAGCGCCGCACCGCAGATCGTGCGGGGCATGGCAACGGTGAAGGCGGGCCTCCTCCTCGTCGATACGCTGAGCCTCGACGACATGCGCGCCCGTGTGGCTTCCATTTCCCGCCAGGGCTCGCCCTGGCGCGCCAACGCGCTTGAGCTGACGGCGCTCGCCGCGATCCGCGAAGGCAAGTGGAGCGAGGCGGACGCCAATGCGAGGCTTGTTATCGCCGATCCCGCGACCCCGCCCGGCTTGCGCGATCGCGCCCATGTGATTCAGGCGCTCGCCGCGCCGCATTTGCCGCGCGAGGCCGCCCCCGCGCAAGAGGCCGTTCCCGCCGAGGAGCCGGCACCGGCGGAAGAAGTGCCTCCGGCCTTGGAGCAAGACCCGGCGGCATCGCCGGCGGAAGCAGAATAAGCGAAGATGAACAGACATCCCCTTGAGGCAAAATACATGACACGCATTCTTCGCATCGCGCTTCTTTCGCTCGCCGCGGCGGGCCTTGCGGGTTGCGACACGGTGACCGGCATCTTCACCTCGGACGACAAGACAGTGCTGCCCGGCGAGCGCCTGACCGTCATGGAGCTCGGCGCGCGCCTGGAGGCCGATCCCGCCATCGCCGACGACCTCCTCGTTCTTCCCGATCCGCGTGTGAACGAAGCCTGGCCGCAGCCCGGCGGCAGCGCCACCAACGCGAATTATCATCTTTCGGCGCCCGGCCCGCTCAACCGGACATGGTCCGTCAGCGCGGGTTCGGGATCGGGCCGCGTCGCGCAGCTTCTCGCGCCGCCCGTCATCGCGGATGGCCGTATCTATGTGCTCGATGCGCGCACGCGCCTTGGCGCCTACGAGCAGAGCTCGGGCCGCAAGCTTTGGGACGTGGATCTCGTTCCCGAAGGCGAAAACAGGGATGTCGGCCGCGGCGGCGGCGTCGCCTTCGACAATGGCCGTCTCTTCGTGGTGACCGGCTATGGCACGGCTCACGGCCTTGAAGCGGCGAGCGGCAATATCCTCTGGACGCAGAAGATCGGCGATCCCTTCCGCTCCTCGCCGACGGCGAATGGCGGCCGTGTATTCGCGGTTACCGCCGACAATCAGACGATCACCTTCTCCCAGGATTCGGGTGAGGTGCTCTGGCGCCATCGCGGCCTCGTTGAAAGCGCGGGCATCCTCGCCTCATCGAGCCCCGCCGTCGCCGGCTCCACCGTCATCGTTCCCTATTCCTCGGGCGAGGTCGTGGCGCTCCGCGTCGAAAACGGCACCCCGGTCTGGACTGACCAGCTCACACGTACCGGCACGGTGACCTCGCTCAGCGCGCTCAACGATATCGCGGGCCGCCCCGTCATCGACCGGGATCGCGTCTTCGCGATCAGCCATTCGGGCCGCATGGTCTCGATCGACCTGCGCACCGGCGAACGCATCTGGACGCGCGACATTGGCGGCGTGCAGACGCCCTGGGTCGCGGGCGATTTCGTCTTCCTTGTGACCTCCTCGCAGGAAGTACTCGCCATTTCGCGCCGCGACGGCCGCATCCGCTGGATCACGCCGCTGCAGCGCTGGCGCAATCCCGAAAGACGGAGCGATCCGGTCGAATGGTCGGGCCCCATCCTCGTCAGCGAGCGCCTGGTGCTCGTCTCTTCGCGGGGCGAAGCGGTCATGCTCTCGCCGGAAACGGGTGAAGTCCTCGGCAACCTCTCCATTCCGGGCCCGTCGATGATTGCGCCTGTCGTGGCGAACGAAACGGTCTATGTTCTGACGGACGACGCGCGCCTCACGGCACTGAAGTAACAGCGCGCACCGCTCCCGAACGGCAGAAAAGGGCCGCCAAATTGTCTTTCAAGGTCGCCATCGTCGGCCGGCCGAATGTCGGCAAGTCGACGCTCTTCAACCGTCTCGTGGGCCGCAAGCTCGCGCTGGTGGACGACACCCCCGGCGTCACCCGCGACCGGCGCGAGGGTGAGGCGCAGCTTGGCGACCTCATTTTCACCGTTGTCGACACGGCAGGCCTCGAGGAGGGCGCTGGCGACACGCTGGAGGCGCGGATGCGCCGCCAGACAGACCTTGCCATCGCCGAGGCCGATCTCTGCCTTTTTCTCATCGATGCCCGCGCCGGCGTGACGCCCCTCGACAAGCGCTTTGCGCAGCTCCTGCGCAAATCGCCCACGCCTGTCGTTCTCGCCGCCAACAAATGCGAGGGCGGGGCCGGTCAGGCGGGCCGCATGGAAGCCTTCGAACTCGGCCTTGGCGCGCCGCTTCCGCTTTCCGCCGAACATGGTGAAGGCCTGAGCGATCTCTACGACGCGCTGGCGGAGTTCGCGCGCGGGCTTGAGGAAAGCGACGCCGAGCAGGCGGTGGAAGATGCACTGGCGGATGAAGGCGAGGCGGATGCCGCCTTCGACCCGGACGCTCCCTACGAACCGGATCTCGAAGCGCCGCTTCGCATCGCCTTTGTCGGCCGCCCGAATGTCGGCAAATCCACGCTCGTGAACCAGCTTCTCGGCGAAGACCGGATGCTGACGGGCCCGGAAGCGGGCATCACCCGCGACAGTATCGGCATCGAATGGCAATGGCGCGGCCGCCGCATCAAGCTCTGGGATACGGCAGGCATGCGCCGCCGGGCCCGAGTGACCGAGAAACTCGAAAAGCTCTCCGTTGCGGATACGCTGCGCGCCATCCGCTTCGCCGAGGTCGTGGTCGTCCTGCTCGATGCGACGCAGCCCTTCGAGCGGCAGGACCTCCACATTGCCGATCTCGTCGAACAGGAAGGCCGCGGCCTCATCATCGGCGTCAACAAATGGGACAAGGTGGAGAACCCGCAGGAAGTGCTTCGTATCCTGAAGGAAGAGCTGGAGCGCCTCCTGCCGCAGATCAGGGGCGTACCCATCGTCCAGCTATCGGCCCTGACGGGCAAGGGCACCGACAAGCTCATGCCTGCGATCGAGCGTATTCACACGCTCTGGAACGCGCGCGTGCCGACGGCGCGTCTGAACCGGTGGTTGGAAGATGCCGTCTCGCGCCATCAGCCGCCCGCTGCCAAGGGCCGCCCGGTGAACCTGAAATATATGTCGCAAGTGAAGTCGCGCCCGCCGACCTTCGCTGTCTTTTCGAGCCGCGCCGACGAAGTGCCGACCTCCTATCGCCGCTACCTGGTGAACGGGTTGCGCGAGACGTTCGAGCTGCCCGGCGTCCCCATCCGCCTCTTCATGCGCAAGGGGAAGAACCCCTATGCCGGCAGGAAGAAACGGGACTGAGTTTGCTTGTCCTGCGTGCGGCTTCCATCTAACATCGGTTCATGACTGCACAGCACAATACATCCATGACAGGCTTCCTTCCGGCTCGTTTGCGCCAGGCAGGCGATGCGGTGTCCCGCCGCTGAAGGCCTGCACGGAAGCTCCTTTCTCTCCAAACGGAATACCGTGCGCGCCTTGAGCCGCGCCTGAAGCCTTTATCGTGCTCGCAAGGCAGAACGCCTGCGGGACGTCCGCGTCATCCCTCCATCTTTCGCGAGCCGGAGATCATGGATGAGGCATGTCCCCATGGGACGAAACTCGAATTCGAAAAGACCGTCCAGCAACAGTTGGGATGCGGTCGCAAACTGGTATCTCGGTTGGTCCGGCGCCGAAGGGAGCCGTCATCATCGTGAGCTGGCAATCCCGGCACTCACCTCGTTGCTCGCTCCTCGAAGCGGAGAACGCATTCTCGACATTGGTTGCGGCGCCGGTGCGCTCGCTCCCGCTGTCGCAAGGCTGGGCGCGCACTACACAGGCATCGACAAGAGCCCGAAGCTGATCGCCCATGCGCGCCGTCACCACAAGGGCGGAGTCCGCTTTCTGGTCGGCGATGCAACGCGGCTCTCCGCCGTGGCGCCGCTTGCCGTAAACTCGTTCGATGCAGCGGCGTTTCTTCTCAGCATTCAGGATATCGACCCCCTGGATGCTGCCTTCGCGGGAGCCGCCTGGGCGTTGGTGCCCGGCGGGCGCCTTGCCTTGCTGATGACGCATCCCTGCTTCCGTATCCCGCGTCAGAGCGGTTGGGGATGGGACGAGGCCCGCTCATTGCAATACCGTCGCATAGACCGGTATCTCACACCGCTCGATATCCCCATGCAGGAATATGGCAAGGCGAAGCGGGGCACGACGCGCAGCTATCACAGGCCGCTCGAAGCCTATGCCGCTGCGTTGAATGCGAACGGCTTTGCAATCGAAGCGATAAGGGAAATCCCGGCAGCGCCTTCCGGTTCGCCTGAAGGCGAGACGAGAGCGAAGCGGCTCGCGCGGCAGGAGTTTCCGCTTTTCCTCGCGCTGTGTGCCGCGAAATGCCGCTGAGGAGCAGCGCCATCAAGCGCTGAGTTGATCGCCGTGCTCTTCCGCCGCGAAGAGCGCGGCGATCACATCGGTCTGCGTGACGATGCCGGCAAGCTTGCCTTCTTCGTCCACCACCGGCAGGTGGTGGTGTCCCGCATCGCTCATGATCGGGATCAGCCGCCCAAGCGGCAGGTCCGGTATTGCCGTCAGCACCGGCGAACTCATGATGTCGCCGGCGGCGGCGCCGGCGCCCTGGCGTTTGAAGAGCGCCGCGAACCCCGCCTGCAGCCCTGCGCGGAGCGAGGCTGCGCGGTCCACGAGGTCTGTCTGCGTCAGAATACCGATCACGCGGCGTTCGATGTCCACCACTGGTAGCGCCTTGATGCTGTGCTTGCGCAGCAGCTTGAGCGCATCCTCGAGCGGCGTGTCCGGCATCACGGTTGCCACATCGCGCGACATGACGGCGCCGCAGGTGATGCCCCCCGAGCGCCGTTCATAGGCAATCATCTCCGCTTGCTTGAGCAGGTTCTCAAGATCGCCGGGATCGACCGGCACCACTTGGTCATGGGCCGTCAGAATGTCCGCAAGGTCCTGCGCCGTCACGCCAAGCCGCGCCAGCGGTGGTCTGTCCGCTGTGCCACGGTCCTTCGCTTCCGCCGGCCGGTGAGGATAGGGGCGCCCGGTCAGGTTGTTATAGGCATAGGCCGCAATGAGGATCAGCAGGGAGTTGGCCGCGATCGGCCAGAGCGCAAACCAGTAGCCGAGCGCATGCACTTCCGGCCCGCCGAGAATCGCCGTGAGTGCGACCGTACCGCTCGGCGGATGCAGGCACCGAAGCGCCATCATCGCGACTATCGACACGCCCGTCGCCACCGCGCAGGCGAGAACCGTGTCGGGAACCAGCCGTGAGCACGCCACGCCGATCAGCGCCGAAATCACGTTCCCGCCGAATACCGACCAGGGCTGCGCAAGCGGGCTCGTCGAAACGGCAAAGAGCAGGATCGCCGAAGCGCCCAAGGGGGCGATCAGAAAGGGCAGGTTCGGGGTCGCCCCGAGAACGGCGAGCGACACGATCCCGGTCAGGAATACGCCGAGCGAGGCCCCAAGAGAGACGCGCAGCCGCTCGCGCCCGCTGACAGGCGCGAGATTTGGAATGAGATAAGGGGGAAAGCTGAGCTTCATATTTGACCCGGGCGGCGGCCCGGCTCGGAGGGCGACAAGGTCAGGCGCTCTTCGCCTTGATCTTCTGATACTCGACGATCTCGCCATGCCGGGTCGAGGAGGGCAGGGCAAGTTCGATGAACAGCGGTACGAGTTCGGCGGGCTTCGTCAGCGTCGTCGGGTCTTCGCCCGGCATGGCCTTCTTGCGCATGGCGGTGCGCGTCGGCCCCGGCGAAAACAGGTTCACGCGAACGGTCGTCTTTTCGAGCTCGGCGGCCCATGTCTTGATCATCGCGTCGAGCGCTGCCTTGGTCACCGAATAGCCGCCCCAGAACGGCTTGCACTTCTGCGCCGCGCCCGACGTCACGAAGATTGCGCGTCCGGCATCGGAGCGTTTCAGCAGCGGCTCGAAAGAGCGGATCAGCCGGTAGTTCGCCGTCACGTTGACGGCGAGCGTCTTGTCCCAGTCCTTCGGGTCCATATGCGACATGGGTGTGAGCGTGCCGAGCAGCCCCGCATTGCCGACCAGAATGTCGAGCTTGCCCCAGCGCTCGAAAATCGTCGCGCCAAGCCGGTCGATCGCCGCGAAGTCGGTCAGGTCGAGCGGCACCAGCGTTGCCTTGCCGCCGACTTTCCGGATTTCGTCGTCCACTTCCTCAAGTCCGCCCACCGTGCGCGCGACGAGAATGACATGCGCACCCTCCGCCGCCATGCCGAGCGCCACGGCGCGTCCGATGCCGCGCGATGCGCCGGTAATGACCGCGATGCGGTCCTGCAAACGTCCCGTCATGTCGAATTCCGGTTCTTCTTGAAAAGGGTCAGGCGATTTCCGCCAGCAGCGAAAGCTGGCTCGTGCGTTGTTCACCGTCCCGGTCGGTAAGCGGCGTCGGATAGTCGCCGGTGAAGCAATGGTCGGTGAGCTGCGGGCAGTCCGTATCGCGATGGTTGAAGCCCATCGCCCGGTAGAGCCCGTCCACCGAGATGAAGGCGAGGCTGTCGACGCCGATATAGTCGCGCATGCCTTCAAGGTCGTAATTCGCGGCGAGAAGCTGTTCCCGCTCCGGTGTGTCGATGCCGTAGAAATCGGGATGCGTGATCGGTGGACTCGCAATCCGCATGTGGACTTCCTTCGCGCCCGCCTCATACATCATTTTCACGATCTTGATGGAGGTCGTGCCGCGCACCACGCTGTCGTCGACAAGGATGATGCGCTTGCCTTCCACGATGGCGCGGTTCGCATTGTGCTTCAGCTTCACGCCGAGCTGGCGGATATGCTGCGTCGGCTCGATGAAGGTGCGGCCGACATAATGGTTGCGGATGATGCCGAGTTCGAAGGGCACGCCCGATTCCGCCGCATAGCCGATAGCGGCGGGCACGCCCGAGTCCGGCACCGGGATCACGACATCGGCTTCCACGCCGCTCTCGCGGGCCAGTTCCTGGCCAAGCCGCTTGCGGACGTTGTAGACGCTCTTGCCGCCGACGACGCTGTCCGGCCGGGCGAAATAGATATACTCGAACACGCAAGGACGCACGGGCTGGACGGGGAAGGGGCGCAGCGACTCGATCTTGATCTCGCCATTCTCGCGCGTGCATTGCACCACTTCGCCGGGCTCCACCTCGCGCACGAATTCCGCGCCGATAATGTCGAGCGCCACGGTCTCCGAGCAGAAGATCGGTGCGCCGGCCAGTGTGCCGAGAACGAGCGGGCGGATGCCGAGCGGGTCGCGCGCACCGATGAGCTTCTTGTTGGTCAGGGCGACCAGCGCATAGGCGCCCTGGATCTGGCCGAGCGCGTCGACGAAGCGCTCCATGACGCGCGGCTTCCGGCTGCGCGCCACGAGCTGCAGGATCGTCTCGGTATCGGAGGTGGACTGGAAGATTGCACCGTCGCGCACCAGTTCGTTCCGGAGCGTGATCGCATTCGTCAGATTGCCGTTATGAGCCACCGCGAAGCCGCCGCCCCAGAGATCGGCGAAGAGCGGTTGCACGTTGCGGAGGATCGTCTCGCCGGTCGTCGAATAGCGCACATGGCCGATCGCCATCTCGCCCTTCAGCCGGTCGATCATCTTGGCGGAGGAGAAGTGGTCGCCGACAAGCCCGAGCCGGCGCTCCGAATGGAAATGCTCGCCATCATAGGCGACGATCCCCGCCGCCTCCTGGCCCCGGTGCTGAAGCGCATGGAGCCCGAGCGCCGTCAGCGCTGCCGCGTCGGGATGGCCGAAAATGCCGAAGACGCCGCATTCCTCGCGCAGCTTGTCGCCGTGGAGCTCGTCATCTGTAAGCAAAAAGGGACCGGTATCCTGTTTTCGGGCGGATTGCGGCCCGGGGGCCGAATGGGGGAGGTCGAGCTGCATCTGGTCTTGCATTCCTGAAACTCCGGAATAATCAGGCATCTACTCCCCGGTGTTCTCGAACAAGCGGTCGAGCCCCCTTCGTTCGGACGGGTTATACCCCGCTCCATTACCTCTGTCAGCGCCCGAATCCGGGGCTGGCCGGGCGGTCTCAGCGGGCGGCGGTGCGGCCTGCTGACGCGGTTGCCCGCTTTGCGGCGGCGGACTTGTCCGGCTCGTGGTGCCGCTCGCTGGCTGCGGTGCCAGCGAGAACAGGAAGGCCGCCGTATCCTCGATTGTCGGTCTTGTCTTCGCGTTCCGGATCCAGTCCGGCTGGTCGTTCGGGTTCGGCACCAGCCAAGCGAAAAAGAGATAGGCGACGGTCACGATCAGCAGTCCGCGCGCCAGCCCGAAAATGAAGCCGAGCGTCCGGTCCAGAAGCTCCGCCCGCTCATGGAGGTCGAGCAGTCCGCCTGTCCACCGGGCAGCAAAGGCCGCTGTCAGCGCATAGCCGACGATGAATATGCCGACCGCCGCAACTGCCGCTGCCAGCCAGGACGGCGAAATCACCTCCGCCAATACAGGTGTTAGATAGGGAAACAGCCACAGCGCCGCAAGGGCACCCACCACCCACGCGAGAATCGAAAGAACCTCGCTGGTGAAGCCTCTCAGCATCGCCAGCATGCTCGAAACGAGCAGCACGCCGATCACGATGATGTCGAACAGGGTCAAACCCGCTTACCCCCTTTGATGTGCACAGCCTATCACAGTTCGGCCTTGTGCTTCCCCTTGCTGCCCTGGCCGCCCCCGGCCGCGAGATGGGCAATTAACCCGGCAAGGTCCGAAATTTCGGTGAATGCGAGCGCCGCCGAGCCCCTCGTTCGGGCCGCCCCGGCAGGCAGGATCGCCCGCGAAAATCCCAGCTTTTCCGCTTCTTTCAGCCTCGCATCCATCTGGCTCACGGGGCGGATCGCGCCCGAAAGGCTGATCTCGCCGAAAATGACGCAATCGGGCGGCAGCGGAGCCCCAGTGATCGAGGAGATGAGCGCCGCCGCCACGGCAAGGTCCGCAGCCGGCTCGTTGATTCGCAGGCCGCCGGCCACGTTGAGGTAAACGTCCTGCCCGGCGAGCGACAGCCCGCACCGGGCCTCCAGCACCGCCAGCACCATCGAAAGCCGCCCGCTGTCCCAGCCGACCACGGCGCGGCGCGGCGTGCCGAGCGTGCTCTGCGCCGTCAGCGCCTGGATTTCCACAAGCACCGGCCGCGTTCCCTCGATGCCCGCAAAGACGGCCGAACCGCTCGTTCCCCCGTCGCGCTCGCCGAGGAACAGGGCAGAGGGGTTCGGCACTTCAGCGAGCCCCCTTTCGCCCATCTCGAACACGCCGATCTCGTTGGCCGGGCCGAAGCGGTTTTTCACCGCGCGCAGGATGCGGAACTGATGCCCGCGCTCGCCCTCGAAATAGATCACCGCATCGACCATGTGCTCGACGACGCGCGGCCCCGCAATCTGG
>PNMC01000088.1 GCA_013823365.1 Parvibaculum sp. | reverse complement strand
CCCGCGTCCAGCGCCTCGACCACGAGCTTCGCCATCTCGGCGGTCTCCGCTTCGCTCGCGGGCTCGAGCGCGGGCGCGCGATCGCCCATCACATAGGCGCGCACGGCGGCATGCGGAATCTGCAGGCCCACATCGAGCGCGAGCGGCGAGGCCTCCACCGCATCCATATATTCGGCGAAGCTCTCCCAGTTCCACTTGATGCCTTCGGCAAGCGCCGTACCCGGAATATCCTCGACGCCTTCCATCAGGCCGAGCAGCCATTCGCGTTGCTCCGGCTTGCAGGGCGCAAAGCCCACGCCGCAATTGCCCATTACGGCGGTCGTCACGCCATGGAAGGTCGAGGGCTGGAGATAGGGGTCCCAGGTGACCTGGCCGTCATAATGCGTATGCACATCGACGAAGCCCGGCGTGACGATCTGGCCGCGCGCGTCGATTTCCTCCGCGCCCGAGCCCGCGACCTTGCCGACCTCGACGATGCGGCCGCCCGAAATGGCGACATCGGCTTCTTGTGGCTTGGCGCCCGTTCCGTCGAACACGGCGCCGCCGCGGATCACGATATCGTGGCTCATGGGTCTCCCTCCCGGAATGCTCTGAATGGCTTTGGGAGAAGGATAGCGGAAAGGGCGGGGCACCGACACCGGCTTGCGCCGCGCAGCCGCCTGCTGGAGCAGCGTTTTGTCCGACGTATGAATGTATATTTATATGTTGACAAAATCGAATTATATGTATAGAAATATATAAACGGTTTTTTCCTTATGATTAGATATAAGTTGACGTCATGTCAGTCAAACGTCTCGCAACCCGGCAATATCGCGCCATCGTGCAAGAGGCCGCGCCCCTCGCGCGCGTTGCCACACCCGGCGATGGCTGGATCGCCACAGCACGCAAGGCGCTTGGCATGTCCGGGGCAGAGCTTGCGCGTCGCCTTGGCGTCACTCGCGCCCGCGTTTCCCAAGCCGAACGCGCGGAACGAGAGGGCGGCATCACGCTGAAAGCGATGGAGCAATTTGCGGAGGCAATGGGCTGCCGCTTCGTCTATGCGGTGGTGCCGCCCGAAGGCGGTATCGAAAATCTCGTCGCCGCTCAGGCGCAGAAAAAGGCCGCCGCTCTTGTCGGTAAGGCGAGCGTCCATATGGCGCTTGAGAAACAGGCCCTCACGGAAAAAAAGAACCGCGCGGAGGTTGAGCGTCTCGCGCGCGAAATGATGGAAGACCCGCCGCCCGGATTTTGGTCGGAAAAATGAGCGGCGCGACGCCTGACCCCGATGGCGCAACGCCGCTCGATCCCGACGAGCGGGAGGGTCTGCGCTTCAGCCACATCACGACGCGCGGCGAACTCAACGAACTCGAACAGGCGAATATTCAGGACGGCTTGCTCTGGCTCTCGCGCCGCCGGATTCGCAACGTGCTGACAGAAGATTTCATGCGCGGTCTCCATCGCCGCCTCTTCGGGCAGGTCTGGAAATGGGCGGGAGAGTTTCGCCGGACGGAAAAGAATATAGGTGTCGATCCGCTCATGATTGCCATCGAACTGCGCATGCTGCTCGACGATGCGCGTTGGTGGGTAGAGCATGGCACTTACCAACCGCTGGAAGCCGCAGCCCGATTCCATCACAGACTGGTATTCATCCACCTGTTTCCGAACGGGAACGGCCGCCACGCGCGTATTGCGACAGATGCCTATCTTGAAGAGAGTTTCGATCATCCGCCCGTAGACTGGGCCGCTGGCCACGATCTCCTGCATACGAGCGAGCGCCGCAACGCCTATATCGCCGCGCTCCGAGAGGCGGACAAAGGCGTATACCAACCATTGTTCGATTTCGTGGGAATCTGACGCTTTCCCAAAACCACGGAACTTTCCGGCTTCTCGCGCATTTTCTTCCATGGTCCGTCAGGCAAGGGGAGAGGGAGCCGTGGCAGCCTGATGATCGTCTGGCTCAAAATCATTCATATTCTCTCGGTATCCATCTGGATGGCCGGGCTTGTAAGCCTGCCGGGGCTCTATGTGCAGCGCGCTCATGTGGCCGATCACGACGCGCTCTACCGCCTGCAGCGCATGGTGCGCTTTTCCTATGTGGTTTTCGTCTCACCTGCCGCTTTCGCGGCGGTGGCGAGCGGCATCGGCCTTATTTTCGCGCGCGAGACCTTTACCCCCTGGATGTCGGCAAAGCTTGTTCTTGTGGGGGCACTCGTCGTCGTCCACACGCTGACGGGTCTCGTCATCATCCGGCTCTTCGAGGAGGGACAGATCTATCCGGTCTGGCGTTTCATCGGCGCCACGGTCTTCGCGCTCCTGCTGATCCTCGGCGTTCTTTATTTCGTGCTGGCGAAACCGGATTTCGAATTCGCCGATCTTCTTCCCGCCGCCCTGTCGGAGCCGGGCGCGCTGAGGCCCATCGCGGACAGCCTCAACCCTTGGGCGTCACCATGAGGCCGATGCCATGATGGAAGATCAGTTTCCCCCCATGCCAGCCGGCAAGCCCGGTGAGCCCCGCTGCGAGCAGCGAGAGAAGGAGCCCGTGCGGCAGCACGGCGTCCGGCATGTGAAGGCGGAGGCCCCAGTTGAGCCCCGCGACCGAGAGCAGCATCATCGCGGCGACGGCATGGGCCCAGCTCGCCACCCGGCTGCGGATGCCGGGCACAAGAAGAAGCTCCACCGTGCCGACAAGCCCGGCGCCAACGCCCGTCGCGAAGGCGAAGCCCGCCGACCAGAGCCCTGCGCGCAGCCAGAAGGGATCGGCCGACCACCAGTAGAAGACATCCGCGCCGAGCGTTGCGATCACCAGCGCGATCGGGAAATGCACGCTCATCGCATGCAGGGGGTGGCCCGCCACCGCGACGGCGGAGCTCACATCCTTTTCGCTGATCTTCGCTTCGACCGGATTTTCAGGATTGCCGGATTCGCTCATGGCCCATCTCCCATTCAGCATGTAACACCCGCACCGGCAAAATTGTTCCGCATGGGTGGAACCCTCCTGGGCGCGCTCGCGCTGGCGGGCTGCAGCGGCGACCTCTCTGCGCTCGATCCGGCAGGCCCCGCCGCGCGCGACATTGCGCGGCTCTGGTGGGCGATGCTCGCGGGCAGTGTGGTGCTCTTCCTTCTGGTGATGGGCCTCTTCGCCCTTGTCATGCTGCGGCCGGAAGCAGGGCGGCGCTGGTCCCCGCGCACCTGGATCGCGGGCGGCGGCATTCTCATGCCCGTGCCCATTCTCTTTGTGCTGGTCGTCTTTGCCTTCGCGCAGGGCGAGCAGCACCTGCCCTGGCGCGGCGAGCACAATCCGGTGCGCATCGAGGCACGCGCGCATATGTGGTTCTGGGAGTTTCACTATCTCGACTATCCGGAGGTGCAGCCGATGGTCGATGTGCTCCACATCCCGGCGAACTACGACGTGGATGTGATAGCGACCAGCGACAATGTCATCCACGGCTTCTGGGTGCCGCGCCTTGGCGGCAAGATCGATGCAACGCCCGGCCATGAAACGCTGGTGCGGCTCTATGCGGACCGCACGGGCTCCTTCGGCGGTATCTGCGCGGAATATTGCGGCACCGGCCATGCAGGCATGACGTTCCGCGTCGAGGCTCACACGCCCGCAGAGTTCCGCGCCGCGCTCGGGCTTGCCGGGGAGGAGGCGGAATGAACGGCGAGAGAAACGAAACGGCGCTCGCGCTTCACCGCAAGCTCTCCGAAATCTGGGGAACGCCGCCGGGGCTCGGCAAGCTTTCCGCCGTGAACCACACGGCGGTCGGCCTGCGTTTCATCGTCACTTCCGGCATCTTCTTCGCGATCGGCGGTCTCCTCGCCATGCTGATCCGCGCCCAGCTCGCCACATCCGCAAGCCCCTTCATGGAGGAAGGCCTCTATTCGCAGGTCTTCACCATGCACGGCACCATCATGATGTTCCTCTTCGCGATTCCGCTCATCGAGGGCTTTGCGATCTATCTCCTGCCGAAGCTTCTCGGCGCGCGCGACCTTGCTTTTCCGCGCCTCACTGCCTTCGGCTACTGGTGCTACCTCTTCGGCGGGCTCATGCTTATCGGCGCATTGGCAGCGGGCGTGGCACCCGATGCCGGCTGGTTCATGTATACGCCGCTCTCCTCCAGCATCCATTCACCGGGCATCAATTCAGACGTCTGGCTGCTCGGCGTCACCTTCGTGGAAATTTCCGCCGTCTGCGCAGCGGTGGAAATCGTCGTCAGCATCCTGAAGCTGCGCGCGCCCGGCATGTCGCTCGCGCGCATGCCGATCCTTGCCTGGTACATGCTGGTGGTCGCAGGCATGATGCTCTTCGCCTTCCCGCCGCTTATTCTCGGCTCGATCCTGCTCGAGGTGGAGCGCGCCTTCGGCCTTCCCTTCTTCGATCCGGAGCGCGGCGGCGACCCGCTGCTCTGGCAGCACCTCTTCTGGCTCTTCGGTCATCCCGAGGTCTACATCATCTTCCTGCCCGCGGCGGGAGTGCTCTCGACCCTTATTCCCGTCTTTGCCGGCCGCCCTCTCATCGGCTATGGCGCGGTCGTGGCCGCCATCATCGCCATGGCCTTTCTCTCTTTCGGCCTCTGGGTTCACCACATGTACATGGTCGGCATATCGCATCTCGCGATGGCCTTCTTCTCGGCGGCGAGTGCGCTTGTCGCCGTGCCGACCGCGATCCAGATATTTTCCTGGCTCGCCACGCTCACCTATGGCCGCCCGCGTTTCAATGTGCCGATGCTTTACGTCTTCGGCTTCTTCTTTGTCTTCGTGATCGGCGGACTGACAGGCGTCATGCTTGCCATGATTCCCTTCGACAAGCAGGCCCACGACACGCATTTCGTCGTCGCGCATCTTCACTATGTGCTGATCGGCGGCTTCGTCTTTCCGATGCTTGCCGCGGCCTATTACTGGATGCCGCATATGACGGGGCGTTTCCCCGTTCAGCATCTCTCCAGGGCAGCCTTCTGGCTGATTTTCGTCGGCTTCAATGTCACCTTTCTCGTGATGCATCTTACCGGTCTTCTCGGCATGCCGCGGCGTGTCCACACCTATGCGGCGGAGGCGGGCTGGGACACGCTCAACCTCGTCTCGTCCATCGGCGGCTTCGTGATGACTTTCGGCTTCGCGCTGGTGCTGCTCGATTTCGTGCTGCAATACCGCTATGGCCGCGCCTTTCCGCGCAATCCGTGGAAAGCGGCAACGCTCGAATGGGCGATGCCTCTGCCGCCGCCCGTCTACAACTTCGCGTCGCTTCCCTCGGTCGACAGGCGCGCGGACAGGATCGCGCCCAAGGAGATCGGGGCGCATCTCGCCGCCGGCCGCGGCTATCTCGGCTTTGCCCGTAACGGTCAGATGGAAACGCTCGGTGTGAGCATCACGAGCGGCAGGCTCGAACAGCTCATCATCCTGCCGAACAACACATTCCTGCCGCTCTGGACGGCGCTGGGGACGGCGTCTTTCTTCCTCGCAATGCTCGCAAAGCTCTATTGGGCCGTCCCCATCGCCATGCTTCTCGTGCTCTTCTGCGCCCTTGGGTGGACGCGCGTCACGGGTAGTCAGGCTGATCGCGGCGCATTGCCTGTCGGCGCGGGCGAGGAAGCGCCGCCTCACGCCGAATGTTCCGGGGCACCCTCCTGGTGGGCGATGGTCTTCACGCTCGCCTCCAATGCCACGCTCTACGCGTCGCTCTTGTTTGGCGGACTTTTCCTGTGGACCTCGGCGCCCGGCTGGCCCGCAGAAGAACCGCCCGGCATGAGCCTCTCCTTGTCCGCGCTGACGGCGGGCATGATCGCGGCAGGCGGCGTCATGGGCGCGGCGGCGGTGCGCCGGGCGGGGCAGGGCCCCCGCGCGCTTCTCCTTGCCAGCGCTGCCGCGCATCTGGCGGCAACGCTGCTGCTTGGCTGGATGGCGCTGAATGGCGTGCCGGACCGCACAGGCCACGCGCTCTCCGCCGTCTGCTTTGCGGTCCTCTTCTATGCGGGATTCCATACAGCGCTCGCCGCCGTCTTTGCGCTTTATGGTGCCTGGCGCGATGCGACGGGCCTCGTTTCGCAAAGGCGCAACCTCGATCTCAGGATCGGCAGGCTGTGGCATCTCTATACGGCGGTGACGGGGGTGCTCGGTGTCGCCTTCGTCCACCTTCTCATCGCGATGGGATCGGCGGGAGGTGCATCATGATGCGGAAGCCGGGCGAAGGAACGGTGCTTCTGCTGCTCGTCGCGGGCTTCACCCTTTGGGGTATCGCCTTCGTGCAGCTCTATACGTTTCAGGCGATCGGATGCCGCCTCGGCTGGGACGGTATCGGAATTGCGGGCGCCTTCACGTTGCAGCGCGCTGTGCTTGTGCTCTCTTTCATTCTCTGGCTCGCCGCGCATCTCGCGCTCTGGCAATGGCTGCGCGGGCGGGAAGAGATGGGCGCGCAGGAGGGCGACACCCTCCACCGCGCGGCGGCCGATCTTGCCGTCGCGGCTTTCGGTGCCGCCGTCTTCTGCTTCTTTGCGGTGTTCTGGCTCTCGCCCTGCCTCTGACGGTCAGGACGCCTGCTGCTTCCCGCGCTCCTGAATGCCTTTGCGGCGCTCCGCCACGGCGTCCGGCGTCACTGCCTTGTTGGCGGCGCTTGAGACGCGGCGTTCGGTCTTGAGCGCGGTGCCGAAATCTTCCGCGAAGCCTTCATCGATGAGCTTCTTGTAGGCGGGCAGGCATTCCGGCACGACGGAGAGCATGTCGTCCGCAAGCTTGCGGCAGGTGGGAAGGAGATCGTCCGCCGCCACGACGCGGTTGACGAGGCCCCATTCAGCGGCCTGCTGGGCGGAGAGGAAATTGCCGGTGAGCGAAAGTTCCTTCGCGCGGTAGATGCCGATGGCGCGGCTGAGCTTCTGGCTGAGACCCCAGCCCGGCAGGATGCCGACGCGCGCATGCGTATCGGCGAAGCGCGCGGTCTCGGAGCAGATCAGCACGTCGCAGGCAATGGCGAGTTCGAAGCCGCCGGTGATCGCAACGCCGTTGATCGCGCCGATGACGGGACCGGAGAAGCGGCCGATGGAGGTCACGGGGTCCTTGTCGCCGATCGTCGCATTGATGCCGCCCGTGTCGGAGCCGAGTTCCTTGAGATCGAGACCCGCGCAGAAGGCCTTGCCGGCGCCGGTCAGGATGACGACGCGAACGTCACTGTCCGTTTCCAGCGCTTCGAAGGTCTCGGCGATGGCGGTGCGAAGCTCCCGCGACAGCGCGTTCATGGCGGCGGGGCGGTTGAGCGTTACCGTCGCGACGGCGCCGGCTTTCTCGACAAGGATCACTGGCTCGGACATGGAGTTCCTCCCGGAATGAAATGGCTTTTGCGATTGTTCTAGCGGGATCGGCGGGAGCGGGCAAACGGCCTCAGCCGAGTAGCCTCGCAAGCCCCACGCCGATGAAATTCGCCACCGCATAACCGAAGACGCCGAGCAGGATGCCCGGTGTCACGAGGAGCCGCCAGCGCATGCTTGCCGCCATGGCCGCTGCCGTTGCCGGGCCGACCGCGACCGCATTCGACGCGATCAGGGCTTCGGCAAGGTCGATGCGGAAGAGCTTTGCGCCTGCGAGAACGACGGAGAGGTGTACCGTCGCCATCACCACCACGAAGAAGAAGATCGGCAGGGCCGTCTGCACCATCAGCACGACATCGGCACCGGCGCCGATCACGCCGAAAAAGACATACATGAAGAACATGCCGAGATCGAAACCGCCGCGAAGTTTCGCGAGATAGGCAGGGAAGAGATTGGCGAGCGCCAGCGCAAGCAGGGTGACGAAGAGAACCGAATAGCCGCCAAGGCCGAGAACCTGCGCGATAAGCCGGCCGCCAAAGGCGCAAGCGGCGGCGAGGAAGAGCAGCATCGCAAGCGCGCCCATGTCGAGCCGCGGCTTTTCTTCTTCCTTGTGTTCGACGCCATCGTCTCCCGCCGCAATGATTTTCGAGGGTATGAAGCGCAGCAGCGCGCGCGAGCCCGCCATGGTAAGAATGGCCGCCATGAAAACCACCATGACGACAGCATCCGTTGCCGCCATGGTGGCGATCAGCGCGCCGTTCTCGTTGAGGCCGAGCGTCTGCGCGACGGCGGCGAAATTCATCGAGCCGCCGATCCAGCTGGCGCCGAGCGTCGCGACGATGCGGTTTGCGTCAGGACCGAGGTCGATCAGGTAAAAGCCCGCAAGCACGCCCGCCACCGTACCAGCCACCGCGATAGCGAAGGCAATCAGCATCATGCCGGCTTCGCTGACGAGTTTTCGCAAATCGGCATGGAACAGCAGCAGCGGAATGGCGAGGTTGACCGCATAGACCCAGACCATGTCGTGGAACGGCGAAGCGAAGGGCACGATGCGCAGATTGGCGAGCGCGGCCCCCGCAAGGATCGTCAGCACGACGCCCGAGAGCCATTGGCCGAGCCGCGTCCGCTCCGACCAGAAACCGAAAGCCGCAAGGCCCAGAAAGACGAAAAGGAGACCGAAAATATTGTCGGCGGAAATGAGCGGCAGGGTCATGGATTGTTCTTTTTTCGGAATGGCAGGCGACGCGCCCATCATGCGGCGCGGCGGCGCAAAGACAAGATGAAATCTCGCATTATGGAATGAGCGCGGAACGCCCGGGCGAGACCGGACGTTTCTCACCTGTACGGCAGCCAATCAGGGAGAGCTTCATGACAGGCCGGGACGAAAAGCCGAAACCCGAAGAAACGGGGCGCGAGCGCTCCGAAAAACGCGACTTCGCGCGCAAGCAGGAAGATATCGTCCGCGAGGGCATGGCGGGCCGCGCCGCCGCCCGCGCGCGCAAGGCGGTGGAAGGCGGCAAGGGCGAATAGCGCCTACATCGCGAAGTTGACGGAGATCGACCCGAACTGGTCGGGCTTCGGCTGGCCCTCATACTCGCGGCTGCGCAGCACATGCGTGAAGGACACGCGCGCGTTCCAGAGGACGAAGACGAGGCCGAGCTTCGCATCGTAGACGAAGTTCTTTTTGTCGATACTCGGACTGTCGCGGAAGGTATTCCCGTCGAGGAAAATATCGCGCCCCACCGCGCGGCCTTCGAGACCCGCGAAAAGGTAGCAGTTGCAGCCCGTCGCCGAGGGCTCGAACCATTCCGAGCCGCCGACGCCGGGATAGATGCGCGTCGGGCCGAAATCGTCCGGCAAGGAAAATCCGAAACGCATGGTCCCGCCGAGGCCTGCATAGGTTTGCACATTGCCGAGCGAGAGGATTGTGTAGGGGATGAAGTCCGTCTGAAGTCCGGCGACCCGCGGCGTGTCGAAGCGCGAACTGCGCCAGGCACGCTCGAAGCTGAGGTTCACGCCGATCTCGTCCTTGATCTGGTTGTCCCAGCCATTTGCCTTGTCGACGCCGATCACCTTGTGCCAGCCGTTCTGCACGAATTCGCCCTGCGCCGAAGGGCCCACCACGCCGAGATCGAGCTTCCACTGGTCCTGCCAGGCTTCGCCGGTGATGGTGCTCGAGCGCACGCTTTGCAGCGAGAAGGTCGCGTGGAGCCAGGCCGCATAGGGCCGCTCATCCGGCAGATAGGCCGTCGCGTCGGTGTCGTCGGGCGTGAAGATGGCATGGCCGATGGCGACGCCAATGCGATGGCTCCGCCGGTCGAAATTGCCGGTTGGAAAGAGCGGCGAATAGACCGGGGGCGCCGAAAGATCCGCCAGCCAGGCGGGCAGATCGTGCCGCGGCCGCGACAACCAGGCCGCCTGCAGGCCGTTCGTATAGTGCCGGTCGGTATTGGCGAAATTCGCAAAGAGGTCGTTCTCGACCTGAAGGGTAAGAAATTCGCGGTCGCCGCCCGCATCCTGAACGGCGAAAGCGGTAAACGGGAACGAGGCCATAAGCGCGGCAACAAGCGCCGTGGCGCATCTGCGGAACGTCATGAGTATGGCTTGCCCCTGAAACGCGCGGAGAAAAACTCCGTATTCCAGCTTGACGCTGGGGAGCCCCCGCCTGTCCAATATCGATACCCGACTTTAGCCAATAAAAAGGCGCCAGCAAGGCAGCCGAAAAGAACAGGGAGGGAGATATGGCAGTTGCGGAAGCAGCGGCAGGGTGGAGCCGCGAAGAGGCCGCCGCGCAAGGCATGGTGCTTGCCTGGCATGCGGCGCAGGCGCCGGAGAAGCCCGCCATCATCTCCGAACAGGGCAATCGGACATTCGGCGAATTGAACGCGCGAACGAACAAGCTGGTACGCGCGCTGCGCCGCCGCGGCCTGAAAGCGGGCGACGCCGTCGCGCTCATGTGTTCCAACCGGCCCGAATTCGCCGAGGCCATCGCCGCCTGCCAGCGCGCCGGCTTCCGCATGACGCCGATCAACTGGCATCTGAAGGGATCGGAAGTCGGCTACATCGTCGACAATTGCGAGGCGAAGGCCTTCCTCTCGGATGCGCGCTTCCCCGCTTCCTCGGTCGAGGCTGCGAAACTCGCGCCGGGCCTCGCCGCGAAACTGGCCATTGGCGGCGCGATCGAAGGCTTCGATGACTATGAAGCAGCCGTCGCGGCGGAGGAGGGGAGCGATATTCCTGACCCCGTCCTCGGCTCGCAGATGATGTACACCTCCGGCACCACGGGCCACCCGAAAGGCGTCTACCGCAAGCAGGCGGCGCCCGTCTCGCCGCTTCTCGTGAAGCTCACCGAAACGGCCGCCTTTCGCGAAGGCGATCTGGCACTGGTGACGGGCCC
>PNMC01000087.1 GCA_013823365.1 Parvibaculum sp. | reverse complement strand
ACGATTCGGGGGCGAAGCGCGGGCCGGGGCACCTTATTTTCGCCCTTTTGCGGCCCGATAGGTTCCCCTCCATAATTCCAGCGCCGGCCTCCGGCATACGCCCAGAAAGCCTCGACCCGATGGCCAGACCCAGCTCCAAGGCGGTTGCTCCCAAGGCAAAGGCGAAGCCGTCCGCCAAGGCCTCCGCCAAGGCCGTTGCGAAGCCGGTCTATGTGCTGAACGGGCCGAACCTCAATCTGCTCGGGCAGCGCGAACCGCATATCTACGGTTCGACGACGCTTGCCGCGATCGAGAAGCAGGTCGCCGCGCGGGCGAAAGCGCTCGGCCTTGCCGTCATCTGCCACCAGTCGAACCATGAGGGCGAACTGATCGACTGGATTCAGGAAGCGCGCAGCATGGGTTCCGGCGTCATTCTCAATGCGGGCGCCTATTCGCATAGCTCGATCGCCATTCACGATGCGCTCGCCACGCTCGATATTCCCGTGATCGAGGTGCATATCTCCAATGTCTACAAGCGCGAAGCCTTCAGGCATCATTCCATGATCTCGTCCGTCGCCACGGGCGTCATCTGCGGCCTCGGCACGATCGGCTACGATCTCGCGCTTGAGGCGATCAAGTCCAAACTCTGAGAGGGGCGTCCGGCCTTGGCAGCGAAAACTCCGCCAGCGAACACGAAGTCCGCGAGTAAACAGGAAAGCAAGAAGAGCGAGATGAGCAAATCAGGCGTCGACCAGGAATTGATCCGGCAACTCGCCGCCCTCCTCACGGAGACGGATCTGAGCGAGATCGAAATCGAGACGGAGAGCCTCCGGCTGCGCGTCGCGCGCCAGATGGCGGCAGCCGTCACGCATGTGGCCGCGCATGCGCCTGCGGCCGCCGCCGCTCCGGCCGCCGCAGCGCCCGCCGCTGCCGCCGATAGCGGCGCCTCGCATCCCGGCGCCGTCACCTCGCCCATGGTCGGCACAGCCTATCTCGCGCCCGAGCCCGGCGCGCCCGTCTTCGTGCAGCCCGGCGCGAACGTCACCGAAGGCCAGACCATCCTCATCATCGAAGCCATGAAGACGATGAACCATATTCCGGCGCCGCGCTCCGGCCGCCTGACCAAGGTTCTCGTCGATGACGGCCAGCCGGTCGAATTCGGCGAACCGCTCTTCGTGATCGAGTAGGCGCCGCCTCATGTTCGAGAAGGTTCTCATTGCAAATCGCGGCGAAATCGCGCTGCGCGTCCACCGCGCCTGCCGCGAGATGGGCATCAAGACGGTTGCCGTGCATTCGACGGCGGATGCCGATGCGATGCATGTCCGCCTCGCGAATGAAAGCGTCTGCATCGGCCCTGCGCCCGCGAGCGAGAGCTATCTCAACATTCCGGCGATCATTTCCGCCTGCGAGATAACGGGCGCGGATGCCGTTCACCCCGGCTATGGCTTTCTCTCCGAGAACGCGAAGTTCGCCGATATTCTGAAGGCGCATGGCATCACCTTTATCGGCCCGAGCGGCGATCACATCCGCCTCATGGGCGACAAGATCCAGGCGAAGGTGACCGCGCGCGAACTCGGCATCCCTTGTGTGCCGGGCTCCGACGGCGCGATCCGCACCAATGAGGAGGCCTATGCGGTCGCCGAGGAGACGGGCTATCCCGTGCTCGTCAAGGCAGCCGCCGGCGGCGGCGGGCGCGGCATGAAGGTCGCCCGCTCGAAGGACGAACTCGCCAGCGCGCTTTCCACCGCGCGCGCGGAAGCCAAGGCCGCTTTCGGCGACGACTCGCTCTACATGGAAAAATATCTCGGCCAGCCGCGCCATATCGAGGTGCAGGTCATCGCCGATGCGCATGGCAACGTGGCGCATCTCGGCGAGCGCGATTGCTCGCTGCAACGCCGCCACCAGAAGGTACTGGAAGAGTGTCCCTCGCCCGCGCTCAACGCGCAGCAGCGGGCCGAGATCGGCGGCATCGTTTCGCGCGCCATCAAGAAGCTCGGCTATCTCGGCGTCGGCACGGTCGAATTCCTCTATGAAGACGGGCAGTTCTTCTTCATCGAAATGAACACGCGCCTTCAGGTCGAACATCCGATCACCGAGGCCGTGACGGGCATCGACCTCGTGCGCGAGCAGATCCGCATCGCGGCGGGCCTCGAGATGAGCTTCCGGCAGGAAGATGTGCAGTTCAACGGCCATGCCGTCGAATGCCGCATCAATGCCGAGGACCCACGCACATTCGCGCCCTCGCCCGGCACCATCAAGGACTTCCACACGCCGGGCGGCCTTGGCGTGCGCGTCGACAGCGCGGTCTATTCCGGCTACCGCATCCCGCCCTATTACGACAGCCTGATCGGCAAGCTCGTGGTGAGCGGGCGCAACCGCAATGAATGCCTGATGCGGCTCAGGCGCACGCTGCACGAATTCGTCATCGACGGCATCAAGACCACCATTCCGCTGTTTCAGGAGCTGGTGAACGAGCCGGACTTCATGAATGGCGACTACCATATTCACTGGCTTGAGAACTATCTGAAGCAGAAGTCCTGAGTCTGCGGCCCTGAGGGAACAGGGCGCCGTTTCGCGGGTTTCCATTCCGATGAAATGGCGCGCACATCCCTGGGCCATGGGAGCGGGCGTTCTTGCGCTTCTCCTCGTTGCCCTCATCCTGTTGTGGGACTGGAACTGGTTCCGTCCGCTGGTGGAAGCGCGTGCCTCCGCCGCGCTCGGCCAGCCTGTCACCATAAGACATTTCGACATGACGCCCGGGCGAACGTCCCGGGCCGTCGCCGAAGGGCTCGTCATCGGCAATCCCGATGGTTTCGGCGAGGAAGAGCCGCTCGCGAGCGCCGAGCGCCTGACGGTGAGTTTTCGCCTCTTCGAAGCATTGCGCGGACGCTACACGCTGCCCGCCGTGGCGGTCGAGGAACCGCGCGGGCATATGCGCCGCAATGCGGAGGGCGAGCCCAACTGGCGGCTCGCGATCTTCGACAATGGCGACGGCGAACCCGGCGCCGGTGTGGAGATCGGCCGGCTCGACATCTCGGAGGGGCATCTGCGCTTTGCCGACCCGGCCCTCGACGCGGACATTACCGCGCGCTTCCACACGATGGAGCGCGCGGATGGCGGCGAGCCCTATCTCATCGGGGAAGCCGAGGGCAGCTATCGGGCCGAGCCCTTCTCCGCCACTTTCCACGGCGGCTCTCTCCTCTCGCTGCGGGAAGCGGCACGCCCCTACCCCGTCGATCTCAGGATCGCCAACGGAGACACCAATATTGCACTCGAAGGCACACTGACCGAGCCGATGCGGTTTGCAGGTGCCAATCTCGATCTCACGCTCCAGGGCAAGAACCTCGCCGATCTCGAAGCGCTGATCGGCATTCCGCTTGTGGAGACCCCGCCCTACGACCTCAAGGGCCGGCTCGACTACACGGGAGAGCGCGTCCGCTTCACGGATTTCGAGGGCCGTGTCGGTCAAAGCGATCTCAGCGGGCGGTTCGAGGTCGTACCCGGCGAGGAGCGTCCTTATGTCGAGGCGGACTTGCGCTCGGAGCATGTGCGCCTCGCCGATCTCGGCGGCTTCATCGCCGCCGCCCCCGGCGAACCCGAAGCGCATGAACTGTCGGAAGAACAGCGCGCGGCACATGCGCGGGAGGAAGCAAGCCCTCGCCTCCTGCCGGACCGGCCCTTCGACATTCCCGACATTCGCGCAGCCGACTTCAACGTGCGTTACGAGGGCAAGCGCATTGAGGGCGAGAACATGCCGCTCGACGATCTCGTGGCGACGCTCCGGATCGAGAACGGGCTCGTCACCCTCGATCCTCTGAATTTCGGTATCGGCGAAGGGCAGATCGCGAGCAGTGTCATTCTCGATGCCCGGCAGAATCCGATCCACACCACGGCCAGTGCGGATTTCCAGAACGTCGATCTGCAACGCATCATGGAAGAGACCGATATTTTCGAGGGCACGGGCAAGATCGGCGGGCGGGCGCATGTCGAAGGGCAGGGCAATTCCATCGCCGAAATGCTCGGCCAGGGCGATGGCGATCTGAAGCTCTTCATGTCCGGCGGCGAGGTGAGCGCGCTTCTCGTCAACCTTGCCGGGCTCGATCTCGGCAATGCGATCCTCTCGGCGCTCGGCATTCCCGATCGCACGAACATCCGCTGCATGGCAGGCGATTTCGGGCTCGAAGAGGGCGTGCTGCACACCCGTGTCCTTTATCTCGACACGGAAGAGGCAAATGTCATCGGCTCCGGCGCCATCGACCTCTCGCGCGAGAGGATTTCCTATCGCATCGAGACGGAGCCCAAAACGGCGAGCGTCGCCGCCCTGGCCGCTCCCATCATCGTCGAAGGCAGGCTGAAAGATCCGGCGGTCGGCCCCGATGCGGGCGAGCTCGCGGTCCGCACGGCGCCGGCCATAGCGCTCGGCGTATTGCTGACGCCGCTTGCCGCGCTCATCCCCACGGTCCAGTTCGGGCTCGGCGAGGACAGCGATTGCGCAGAAAATGTGCAGGCATTGGCCGAGGCCAGCGAAGAGCTTCCCGAAGCCGGGACAGACGAAGAATAATGAGGCGCGGCCCGGCCCGATGCGGCTATCGTAGGCCTACCGCTTTGGCTAGATTGCGCGCGGGGTGACAGGATGGCAGGGACCCGCAATTCCGGCATGAACGATATCGACGCCCAGACGCTGCTGCGCGCCTATGCCTATGGCGTCTTTCCGATGGCGGAGTCGCGCGACGATCCGGAGCTTTACTGGATCGATCCGGAGCGGCGCGGCATCCTTCCTCTCGAAGCCTTCCACGTTCCGAAGCGCCTTGCGCGCACCATTCGCCACGCGCCCTTCGACATCCGCATCGACGCGGCCTTCCGCGAGGTGATGCTCGGCTGCGCGGAGCATTCTCCCGGCCGCGACGGCACCTGGATCAACGAGCGCATTCTCGATCTTTATTGCGAGCTTCACAGGCATGAACGCGCCCACTCCGTGGAGTGCTGGCGCGGTGGACAACTCGTTGGCGGGCTTTACGGCGTGTCGCTCGGCGCGGCATTTTTCGGCGAGAGCATGTTCTCGCGCGAAAAGGATGCGAGCAAGGTGGCGCTGGTCTATCTCGTGGCGCGCCTCATTCGCGGCGGCTACGACCTGCTCGACACGCAGTTCGTGACCTCGCATCTGGCCCAGTTCGGGGCGGTCGAGATTTCGCGGGATCAATACCGGGCGCGCCTCGCCCGCGCGACGATGCGGAAAGCGGATTTCCACGCCCTGCCGGACGACGCGGCACCCGGCTACATTTTGCAGTCGGTGACCCAGATATCGTAGACGGGGTGCTCGAGCGCGTTGAGGCCCGGGCTTTCCGCGAACATCCATCCCTTGAAGATGGGCGGTGCCTCGCCCGTCTCCGCCTCGCCCTCTTCCTCGCGGTCGGGCTGGCGGATTTCGACATAGGCGGCGGTCCGCGGCGGCTCCTCGGGCGGCCGCTTGTCGCAGGCACGCACCAGAACCTCGAGCGAGCCGAAGCGCGCAGGCTCGTCCACCCTCGCCTCGAAACTCTCGACGCGGGCGGTGATCTTGTCGAGACCGCTGAATACGGCGACCGGGTATTTTTCGGCGAGCGCGGGCGCCGCAGTCAGGACGAGCGCGGCGCAGAGCGGAAGGAAAACGCGATGGCGCATGAAGGCTCCCGGGCCCGGCCTTACTGTCCGCTATCCGTCGCGGAGAACACGGCCTGGCCGATCAGGCTCATCAGATCGACCGAGCCTTGCGTGAACATGATCTCGCCGCCGCTTGTCAGCATGTCCTCGCTGCCGCCGGGCGTCACCGAAATATAGCTGCCGCCGAGCAGACCTTCGCTGGTGATCTTGGCGCTGCTGTCATCCGGCAGCTTCACATTGCTCGCAATATCGAGGGTCACCACGGCCTGATAGGTCTCGGGGTCGAGCCGCTGGCGCACCACGGTGCCGATCTTGATGCCGGAGAGGCGCACATCGGCGCCGTTCGCGAGCCCGTCCACGGCGCTGAAGGCGGCGTTCACCTGATAGCCCGAGGCGCTTCTCATGCCCGAAGAGGAATATCCGTAAAACAGGAATACCGCCGCCACGGCGACAACCAGCGTACCGATCAGGGTTTCGACGAGATTGCTTTGCATGTGGCTCTCCGGAAGGGATGGGAATTATTCGGGCCGCCAGGCCTGATAGTCGCCGGTCGCCTTCGGGCGCTGGCCGCCCTTGTGGAGGCTGCCGGCCGGACGATAGGCGTGCGGCGTGCCGGTAAGGTTCGGCACATGCGCCTGCTGCCAGTCGCGCGGACGGTAATCTTCCTCGGTCGGCGGCGTGTCCACCGTGTGGTGCAGCCAGCCATGCCAGTCGGCGGGCACGCGGGAGGCTTCGGCATCTCCGTTGTAGATCACCCAGCGGCGGACATAGCCGCCGACGGATTCGCCGTTCCTTGCCTCGTAATATTTGTTGCCCTGCTCGTCCTCGCCCACCAGGCGCCCGTTGCGCCAGGTCTGGAAGCGCGTGCCCATGGTCTGGCCGTGCCACCAGATGAAGATTTCCGAAAACAAACCCATGAAAGGCATTCCCGTTGGAAGCTGCGCCGAGCTTCAATTCCAGATGCGAATCCGGCCGGAGGGGGCTGGAAAACCGGCAGAATATGACACTCGGGGAAGGCCGGGTCCAGCCTTGGCGGCGGCCAAATCGGCCTATTCGAGCGACCAGGTGGTCTGGCCTACGGCCTTGGCGCGCTTCAGCCCGTCGCGCTCCTTCAGCAGCATGGGCTGGCGATAGATATTGCCCGCCTTCTCGAACTGGCGGTCGTCCTGGAGCACCCATTCGATCCGGTGGAGAAGGCTCGCGGGCGTGACCGGCTTCACGAGAAGATGCGTCGCGCCGATCTCGAAAGCCTCCTTGATCAGCGAATGCGAGGCGTGCCCCGTCAGCACGATGATCGGCGTGAAGCAGACCGGCTCGTTGCCGATCAGGCGGACGCTGGTGATGAAGTCGCGGCCGTTCATCGGCTGCATTTCCCAGTCGGAAATGACGAGGTCGATGTCGTGGAGCTGAAGTTCCATAAGCCCGTCGGTCCCGTCCCGGGCCTGGCGGACATTGGCGATGCCGAAGGTGTTGAGCATCGTCCGCAGCAGCAGCCGCATGCCGCCATTATCCTCGACCATGAGGATTTTCAGCGACTTGAGCTCCTTGCCAAATGCCGTGCTCAGTTCACCCACTACACGCTCCCCCATTTCGGGCTTTGTAGAGCGATTCATACCAAAGAGGCGGTTTCCGCTTTGTTAACCCGCCGATTCGGGCGGGCAGGACACTCGATCTCGTGTGTCGAATGCCTGTCACATCTACATCTTGTGACTTTGGCTTGACGGCCCCCCGCCCTCCTCCCTAGGATTTCATTTCCCTTAGGGGAGAGGCACGAGCGACAGGCGGGCACCACACAGGGCAAGAAAGTCCGGCGTCAAAAGCCTTCTGGAATCAGACACTTGGCTGATGCGATCCAGAGCGGCTTTGCGCGGCGGCATTTTGCGCCCAAAAACCGGGAAATCCGGCCGCCCTGCACCGCCACGCCTCCCTGTGGGCATGAGAGTTGAGCGGACATTTCGGGGGCCAGATGCGTATCCAGCGTTGTTTCACAGTCGAGGGCCAGTCGCCTTACGAAGGCATCGAGTTCAGGACCACGGCGAGCGAGATTCGCAATCCGGACGGCTCGGTCGTCTTCCACCTGCAGGATATCCAGGTGCCGGCCGAGTGGAGCCAGGTCGCCTGCGACGTGCTGGCCCAGAAATATTTCCGCAAGGCGGGCGTCGCCGCCGTTCTGAAGGCCGTCCCGGAAGACGGCGTGCCGGACTTCCTCTGGCGCCATGAGCCGGATGCGGACGCGCTCCAGGCGCTGCGCCCGGAAGACCGGTTCGGCCCGGAGCGCGATGCGCGCCAGGTCTTCGACCGTCTTGCCGGTACCTGGGCCTATTGGGGCTGGAAGGGCGGCTATTTCGACTCCGAAGCCGACGCCCGCGCCTTCTACGACGAGCACCGCTTCATGCTGGCCGCGCAGATCGCCGCGCCCAACTCGCCGCAATGGTTCAACACCGGCCTCCACTGGGCCTATGGCATCGACGGCCCGGCGCAGGGTCACTGGCGCACCGATCCGGCGACCGGCATCACCGCGCCGACGGACACGGCCTATGAATATCCGCAGCCCCATGCCTGCTTCATCCAGAGCGTGAACGACGATCTCGTCAACGAGAACGGCATCATGGATCTCTGGGTGCGCGAGGCGCGGCTCTTCAAATACGGCTCGGGCACGGGTTCCAACTTCTCGACGCTGCGCGGCGAAAATGAGTCCCTTTCGGGCGGCGGCAAGTCGTCCGGCCTGATGAGCTTCCTCAAGATCGGCGACCGCGCGGCGGGTGCGATCAAGTCCGGCGGCACGACGCGTCGCGCCGCGAAGATGGTGATCGTCGATATCGACCATCCGGACATCGAGGATTTCATCGACTGGAAGGTGAAGGAGGAGCAGAAGGTTGCCGCCCTCGTCACCGGCTCCAAGGTGAACCGCAAGCACCTCTCCACCATCATGCGCGCCTGCGTGAATTGCGAGGCGGATGGCGATGCCTGCTTCGATGCGAAGAAGAACCCGGCGCTGAAGCGCGAGATCTCGGCCGCGCGCAAGGCGCATGTGCCGGAGAACTATGTCCAGCGCGTGATCCAGTTCGCGAAGCAGGGCTATACCGATATCGAGTTCGACGTCTATGACACGGACTGGGACTCGGAAGCCTATCTCACCGTTTCCGGCCAGAACTCGAACAATACGGTGCGCGTGTCGGATGCGTT
Source organism: Parvibaculum sp. (assembly GCA_013823365.1). GTDB lineage: Bacteria > Pseudomonadota > Alphaproteobacteria > Parvibaculales > Parvibaculaceae > Parvibaculum. The sequence continues at coordinate 1,954 of PNMC01000087.1, read as the reverse complement.
CCTGCGTGCCGTCGAGCAGGACGAGGAATGGTCGCTCACGAGCCGCCTCAATGGCGAGGTGACGAAGCGCCTGCCCGCGCGCGAGCTCTGGGAAAAGATCGGCGTGGCCGCCTGGGCGAGCGCCGACCCCGGTATCCAGTATCACACCACCATCAATGACTGGCACACCTGCCCGGCTTCCGGCGAGATCCGCGCCAGCAATCCGTGCTCGGAATATATGTTCCTCGACGACACGGCCTGCAATCTCGCCTCGATCAACCTGATCCAATTCCGGGAAGCAGACGGCCGCTTCGATGTGGAAGCCTTCGAACATGCGGTGAAGCTTCTCACCATCGTGCTCGAGGTCTCGGTTCTGATGGCGCAGTTCCCGAGCCGCGAGATCGCGGAGCGGAGCTACCGCTACCGTACGCTCGGCCTCGGCTTTGCCAATATCGGCGGCCTCCTCATGTCCTGCGGCATCGGCTACGACTCGCGCGAGGCGCGTGCGCTCACCGCCGCGATCAGCGCCATCATGACGGGCGTTTCCTACGCGACGTCCGCGCAGATGGCGAAGGAGCTTGGCGCCTTCCCCGGCTATGCCGACAACCGCGAGCACATGCTCCGCGTCATGCGCAACCATGCCCGCGCGGCGCATGGGCTCAATGGCGGCTACGAAAACCTCTCGGTCTATCCCGTGGCGCTCGACGCCGCCTCCTGCCCGCAGGCCGATCTCGTCGATCATGCGCGCGCCTCCTGGGACCTCGCGGTCGCCATGGGCGAGCGCTACGGCTATCGCAATGCGCAGGCGACCGTGATCGCGCCGACCGGCACGATCGGCCTCGTCATGGATTGCGACACGACGGGCATCGAGCCCGATTTCGCGCTGGTGAAGTTCAAGAAGCTCGCGGGCGGCGGCTATTTCAAGATCATCAACCGCGCCGTGCCGCAGGCGCTGCGCACGCTCGGCTATGCCGATGCGGAGATCGAAGCCATCGTGAACTACGCCGTGGGGCACGGCACGCTGGCGACGGCGCCGGGTATCGATCACGAGCGCCTTGCCGCGCTCGGCTTCACGCCGGAAAAAATCGAGGCGATCGAGAAGGCGCTCGCCACAGCCTATGACATCCGCTTCGTTTTCAATAAGTGGCAGCTCGGCGAAGAGTTCTGCGTCGAAACGCTCGGCCTCGATGCCGATGCGATGGACGATCTCGACTTCGACATGCTCTCGGCGCTCGGTTTCACCAAATCCGAAATCGAGGCGGCGAACCTTCATGTCTGCGGCGCCATGACGCTTGAGGGCGCGCCCGGGCTGAAAGACGAGCATCTGCCCGTCTTCGACTGCGCGAACCCCTGCGGACGCACCGGCACGCGCTATCTCTCGGTCGAGAGCCATATCCGCATGATGGCGGCGGCGCAGCCCTTCATCTCGGGCGCGATTTCCAAGACGATCAACATGCCGAATTCGGCAAGCGTCGAGGAATGCAAGGAGAGCTACATGCTTTCCTGGAAGCTCGGCCTCAAGGCCAATGCGCTTTACCGCGACGGCTCCAAGCTCTCGCAGCCGCTCAATGCGCAGCTTCTCGAAGACGATGTGGAAGACGACGACGAGGAAAGCGCAGTCGAGACGCTGATCGCGCAGCCCCAGGCCGAGCGCGCCCGCATCGTTGCCGAGCGCAGCGTGATGGAGCTTGCCGAGCGCGTCGTCGCCTCGGAGACGACCCGCTCCCGCCTGCCCGACCGCCGCAAGGGCTATACGCAGAAGGCGCTGGTCGGCGGCCACAAGGTCTATCTGCGCACCGGCGAATATGACGACGGCAAGATCGGCGAAATCTTCATCGACATGCACAAGGAGGGCGCTGCCTTCCGCTCGCTGATGAACAATTTCGCCATCGCCGTGTCGCTTGGCCTGCAATATGGCGTGCCGCTCGAGGAATATGTGGAGGCCTTCACCTTCACGCGCTTCGAGCCGGCGGGT
>PNMC01000086.1 GCA_013823365.1 Parvibaculum sp. | reverse complement strand
GATGAGGAGGCCGGCAACGGAAGCCGCGTCCTGAAGCGCCGTGCGCACGACCTTGGTCGGGTCGATGATGCCGGCGGCAACGAGGTCCACATATTCTTCCTTCTGCGCGTCGAAGCCGAAATTGGGCTGCTTCGACTCGAGCACCTTCTGCACCACGATCGAGCCTTCGACGCCGGCATTTTCGACGATCTGGCGGATCGGGGCTTCAAGCGCCTTGCGGATGATGTTGATACCCGCCTGAATGTCGCGGTTGTCGTCGACGAGCTTGCCGACGGCCTTGGAGGCCATCAGAAGCGCCGTGCCACCGCCCGGAACGATGCCTTCTTCAACGGCAGCGCGGGTCGCGTTCAGCGCGTCGTCGACGCGGTCCTTGCGCTCCTTCACTTCGACTTCGGTGGCGCCGCCGACCTTGATCACCGCAACGCCGCCCGCGAGCTTCGCGAGGCGTTCCTGCAGCTTTTCCTTGTCGTAGTCGGAGGTCGTTTCCTCGATCTGCCGCTTGATCTGGCCGACGCGGGCTTCGATGTCCTTCTTCTTGCCGGAGCCATCGACGATCGTGGTGTCGTCCTTCGTGATCGACACGCGCTTGGCCTTGCCGAGCATATCGAGCGTGACCGACTCGAGCTTGATGCCGAGATCTTCGGAGATGACCTGGCCGCCCGTGAGGATCGCGATGTCCTCGAGCATGGCCTTGCGGCGGTCGCCGAAACCCGGTGCTTTCACGGCGGCGATCTTGAGGCCACCACGGAGCTTGTTCACGACGAGCGTGGCAAGCGCCTCGCCTTCGATATCTTCCGCGACGATGAGCAGCGGACGGCCGGACTGCACCACGGCTTCAAGGACCGGCAGCATCGGCTGCAGGCTCGTCAGCTTCTTCTCGTGCAGCAGGATGAGCGGCTCGTCGAGCTCGGCCACCATCTTGTCGGCATTGGTGATGAAGTAGGGGGAGAGATAGCCGCGGTCGAACTGCATGCCTTCGACGACATCGAGTTCGGTATCGAGCGACTTGGCTTCCTCGACCGTGATCACGCCTTCATTGCCGACCTTCGCCATCGCCTGGGCGATCATGGCGCCGATTTCGGACTCGCCGTTGGCGGAGATGGTGCCAACCTGGGCGACTTCGTCGTTGGACTTCACCTTCTTGGAGCGCTTGGTGATGTCTTCGATGGCGGCGCGGACCGCGATGTCGATGCCGCGCTTCAGATCCATCGGGTTCATGCCGGCAGCAACCGACTTCGCGCCTTCGCGCACGATCGCCTGGGTGAGAACCGTCGCCGTCGTCGTGCCGTCGCCGGCCGTGTCGTTGGTCTTGGAAGCAACTTCCTTGACCATCTGGGCGCCCATGTTCTCGAACTTGTCTTCCAGCTCGATTTCCTTGGCGACCGTCACGCCGTCCTTGGTGGTGCGCGGTGCACCGAACGCCTTGTCGATCACGACGTTGCGGCCTTTCGGGCCGAGCGTGACCTTCACCGCATCGGCGAGAATGTCCACGCCCTTGAGCATGCGCTCGCGGGCGCTGCGACCGAATTTGACTTCCTTAGCCATGTTTCCTTGATCCTTCTGAATTCATGATCGGATGGTCCGGCCGGGCCAATAAAAAAGCCCGCCGCCGGCCTTGGTCCGGTTGCGAGCCTTACTCGGCGGCGGCCTTCTTCTTCGCCGCGCCTTCGAGCACACCCATGATGTCGCTCTCTTTCATGATGAGCAGGTCCTGGCCGTCGATCTTGACCTCGGTGCCCGACCATTTGCCGAAGATCACCCGGTCGCCGACCTTGACGTCGAGCGCAACGACCTTGCCGTCATCGCCACGGGCGCCGGGGCCCACCGCGATAACTTCGCCCTGCGAGGGCTTTTCCTGCGCCGTATCCGGAATGATGATGCCGCCGGCGGTCTTGGCTTCTTCCTCGACCCGGCGCACCACGACGCGGTCATGCAGAGGACGGAACTTCATCTCTGGTTTCTCCTGTGTCCCAACCGCTAAGATGCGGAAAATTCTTGGAATTTTTGAGGTTGTTAGCACTCGGCTCAGGCGAGTGCCAATCCCGCTCGCACAAATAGGAGCTGTCTCCGGCTCTGTCAAGGAGCCCGCACCGGGATTCCTGTCCTGTCTCAAAAGGTTAACGGAAAGAGGCTCAGGGTCTCAGGCCGCGGAGCGTCAGCCTGACGATCGCCCGCAGCTGCTTGCGGAAGCTGGCCTCGTCCGGAGACTTTTCGGCACCGATAACCGCCGCTATCAGGGTTTCGGCAGCCTCCTTTTCCGACAGCCCGGCGCGTTTCGGGTCGAGTTCGCCAGCCCGGACACCCTGCCGCACGAGGCGGAGAATGGCATCGTGAAACGCCGCGGTAACCTCCTCAAAAGGCGCGCTCGGGAGCTGGTTGGTCGATTCGATCAGTTCCGAGGCATGCGGGCTCGAGAAGACGAGGTCGTAGACGAAGCCCATCTTTGCCTCCATCAGCGCCAGCAGCTTCTCCTCCAGCGGCAGGGTGCGGGCATCCGCCTCCGCGAGCGCACGGGCCAGTTCGTCGGCAAGCGAGCGGCAGATCGCCTCGAAAAGCTGGTCCTTGCTCTCGAAATAGAGATAAAGCGTCCCCTTCGCCACCGACGCCGCCCGCGCGATATCCTCCATAGAGGTGCGCCGGTAGCCATAGTGACGGAACAGATCCAGCGCGGCGGCAATGATCACCTCGCGCTTGTCCGGGACGCCCGCCTTCTGGGCGGCAAGGGAACTCTTGGCGGTCGACATATCCTTCAGCGTTTCATCTGATGCGGGCAAACCTTCGCCGGCGGGATCGCCATGGTACGGGTCACGCCACCGCAATCGTAATAGCAGATTTTCCGGGCACCGGCGCGGGACTGGCCCGAAAGCTTGCAGGTGGCTTGAGCGTATTGCGGCCCGGCTGCTTCCGGCCTGTTCACCCCCGTCCCGGCACCGCCCGCGACAAGCGCCGCCAGGAGGATTGCCCCCGGCAGTGTCATCATATCCATATCTTCCCCCCTTGTTCCGCGGCACCCCCGCCGCGCAGCCCTTATAGCCTCGCCTCCGGGAATGGGAAATTCAACCGGAAGCTCGGCGGCCATTTGTCCTGCCTGACCGGGCATGTAGGATGCGCTCCGCATAATTCCGGCAGAGAGGCGCCATGACGAGCGAAGCATTGAGAGCGGCAAGGGACATGATCGGCGAGCCAGATTCCCGGGCCGGGATACCGACACCCGCGCTGGTGCTCGATCTCGATGCTTTCGAGCGGAACGTCGCCCGCATGGCCGAGCATTGCCGGGTGAACGGGCTCGGGCTCCGGCCCCATGCGAAGACGCACAAGTCCGTCTCGATCGCCAGGGCACAGGTAGCTGCCGGAGCCCTCGGGATCTGCTGCGCCAAACTCGGCGAGGCGGAGGCGATGGCGGCAGGCGGCATCGAAAGTATCCTCATTACATCGCCGGTCGTCACCAAACAGGGTCTCGAACGCCTTGTCGCGCTCAATGCGAAGCTGCCCGATCTCATGGTGGTGGTCGACAATCCGGAGAATGCCAGAGCCCTCGCGGCGGCTGCGGCGGAAGAAAAGCGCATGCTCAAGGTGCTGGTCGATCTCGATGTGGGCCTTCACCGCACCGGCATCCGTCCCGGCGACGACGCAACGGACCTCGCCGAACTGCTCGACGCGGCGGAGTATCTGGAGCTCGTGGGGCTTCAGGCCTATGCCGGCCACCTCATGCATATTCACGACTTCGCCGAGAGGCGGGAGAAGTCGCTCGCGGCGATGAAGGTGCTCGGCGAACAGCGCGATGCGCTGAAGACGAAGGGGCTTCGCTGCGATATCGTCAGCGGCGGCGGCACCGGCAGCTACAATATCGATCCGGAGGCAAACGTCCTGACGGAGCTGCAGGGCGGCTCCTACATCTTCATGGACAAGCAGTATCACGATGTGGCGCTTGGCAACGGCGCGAGTTTTCCGTTCGAGACTTCGCTCTTCGTGCAGATGTCGGTCGTGTCCAACAACACGAAGAACCTCGCGACGACCGATGCGGGCTTCAAATCCTTCTCGACCGACGCCGAGCCGCCGAAGCTTCTTTCCGGTGCGCCGGAAGGAGCGGGCTATTTCTTCTTCGGCGACGAGCAAGGGGGCATCCTGCTTCCCGATGGCGCTCACCTGCCGCTCGGAAGCGTACTCACCGCCATGACGCCGCATTGCGATCCCACAGTGAACCTCTATGACACCTATCACGTGGTCCGTGGCGACATACTGGTCGATATCTGGCCGATAGAGGCGCGGGGACGCAGTGCCTGACGTTTATAGGCGCGTCGCTTGTCTTCGTGAGTTGAACATCTAGCTGTTAAGGTGGGACCGGCTGCTCCACCCGCGAGGCGGAGGGCGGAACAGGGCAGCGGAGCAATCGGAAGACGCACCGGAGAGACTCATGCGACTTGGAATTCTGACCGGCGGCGGCGACGTGCCGGGCCTCAATCCCTGCATCAAAGCCGTCACGCGCCGCGCGGGCGAGCTGGGCTGGGAGGTGATCGGCTTCCGCCGCGGCTGGTCCGGGCCTCTTCACTACAATCCGGACGATCCCGAAGGCAGCGAGCGCCACCTGATGCGCCTCAATCGGGAAGTCGTGCGCACCATCGACCGCGAAGGCGGAACGGTGCTTCACACGACGCGCATCGATCCCTACTGGATGCTGGAGGAGAATCTGCCGGACTTCCTGAAGGGCAGGTTCGAGCCGTCGGAGCAAGGCACGGTCGATGCGACGCCGCACATTCTTCGGGTAATCGAGCATCTCGGCATTGATGTCATGATCTGCATCGGCGGCGACGGCACGCTCGCCTATGCGGCGCATCTGAACGAGCAGGGCGTGAAGGCCGTTTCTATCCCCAAAACCATGGATAACGACGTTCACGGTACGGATTATTGCATCGGGTTCTCGACCGCCGTGTCTCGCTCTGTCGAATATATCAACGCGCTGCGGACGTCGACCGGCAGTCATGAACGGATCGCGGTTGTGGAGCTCTTCGGGCGCCACTCTGGCGAGACGGCGCTCATCGCGAGCTACCTTGCCGATGTCGACCGGGCGATCATCGCCGAGGTGCCCTTCGACCCCGCGAAGCTTGCAGAGCTCATTGCCGGCGACCGGCTGGAAAATCCTGCGCGCTACGCAATGGTCGTGGTTTCGGAGGGCGCGCGCATGGAAGGTGGCGAACGCCAGCACTACGGCGAAGCGGACGAATATGGCCGCAAGCGTCTCGGCGGCATCGGCCAGATTCTCGGCGCGGAGCTGACGCGGCTCACCGGCGTCGACACGATCAACCAGTCGCTCGCCTATCTTATGCGTGCCGGCGCGCCGGACGCGCTCGACCGCATGGTGGCCAAAAGCTTCGGCACCATGGCCGTGCAGGAAATCGCGGATGGCCGCACAGGCTTCATGACCGCGCTGCACGACGGCAAATACGCCACCGTCCCGGCAGGCCTCTGCACCGAAGGCAAGAAGCGGGTCGACGTCGCGGCCTTCTACGACGTGCAGACCTATCGTCCCCGCATCGCGAAGGTGCTTGGCAACCCAATGTTCTTTTACTGAGGCCTACCGCTTCAACTGCATCGTGATCCGCGCTTCTTCCGCATCGTCGCCGATGGCCGAGAACCCGAAGCGCTGATAGAGCGAATGCGCATCGTTCGTCGAGAGCATGATGCGCCGTACCGAAGCGAGCGCCGGATCGTTCAGCATCGTCTCGACGATCCACTTGCCGAGCCCCGCATCGCGGTGGACCGGCAGGATGTAGACGTCGCTCATCCATGCGAAGCGCGTGAAATCCGTGACCATGCGGCCGAAGCCGGCCTGTTCGCCCTGCGGCGAATAGAGCCCGTAGGCGCGTGAGTTCTCGATGCTGGTCCAGAGATCGTCCGGGGACACATCGCGCGCCCAATAGGTGGCGCCGAGCATCTTCAGGATCGAAGACTTGTCGAGTTTCGACTTGTCGGTGTTGATCTCGAATCCGTGCCTGGTCCAGGAAGATATAGAGGAAGAACTCATACGCCACTCACTCTCTTTTTCTTGTTATTGCGCCCCCGCTCGCTGGGCATAGAGCCAAGCTTCCTGAGCCAGCGGCCGCACATTGGCGGCCATCTGCTTTGCATGCTCACTGGAAGCCGTTCCGTCCCTCACCCGCCCCGCGATTCCCTGAAGGATACCGGCAAGACGGAAGAAATTATACGAAAAATAGAAATCGAGATTTTCGATACCGGAACGATTCGTCCGCTCGCAGTACATGGCGATGTATTCCTCAAGCGTCGGAATTCCGAGCTCCTTGAGGTTTGCTGTGCGGATCGATCCTGTGCCGCCGCCCGTGCCCTGGCCGGGCATCACCCACTGCATGAGGCTGTAGGTGAAATCACCGAGCGGATGACCGAGCGTTGAAAGCTCCCAGTCGAGAACCGCTATCACTTTCGGCTCGGTCGGGTGGAGGATCGTGTTGTCGAGCCGGTAGTCGCCATGGACCACCGAATTGGAGTCGTCCTGAGGTACGTTCGCAGGCAGCCATTCCATGAGCTTGTTCATCTCCGGAATGGTCTCCGTTTCGGATGCAACATATTGCTTCGTCCAGCGCGAAATCTGACGCGCGAAATAGTTGCCGGGCTTACCGAAATCGCCGAGGCCCACCGCCTCGTAGTCGACCATGTGCAATTGCGCCATCGTCTCGTTCAGCGAGTCGTATATCTTCCAGCGCGTTTCCTTGTCCTGCCCCGGCAGCAGCGGCTCCCAGAGAACGCGGCCATCGACCATCTCCATGATGTAGAACATGGTGCCGATGACGCTGTCGTCCTCGCAGAGGCAAAAGGTGCGCGGCGCCGGAAAGCCGACGCTATGAAGCGCGGTGATCACCTTGTATTCGCGGTCGACCGCATGCGCGGAAGGCAGAAGTTTCCCCGGCGGCTTGCGGCGCAGCACATATTTCTGCTTCGGCGTCACGAGCTGATAGGTCGGGTTCGACTGGCCGCCCTTGAACTGCTTGACGGTGAGCGGACCCTCATGGCCCTCGACATGCGCCTGCATATATTGCTCAAGGCGCTTCTCATCGAATTTGTGGCTGTCGGCAACGTCCTTCGTGCCGGAAAACTGCTCCTGGCGGCTCGGTTCTGCAGCGCTCATGGTCGTTTCACTCCCCGGTTATTTTTCCATGCGTATGTCGTTCAGGCGTTCAGCTTCTCGCGTTCGATCGCGCGGTAGCCGATATCGCGGCGGCAGAAGCCTTCGGGCCATTCGATCCTGTCGACAGCGCGATAAGCGCGCGCCTGCGCATCCGCCGTCGTCTTGCCCGTCGCCGTCACATTGAGCACACGTCCGCCGGTCGCGAAGATGCGTCCGCCATCGGCCTTCGTGCCCGCATGGAAGATCTGTACGCCATCTTCCGCGCCCGCTTCCGTGAGGCCCTTGATTTCCGTGTTCTTCTTGTAGTCGCCCGGATAGCCCTCTGCCGCCATGACGACGGTGAGCGCCACTTCGTCCTTCCAGCGCAGCGATGCCTTGTCGAGCGTACCGGCATGACAGGCCATGAGCAGCGGCAGCACGTCGCAATCGAGCCGTGTCATCAGTACCTGGCATTCGGGGTCGCCGAAGCGGGCGTTGTACTCGATGAGCTTCGGTCCGTCCTTGGTGATCATGAGCCCGGCATAGAGCACACCTTTGAACGGCATGCCCTTGTCGCGCATGGCGCGCACCGTCGGTTCCACGATCTCGCGCATCACGCGCACGGAGAGACCCGGCGTCATCATGGGCGCGGGGGAATAGGCGCCCATGCCGCCGGTGTTCGGACCTTGATCATTGTCGAAGACGCGCTTGTGGTCCTGCGCCGTCGCAAGCGGCAGCACATTCGTGCCGTCGCAAAGCGCAAAGAAGCTCGCTTCCTCGCCTTCGAGAAATTCTTCCACCACGACTTCCGCGCCCGCGGCGCCGAAACGGCCGCCCAGAATGTCGTCGATGGCCTCGTTAGCCTGATCCATGGTCTCCGCGATGATGACGCCCTTGCCCGCGGCAAGCCCGTCGGCCTTCACAACGATAGGTGCCCCGTTCTTGGCAATAAAGGCCTTGGCATTGGCTGCATCCGAGAAGCGGCCATAGGCGGCGGTGGGAATGTCCCATTCCGCGCAGAGGTCCTTGGTAAAGCCTTTGGAGCCTTCGAGCTGCGCCGCCTTGGCCGAAGGACCGAAGCTTGCAATGCCTTCCGCGTCCAGCCGGTCGGCAAGGCCGTTTACCAGCGGATCTTCCGGGCCGATGACGACGAAGCCGATCTCCTTCTCGCGGACGAAAGCGACAATGGCGTCGAAATCGTTAGGGGAGAGGGCCACGCATTCGGCGACCTGCCCGATGCCGCCATTGCCCGGTGCGCAATAGAGCTTCTCGCAGAGCGGGCTGTTTGCGATCGCCCAGCAAAGTGCATGTTCCCGGCCGCCAGAGCCGATGACGAGAATATTCATGGGTGCCGTCCCCTGGAATTCGCACAGGCCCGCCCGGCAAGGGGTTGGGGCGCGAAGGGCACCCTTGTAACATGGGGCCCCGCTCCGGCAAACCGGGGCGGGGCCGGCCCGCAGCAGAGCCAGAAAGAGCCAGATGACCCCTCCGGAAAGCGCCGCCAATAATGCTCACGAATTCTCGGTGAGCGAGATTTCCTTCGCGCTGAAACGCACGGTTGAGGAAACTTTCGGCCATGTCCGGGTGCGCGGCGAGATCACCGGCTATCGAGGGCCCCATTCCTCCGGCCATTGCTATTTCGGCCTGAAGGACGACAAGGCGCGGATGGACGCCGTGATCTGGAAGGGGAACTTCGGCAAGCTCCGCTTCAAGCCCGAAGAGGGCATGGAGGTGATTGCGACCGGCAAGCTGACGACCTATCCCGGCAGCTCGAAATACCAGATCGTCATCGAGCATCTCGAGCCCGCAGGTGTGGGCGCGCTGATGGCACTGCTCGAAGAACGGCGGAAGAAGCTCGCGGCGGAGGGCCTCTTCGCGCCGGAGCGCAAGCGCGCGCTGCCCTATCTGCCGGGGGTGATCGGCGTGGTGACGAGCCCGACCGGCGCCGTGATTCGCGACATTCTCCACAGATTGCAGGATCGCTTCCCGCGCCATGTTCTCGTCTGGCCGGTGCGCGTCCAGGGCGAAACCAGCGCGGCCGAAGTGGCGGCGGCAATCCGCGGCTTCAATGCGATGGAGAAGGGCGGGGCGGTCCCGAGGCCCGATGTGCTGATCGTCGCGCGAGGCGGCGGCTCGATTGAGGACCTTTGGTCCTTCAACGAGGAAGCGGTGGTGCGCGCGGCGGCGGAAAGCGCGATCCCGCTCATCTCCGCCGTCGGTCACGAAACGGACACGACGCTGATCGACTTCGCCTCCGACCGCCGCGCGCCAACGCCGACGGCTGCGGCCGAAATGGCCGTGCCGGTACGCGCCGAACTCATCGCCGATATTCGCGACCGCGCCACACGTCTGATGCGCGCCGAGACGCGGCTCATCGAAAATGCGCGGACACAGCTTCGCGGCCTTTCCCGCGGCCTGCCGCGCCTTCAGGATGTGATGGCCCTGCCGCGCCAGCGCTTCGACAATGCGGCCGAGCGCCTCACCCGCGCGCTGACACGCGCTGCCGAGGTGAAACGCGCAAAGCTCGACAATATTGCCGGGCGCCTCTCGCCGCAGCCGATCCGTCTGAAGATCGCGGCAGAACGCAAGGCCTTGCCGCAACTGGCGGAAAGACTAAGCCGTGCGGAAGGGCGGCAGCTTGCCGATCTCGGCCGCAGGCTCGATGGCGCGGGAAAGCTTCTCGAAAGCTATTCCTATCACGGGGTCTTGAAGCGGGGATATGCCGTGGTGCGCGATGCCGCCGGAAGGCCCGTCCGCGCCGGGGCAGGGCAGACGCCCGGCGCAGCTCTCGAAATCGAATTCGCGACCGACAGACTGGGCGTCACTGTGGCGGGTAGTGCGCCCGCGCCGGAGCCCAGAAGGCCTGCGCCGAAACGGACAAGCGGGACGCAGGGAACGCTGCTTTGATCGGCGCCGCGCGAAAGGCTAGAGTGCCGGAAAAGAGGGTTTGCGTATGAACAGGATCGACAAGATCGGCGGCGGCGAAGCCGAACTCGTTTACGGCGACGGCGAGTATCACGTGGTGAAGCCGGGCGCCTATGTCACCTGCGCCGTGACGGGCGCGCATATCCCGCTCGACGAACTGCGCTACTGGAATGTCGACCTTCAGGAGCCCTATGCAACGCCCGAGGCTTCGCTGAAGCGGATGCAGGAAATCCGGGGCAAGGCATGAAGAGGCTTGCCGCTCTGCTGCTGTCGTTCGGGCTGGCGTTGCCCGCTGCCGCACTGGAGCTTGACGGCAATCTCGAACAGGGCGGCCTCGTCATTGGCAAGGCGGCGCCCGGCGCCAGGGCCGTTCTCGATGGCACTGAGCTAGACATGGACCGGGAAGGCGCCTTCGCCTTCGGCTTCGACCGCGACCATGGGACGAGCGCGAAACTTGTTGTGACCTTTCCCGATGGCAGCGCCGTCGAGCGCGAACTCGCTGTCGCTCCGCGCGAGTGGCAGATCCAGCGCGTCGAGGGTGTGCCGCAGAAATTCGTGACGCCGCCGCCCGAGGCCATGGAAGCGATTGCGCGCAGCACCAGGATCAAGAACGAGGCGCGAAAGACGCGCGCCGAGGGAAGCTGGTTCCGCGAGGGGTTCATCTGGCCGGCCACGGGGCCGATCTCCGGCGTCTTCGGCTCTCAACGTTACTACAATGGCGAGCCGCGCCGCCCGCATTACGGCGTCGATGTCGCCGCCCCCACGGGTACGCCTATTGTCGCGCCGGCCGGCGGTATCGTGACGCTTGCCGATATGGACATGTATTTCGAGGGCGGGCTCGTCTTTCTCGATCACGGCCAGGGCGTCACCAGCCTGATGATGCATATGAG
>PNMC01000085.1 GCA_013823365.1 Parvibaculum sp. | reverse complement strand
AAAGTGACGCCGCAGAGCCCGTGTGAATATTTCGCGGTTGCGTCATCGCGCCCTTTGCATTCCCGCATATAGGTGTTAAAAGCCAGCGCCAACACACGATAGGGTGGCCGCAGTCGATCGGCCCAGGAGGTTGGCAGTATGATCCGTGAAGCGCTGACGTTTGATGACGTCCTTTTGTTGCCCGCCGCTTCCACGGTCCTGCCCAGTCAGGCAGACACAAGAACCCGCCTGACGAAATCGATCAGCCTCGGCATTCCCATCATCTCCGCCGCCATGGACACGGTCACCGAAGCGCGCCTCGCCATCGCCATGGCGCAGGCCGGCGGCATCGGCGTCCTTCACCGCAACATGGTGCCCGAGGCGCAGGCCGAGCAGGTCCGCCAGGTGAAGAAGTTCGAAAGCGGCATGGTGGTGAACCCCGTCACCATCGGCCCGGACGAGACGCTTGCCGACGCACTGGCCGAGATGCAGCGTCACGGCATTTCAGGCATCCCCGTGGTCGAGCCCGGCTCCCACAAGCTTGTCGGCATCCTCACCAATCGCGACGTGCGCTTTGCGAGCAATCCGGCAGAGCCCGTCCGCAATCTGATGACGAAGGAAAACCTCGTCACGGTCGCAGATGGTGTCAGCCAGGAGGAGGCGAAGCGCCTGCTCCACCGCCACCGCATCGAGAAGCTCCTTGTGGTCGACGATGCCTATCGCTGCATCGGCCTTATCACGGTGAAGGACATCGAAAAGGCGCAGCTTCATCCGAATGCCGCGAAGGATGAGCAGGGGCGCCTGCGCGTCGCCGCCGCCACCACGGTCGGCGATGAAGGCTTCGCCCGCTCCGAGGCGTTGATGGCAGCGGGCGCGGACGTGGTCGTGGTCGACACGGCGCATGGCCATTCCGCCCGCGTGTCGGAAGCCGTGCAGCGCATCAAGAAACTCTCGAACAAGACGCAGGTCATCGCCGGCAATGTCGCCACGGCGGACGCCGCGAAGGCGCTGATCGACGCAGGCGCGGACGCGATCAAGGTCGGCATCGGCCCCGGCTCCATCTGCACCACGCGCATCGTCGCGGGCGTCGGCGTGCCGCAGCTCACCGCCATCATGGATGTGGTCGAAGCCGCGCGGAAAAACGACATCCCCGTTATCGCCGATGGCGGCATCAAGTTCTCGGGCGATCTGGCCAAGGCGATTGCCGCCGGCGCGGACTGCGCCATGCTCGGTTCGCTTTTTGCCGGCACCGAGGAAAGCCCCGGCGAGGTCTTCCTCTTCCAGGGCCGTTCCTACAAGGCCTATCGCGGCATGGGCTCGGTGGGCGCCATGGCCGTCGGTTCTGCCGACCGCTACTTCCAGCAGGACGTGAAGGATTCGCTGAAGCTCGTCCCCGAAGGCATTGAAGGACAAGTGCCTTACAAGGGGCCGGTCGGTGCGGTCATTCATCAGCTTGTGGGCGGTCTCCGCGCCGCCATGGGCTATACGGGCAACGCCACGGTGAAGGACTTCCAGGAGAAGGCGGAATTCGTCCGCATCTCGTCGGCAAGCCTTCGCGAAAGCCATGTCCATGACGTGACGATCACGCGCGAAGCGCCGAACTATCCCGGCGGTGGAAGCTGATCGCGTGGGCCGCAAACCGGGTGATGTGAAATGACACCCGGCGCACGTCTGCAATCCGCCATCGAAATCCTCAGCGATATTTTTGCGAGCGCCCGTCCGGCAGACCGCGTCTTCGACACATGGTCGCGCTCGAGCCGCTTTGCCGGATCGAAGGACCGCACCGCCGTCAGCGAGATCGTCTTCACCGTGCTCCGTCGCCGCGCCGAACTCACCGCCGCCTGCGGCAGCGATGACCCGCGCCTTCTCGCGCTCGCTGCACTCCACCTTCTCGATGCAATGCCGCTCGCCGACATCGAGGCGCTGGCCGATGGCGGTCGCCACGCTCCCGCGCCGCTGACGGGCGAGGAGAGGGCGGCCCTCGATGCCGCCTCATTGCCAGGCGCCGACGCCCCCCGGCATATCCGCTTCAACTATCCGGAATTCCTGCAAGCCGAATTCGAGCGCGCCTTCGGCTCCCGCCTCGAAGCGGAAATGGCCGCGCTGCTCGATCGCGCCCCGACGGACCTTCGCGTCAACACGTTGAAATCTTCCCGCGACAAGGCGCTGGCGGCCCTCGCCGAAGCGGGCATTGCGGCGGAGCCCTGTGCGCTTTCGCCCTGGGGTCTGCGCCTTCTCGCGCGGGCCAATCTGCCGGGCCTCGCGCTCTACCGCGAGGGTGCCATTGAAATTCAGGATGAGGGCTCGCAGCTCGCCTGCCTGCTCTCCGGTGTGAAGCCGGGCGAACAGGTGGTGGATCTTTGCGCGGGCGGCGGCGGCAAGTCCCTCGCGCTTGCCGCCATGATGGGCAATCGCGGCCAGATTTACGCCTGCGATATCGATGCCCGCCGCCTCGGCGGCCTCGTCCCGCGCGCCGAGCGCGCCGGCATCCGCAATCTCCAGACCCGTGTGCTTGAGCCCTTCAGGCCCGGCGGGGCGGATGCGAGTTTCGCCGATCTCGAAGCCCGCGCCGACTGCGTGCTTGTGGATGCGCCCTGCAGCGGCACCGGCGCCTGGCGCCGGAGCCCCGATGCCCGCTGGCGGCTGACACCCGAAATGCTGGCAGGCTATCGCGCCGCGCAGGATGAAGTGCTTGCCCGTGGCGCGCGCCTCGTCCGCCCCGGCGGCCGCCTCGTCTATGTCACCTGCTCGCTGCTGCCCTCCGAAAATGAAGACCGGATTGCCGCGTTCCTCGCTGCCCGGCCGGAGTTCTCAAGCGAACGCCTGGCGCTCCCCGGCCTGCCGGACGCCGCGGACACCGGGCTCCGCCTCAGCCCGGCATCGGGCGGAACCGATGGCTTTTTCATCGCTCTTTTGCGTCGTGAGGCCGGTCGATGATGCACCGCGGCAACGGGCTTGACGGGTCCGGGGAAGGATGGTCTATCGAACTTTCACCTCCCGACGGGCCTGGATGGATGGCGGCCTTGATTTCCCGGAAAAACTGTCTTTCTGCCTTCGTCGCCGCGGCTCTTGCATTCGCCGTGCTTGCCGCGCCTGCGGCGGCGGGCAGTGTCGATGAGCGCTCCCAGCGTGCCTCCGTGTCGCTTGCCGCCCGCGGCGCCTCGGTTCTGGGCGACGGCGACTACGCTGCAGCACAGCGCTTCTACGAACTGGCCATTGTGGCGGACCCTGCAAACGCTGCTGCCTTCACCGGCCTTGGCGATGCCCATCGCGGGCGTAACCATCTCAATTTCGCCCGTAAATATTATCTGATAGCGCTCGCGATCGAACCTTCCGATCCGAAAGCGCTGTCCCGGCTTGCGCATCTCGACATCGCCGCAGGCAATCGCGAATCCGCGACCGAGGGCCTGCGCAAGTTGCGCGCTCACTGCGCCACTTGCGCCGAAACGCAGGAACTCTCCCGCGCTCTCGGCCTGGCCCCGAACGGCACCCCTTCTCCCTCAACCGATCCGTGAACGGAACATGACCGAAGACCGCATTCTCATCATCGATTTCGGCAGCCAGGTAACGCAGCTCATCGCGCGCCGCGTCCGCGAAAGCGGCGTCTATTGCGAGATCGTGCCCTTCAACAAGGTCGATGAAATCTGGGAGAGCTTTGGCCCCAGGGGCGTCATTCTTTCCGGCAGTCCATCGAGCGTGAGCCGCGAGAACAGTCCCCGCGCCCCGCAATATGTCTTCGAGGCGGGCCTCCCCGTTCTCGGCATCTGTTATGGCCAGCAGACCATGACGCTGCAGCTCGGCGGGAAGGTGGAGGGCCATGACGAGCGCGAATTCGGCCGAGCCGTGATCGAAGTGAAGGAGGACACGCCCCTCCTCGATGGCATTGCCCAGAAGGGCGGCACGGAGCCCGTCTGGATGAGCCACGGCGACCGCGTCGTCGCCATTGCCCCGGGTTTCAAGGTCGTGGCGCAGAGCCGCGGCGCGCCCTTCGCCGTCATCGCGGATGAAGATCGCCGCTTCTATGGCGTGCAGTTTCATCCCGAAGTCGTGCACACACCGCGCGGTCGCGACATGCTGTGGAACTTCACGCATCGCATCTGCGGTTGCAAGGGCGACTGGACCATGGCCGCCTTCCGCGAAACCGAGATCGCGAAAGTGCGCGAGCAGGTGGGCAAGGGCAGGGTGATCTGCGGCCTGTCGGGCGGCGTCGATTCATCCGTCGTCGCCGTGCTGCTGCATGAGGCGATTGGCGATCAGCTCCAATGCGTCTTCGTCGACACCGGCATGATGCGCGCGGGCGAGGCCGAGCAGGTCGTCTCGCTTTTCCGCGATCATTACAACATTCCGCTCGTCGCGGTCGATGCGAGCGATCTCTTCCTTGGCAAGCTCGACGGCGTGACCGACCCCGAGCAGAAGCGCAAGATCATCGGCGCGACCTTCATCGACGTCTTCGAAGCCGAAGCGAAAAAGGTCGGCGGCGCGGATTTCCTCGCCCAGGGCACGCTCTATCCGGATGTGATCGAGAGCGTCTCCTTCGCGGGCGGCCCATCCGTCACCATCAAGAGCCATCACAATGTCGGCGGCCTCCCTGAGCGCATGAACATGAAGCTCGTGGAACCGCTCCGCGAACTCTTCAAGGACGAAGTGCGCGTGCTGGGCCGTGAACTCGGGCTGCCGGAACAATTCGTCGGCCGCCACCCCTTTCCGGGACCAGGCCTCGCCATTCGTGTGCCCGGCGAGATCACTCGAGAGAAGCTCGACATCCTGCGCAAGGCTGACACGATCTATCTCGAGGAAATCCGCACCGCAGGCCTTTATGACGAAATCTGGCAGGCCTTCGCGGTGCTGCTGCCGGTGCGCACGGTCGGTGTCATGGGCGATGAGCGCACCTACGACTATGTCTGTGCGCTCCGCGCCGTGACCTCACTCGACGGCATGACCGCCGACTACTATCCCTTCACCCACGAATTCCTGGGCCACGTTTCCACCAGGATCATCAACGAAGTCCGCGGCATCAACCGTGTCGTTTATGACGTAACCTCGAAGCCGCCGGGAACGATTGAGTGGGAATGAGCTTCCGGACGGCTTTTTTCCGGCGGCTCAGGGCGACGAGACCGATGGCGGCCGCGGCGATGCTGAGCGTCGCATAGGGGTGAATGCGGGCCGAAGCGGCGACGCTCGTCCGCCGGATGGGCGTTTTCTGGTCGCCAAGCTCCCGTCCGCCATCGCCTGCCTCGTGGAGGGCCGAACGGGCGCGCTTCTCGCGGCCTTCGTCCCGCGCCGTCTTGTAGAAGCTCCAGGAGAAGACCTTGTCCGCCAGCGACGGCAGCAGCCCTGCAAACGTCGTCATGGCAAGGCCCGATCCACCCACCGTGATGTCGCGCGTCGGCCATTGCGCGCAATGCAGCACAGCCTTCGCGACAAGTTCGGGGTGATAGACCGGTGGCGGTACCTTCGAGGCCACATCCATGTAGTTCTTGGCGTGATTGCCGAAAGGCGTATGCATGCCGCTCGGCTTGATCAGCGTCACGGAAACCGGCGCCTTCTCATGCAGTAATTCGAGGCGCAGCGAGTCGGTGAAGCCCTTCACGGCGTGCTTCGACGCCGTATAGGCGCTGAGAATGGGGGCGGGCATTTCGGAGCTGATCGAACCGATATTGATCAGCGCGCCGCCATTCGATTTCAGGTGGCGTAGCGCCTCCAGCGAGCCATACACCACGCCCCAGTAATTCGTCTGAAAGATGCGGTGATGGTCCTCGTCCGAGGTCTCCTCAAGCCGCGCATAGATTCCGACCCCGGCATTGTTGACCCAGGTGTCGAAACCGCCATGCCGGTCGATCACCGTATTCACCACATTGCGCACCTGCGCGCGGTCGCCCACATCCGCCACGACGAAGTCGGCATTTCCGCCTTCCTGCCGGATTTCATCGCAAATCTGCTGCAGCGCATCCTCGTTGCGCGATACGAGAATGACATTCGCGCCCGCTCGCGCCGCGCGCCTTGCTGTGGTGAGGCCGATGCCGGAACTCGCCCCTGTGATGACGATTGTCTGTTCCGGGAGGCGCTTCAGCTTCACTCTCATGCCGTTTCTCCTTTGCTTTGTGCAGTCGACTCCCTTCGTGAACTGCGCAATTCCCTCTCTGTTCCAGAAAATCGGCCCGTGGCGGCGATAATCGGGCAAAACGAAAACGGCGGGGTTTCCCCCGCCGTTTTTTTCCAGATTCTGAAGCTTCTCCTCAGCTCAGGCCCGCCGCCTTGTCCACAGCATCCTTGTCGCGCACCGCGCCCTTGGCGGCGCTGGTCACGAAGGCGGCATAGGTCTTGAGCGCGGTCGAGACGGCGCGCTTGCGCGGCTTCACCGGCTTCCAGCCCTTGGCGTCCTGTTCGGCGCGGCGCGCGGCAAGTTCCTCGTCGCTCACCTTGAGGTGGATACCGCGTCCCGGCACATCGATCTCGATCATGTCGCCCTCGCGCACGAGCCCGATCGCGCCGCCTTCCGCCGCTTCGGGAGAGGCATGTCCGATCGAAAGGCCCGACGTGCCGCCCGAGAAGCGCCCATCGGTGATAAGCGCGCATTTCGCGCCGAGGCCCTTCGACTTGAGGTATGAGGTCGGGTAGAGCATTTCCTGCATGCCCGGTCCGCCGCGCGGTCCTTCGTAGCGGATGACGACGACATCGCCCGCCTTCACCTTGTTGGTGAGGATCGCGGTCACGGCATCGTCCTGGCTCTCGAAAACGCGCGCCGGGCCCTCGAATCTGAGAATGCTCTCGTCGACGCCCGCCGTCTTCACGATGCAGCCATCGAGCGCGATATTGCCGAACAGAACCGCAAGCCCACCATCCTTCGAGAAGGCATGGTCGACATTGCGGATGACGCCGTCTTCGCGGTCCAGATCGAGGCTTTCCCATTTGCGGTTCTGGCTGAAGGCGGTCTGCGTCGGCACGCCGCCGGGCGCGGCAAGGAAAAGTTCCTTTGCCGCATCGCTCGCCGTGCCCCGCTTGATGTCCCATTCGTTGAGCGCATCGCCAAGAGTCGGCGCGTGGACTGTCGGTAGACCCGCATGGAGAAGCCCGCCGCGGTCGAGTTCGCCGAGGATCGACATGATACCGCCGGCGCGATGCACGTCTTCCATGTGAACGTCGGCCTTCGACGGCGCGACCTTGCAGAGCACCGGCACGCGGCGCGACAGCCGGTCGATGTCGCTCATGGTGAAGTCGATCCCGCCTTCGTGCGCCGCCGCGAGAATGTGGAGCACCGTATTGGTCGAACCGCCCATCGCGATGTCGAGCGACATGGCATTCTCGAAGGCTTCCTTCGAGGCGATATTGCGTGGCAGCACGGACTGATCGTCCTGCTCGTAATAGCGTTTCGCAAGTCCGACGATCCGCCGTCCAGCCTCGAGAAAGAGTTGTTCGCGCGCCGCATGGGTCGCCAGCGTCGAGCCATTCCCCGGCAGGCTGAGGCCGAGTGCTTCTGTCAGGCAGTTCATCGAGTTCGCCGTGAACATGCCCGAGCACGAGCCGCAGGTCGGGCAGGCCGAGCGTTCGATGGTCTTCACTTCCTCGTCGGAATAGGACTCGTCCGCCGCTGCAACCATCGCGTCGATAAGATCGAGCGCCTTCGTCTCCTCCCGGATGACGACCTTGCCGGCCTCCATCGGCCCGCCGGAAACGAAGATCGCAGGGATATTGAGCCGCATCGCCGCGTTCAGCATGCCGGGTGTAATCTTGTCGCAATTCGAGATGCAGACCATCGCATCCGCGCAATGCGCGTTGACCATATATTCCACGGCGTCGGCGATGATCTCGCGCGACGGCAGCGAATAAAGCATGCCGTCATGGCCCATCGCGATGCCGTCATCGACGGCGATCGTGTTGAACTCCTTGGCGACGCCGCCCGCCTTCTCGATCTCGCGCGCAACAAGCTGACCCAGATCCTTGAGGTGCACATGTCCCGGCACGAACTGCGTGAAGGAGTTTACCACCGCGATGATCGGCTTCCCGAAATCGCTGTCCTTCATGCCCGTGGCGCGCCACAGGCCGCGGGCGCCGGCCATATTGCGGCCATGCGTCGTCGTGCGTGAGCGGTAACTGCCCATAATGATCCAGTCCTTTGGTGTTGGCGCCGGTCGGTCCGGCATCCCCGAGAATAATCTCTCCAGCCCGGCGCGTCGATGTTCGCACAGGACATAACCTCTCAGGCGGCCGGATTGAAGGGCCTTGAAGCCACAATCCTTGTCCGGTTAATCGGGCTACCGGCCGGGGAATCTCCTTTTGACTTGCGCAAGATAGATTGATATCAACCTTTCTTCGTCGCAGGCTTTGCCGCGAACGCATCCTCTGCCGGTGATGCGGTCTCACAACGGAGAACCAGGTGCTGAAATTCCTTCTCTATGCGGGCCTCGTGCTCGTTCTGATCGTCGTTGCGTTGCTGGTGCTCGCCAGCCGGAAGCCCGACCACTTCCGCATCGAGCGCAGCGCGCTGATCGATGCTCCGCCCGAGCGCATCTATCCGCTGGTCGAGGATTTCCGCCTCTGGCCCCGCTGGTCGTCCTACGAGACGCGCGATCCTGAAATGGCCCGCATCTATAGCGGCGCGGAAAAGGGGCCGGGCGCCATCTATGCATGGGATGGCAATCGCAGCATCGGCAGCGGCAGCATGGAAATCCTGGAGGCGGAAGCCCCCTCGCGCCTCGTCATCGCGCTCCGTTTCCGCACGCCGATGCAGGCAGACCACACGGGTATCTTCACTTTCGTTCCGGAGGGCGATGCCACCCTCGTCACCTGGGCAATGGAAGGCAAATCCGGCCTCTTCGCCAGAGTGATCCATCTCTTCTTCGACATGGACAAGATGGTCGGTGCCGATTTCGAGGCTGGCCTCGCGGGCCTGAAAGCCGAAGCCGAAACAGGAGAAGCAGAATGAACGGACCGAACCAGTTTCTCTGGTACGAATTGATGACGACGGATACCGCCGCCGCAGGCGATTTCTACTCGCATGTCATCGGCTGGAAGCTCGAACCCGTCGATGAAAGCCCCGATCCATACACGCGCTTCCTCGTCGGCGATGCAGGCGTCGGCGGCATGATGTCCATTCCGCCCGAGCAATGCGACCGCATGGCGCCCGGCTGGATCGGCTATATCGGCGTCGATGATGTGGATGCTTATGCCGCTCGTGTCGCAAGCGCCGGCGGCGCCGTGCTGCGCGCGCCGGAGGACATTCCGGGCATTCTGCGTTTCGCCGTCGTCGCGGACCCCGCTGGCGCCGCCTTCGTCATCTACAGAGGCGAGGGCGGGCCGATGAACCTGCCGCCGATAGGCACGCAGGGCACGACGGGCTGGCACGAGCTGTATGGCGGCGAAGTTGACCCCACCTTTGCCTTTTATTCAGGCCTCTTCGGCTGGACGAAGGATCAGGCGATGGATATGGGCGGCATGGGCGTCTATCAGCTCTTCGCCGCAGGCGGTGAGGCGGTCGGCGCGATGATGCGCAAGCCCGTCGAAGTGCCGTCTCCGGTCTGGAACTTCTATTTCTGCGTCGACGATATCGACGCCGCCGTCGCCCGCATCGGGGAGAAGAGCGGCACCATTACCATGGGCCCGCATCAGGTGCCGGGCGATGCATGGATCGTCATGGGACTGGACCCGCAAGGTGCTTCCTTTGCCCTTGTCGGCGCGCGGAACTGACCGGGAGAAGCAGCATGACCAACGCCGCATCCCGCCATATCGGCAAGAGCATCCTTGCGGTCCTTGCCGGGCTCGTCGCGATCTTCGTGCTCTCGCTCGGCACGGACCAGATCTTCCACGCGCTTGGCGTCTATCCGCCCTGGGACCAGCCGATGACGGATACGGGGCTACTCATCCTCGCCTTCGCCTATCGCTGTCTCTATGGCGCAGTCGGCGGCTACATTACGGGGCGTCTCGCGCCGCGCGCGCCGGTTGCCCATGCGCTTGTGCTTGGCGGCATAGGCGTGGTGCTCAGCACACTCGGCGCCATCGCCATGTGGGAGATGAGCCCGCCCTGGTATCCGCTAGCACTGATCGCCGTCGCGCTCCCGCTCTCATGGGCGGGCGGCAAGCTCGCCGCGCGGCAGCGCTAGTTATTTCGCCGCGCGGACGAGAATTTCGCCGATCTGCACCGCGTTGAGCGCCGCGCCCTTCAACAGCTGGTCGCCCGCAACGAACATCGCGATCGAGCGGCCCGACGGGTCGGAAATATCCTGGCGGATACGGCCGACCAGAATGTCGTCCTGGCCGGAGGCATCCTTCGGCATCGGGAAATAATTACCTGCGAGGTCGTCGACGATCTTCACGCCCGGCGCGCCCGCAAGTATCTCGCGCACCTCTTGCGGCGTGATCGGATTCTCGCATTCGATGTCGAGCGCTTCCGAATGGGCGCGCAGCACCGGCACGCGTACGCAGGTCGCCGTCACGCGAATATCGGGATCGGCGAAGATCTTCTTCGTCTCCTTCACCATCTTCAGCTCTTCCTCGTTGTAGCCCGTTTCCGGGTCCACGCTGGAATTGTGGCTGAACACGTTGAAGGGGTAGGGGTGCGGAATGATCTTCTGCTCGAAGGGCTCGTTCGCGAGGAAAGCGCGCGTCGCCTGTTCGAGTTCTTCCATCGCCGCCGCGCCCGCCCCCGACGCCGCCTGATAGGTCGCGGCCACGATGCGCTTCACACGATTGACCTTGTGGATCGGCCAGAGCGGCGTGATCGCAATGATCGTCGAGCAGTTCGGATTGGCGATTACGCCCTTGTGGGCGAACGCCGCTTCCGGGTTGATCTCGGGGATCACGAGCGGGGTGTCGGGGTCCATGCGGAATGCCGACGAATTGTCGATCATCACCGCGCCGGCGTCCTTCACGGCCTTCACGAACTTCTTCGAAATGCCGCCGCCCGCCGAGAAAAAGGCAATGTCGACGCCCTTGAAGCTCTCTTCCGTCAGTTCCTCGACGAGAATGTCCTTGCCCCGGAATTTCATCGTCTTGCCGGCCGAGCGCGCGGAGGCGAGGAGCTTCAGCTCCTTCACCGGGAAGTTGCGTTCCTCGAGACAGCGGATCATC
>PNMC01000084.1 GCA_013823365.1 Parvibaculum sp. | reverse complement strand
TAACGAGAAGGTCCGGGCGAAAGTCGGCGACGTGATTTCACAGGTAGACGTGCTGCTCGGCAATCTCGAAGACGCCATTCCCGCCGATGCGAAAGATGCGGCGCGGCGCGGCGTGATCGAAGTCGGCAAGGCCCATGATTTCGGCTCCACCGGCTTCTGGGTCCGCATCAATCCGCTGAACAGCCCCTGGATGCTCGACGACGTGATGGAGCTCGTGGCCGAGATCGGCGACAAGCTCGACGTCATCATGCTGCCCAAGGTCGAGGGCGCCTGGGACATCCACTATCTCGATCAGCTCCTTGCCCAGCTCGAGGCGAAGCACGGGTTGAAAAAGCCCCTCCTCATTCACGCCATTCTGGAAACGGCGCAGGGCGTGAAGAATGTCGAGGAAATCGCCAGCGCCTCGCCGCGCATGCATGGCATGAGTTTGGGGCCGGCCGACCTCGCGGCCTCGCGCAAGATGAAGACGACGCGCGTCGGCGGCGGCCACCCCTTCTATCGTGTGCTGGAAGACCCGAAGGAGGACGGCAGCCCGCGTGCCGCCGCGCAGCAGGACCTCTGGCACTACACTTTCGCCAAGATGGTCGATGCCTGCGTCGCAAACGACATCCGCCCCTTCTATGGCCCCTTCGGCGATATTCAGGATCTCGATGCCTGCGAACAGCAGTTCCGCAATGCCTTCCTGATGGGTTGTGTCGGTGCCTGGTCGCTGCATCCGAACCAGATCGCGATCGCAAAGCGCGTCTTCAGCCCGGCGCCGGACGAGGTGATCTTCGCGAAGAAGATCCTCGATGCCATGCCGGACGGCACCGGCGTCGCCATGATCGACGGCAAGATGCAGGACGACGCCACCTGGAAACAGGCAAAGGTGATCGTGGATCTGGCGAGAAAGGTGGCCGCAAAGGACCCCGACCTCGCCAAAGCCTATGGTTTCTGACCTCGCTCAGGAGAGCGTGGCAAGTGCTTCCGCACGGAACGGCATGAGCTGATCGAACGCGCCGGTATGGACCTTGCGGGCCCAGGCCGGATCGACGAGCAGCGCGCGGCCGACGCCGACGAGATCGAACTCGCCCTTCTCCAGCCGCTCCAGAAGCTCGTCGATGCCCGTGGCTTCGGAGGCTTCGCCCGCAAAGGAGGCGATGAACTCGCCCGACAGGCTGACGCTGCCGACCGTGATGCTCGGCTTGCCGGTGAGCTTCTTCGTCCAGCCCGCGAGATTGAGGTCGGAGCCTTCGAATTCCGGCTCCCAGAAGCGGCGCTGCGAGCAATGGAACACATCGACACCGGCATCCGACAGCGGCTTCAGGAAGGCGCCGAGTTCTTCCGGCGTCTTCGCGAGCTTCACCGTGTAGTCCTGCTGCTTCCACTGCGAGTAACGCAGGATGAGCGGATAATCCTTGCCCGCATGGCGGCGGATCGACTCGATGATCTCGACCGCAAAGCGCGTGCGGCCGACAAGATCGCCGCCATATTCATCGTCGCGCTCGTTGGTGCCGGCCCAGAAGAACTGGTCGATCAGATAGCCATGCGCGCCATGGACCTCGACGCCGTCGAAACCGATCTCGCGCGCATCCGCCGCCGCCTGCCCGAAAGCCTCGATCGTCTGCTTGATCTCCTGCTTCGTCATCGGCTCGGCGCGCTTCTTGCCGGGCATGGCAAGGCCGGAAGGCCCGTGGCTCGGTAGATGCGAATTGGTCGATTTCTCGGGATTGCGCACCATGCCCACATGCCAGAGCTGCGGCATGATCTTGCCGCCCGCGCCATGAACCTCCTCGACAACCCGCTTCCAGCCCTTGAGCGCATCCTCGCCCCAGAACTGCGGATAGTTCGGGTCGGCCGTCGCGACCGGCGTATTGACCGTGGTGCCCTCGGTGATGATGAGACCGCATTCGGCCTCGGCCCGGCGGCGGTAATAGGCCGCCACATCGGCGCCCGGCACACCGCCCGGCGACTTCGACCGCGTCATGGGCGCCATGACGATACGGTTCGGAAGGGTCAGGCCATTGAAGGTGAAAGGCTCGAACAAGGGCGTTACCGGCCTGCTCATAAGGTCTCTCCTGTGGTTGAAAAATTTCGCTGGGCGCCATATTGGGTGTCCGGGCGTGAATGGCAATCCCGAAACTGGAGACAGGTGGCCGGATTCGATTCCGGCAACGCTTTCAATCTGTTAGAGTGGAATGCTTAGAGAAAGGCGAAGTCGCGTGATGGAGATAAACCGGGAAGCCAAGTTCAGGATCGGCCAGGTGGTCCGGCACAGATTCTTCCCCTTCCGGGGCGTGATCTTCGATGTCGACCCGACCTTCAACAATACCGAGGAATGGTGGCTGTCGATCCCTGAGGAGGTGCGCCCGCGCAAGGATCAGCCCTATTACCACCTCCTCGCCGAGAACTCGGAAACGGAATATGTCGCCTATGTCTCTGAGCAGAACCTGCTGCCGGACGAGTCGGGCGAGCCTGTCCGCCATCCGCAAGTCGGCGAACTCTTCGGCCCGCTGAAAAACGGCTATTACGCCCTTCGCTCGAAATCCGCACACTGACAAGCCGCGCCGTGCTACTCACTCTGGCGCGCGACGTGACGACAAGAGGCTGGGAGCCATGCGGCGGGACCTGCGACCCTATTTCATCCGCCGGATACTGAACGGCTGGAATCGCTTCTATGTGAAGCGTTTCATAGAGCCCGCCTTCGATGCGCTTGGCCCCCATCCGGACATCACGAGCCCGCGCAATGTTGAGATATGGGGCGGCGGCATCACCGCCGGTGCGAACCTGCATCTCCATGCATCCAGAGGAAGCCTCGTGCGCCTTGCGACATGGCGCACCGGCGAGCGCGAGGGACGCATCGAGATCGGCGATCACGTGTTGATCAGCCCCGGCACGCATATCGTTTCATCCGAACGGATCGTCATCGGCAGCAACACGATGATTGCCAGCAACTGCTACATCTCCGATTCCGACTGGCACGACACATATGACCGGACGGCGGAACTCGATAAGCACCGCCCGATTCATATCGGCGAGAATGTCTGGCTCGGCGTCCGTGTGATTATCGGCAAGGGTGTGACGATCGGAAAAAACAGCATCGTCGGGGCCGGCGCCGTCGTCATGTCCGACATTCCGGCCAACTGCATCGCAGCCGGAAATCCCGCCCGCGTCGTCCGCGAACTCGATCCCGCGCGCGAGTTCCGGACCCGATCGGCACTGTTCACCGACCCGGACAAGCTCGAACAGGATATGGACCGGCTGATGTGCTATATGCTGAGGGAGAACACGCTTGGCGGATGGCTCCGCAGCCTGCTCTCCCCTTCGAGACTGGACTGACGTCAGGATTTGGGCTTCGGCAGCGAACCGATCGCCTTGGTAATGCCGTCGAGTTTGACCGGAATCTTCACTTCCCCCTGACGGACGAGCCGGAATGTTACTTCCATTTCCTTGCCCGACTGAAGCGCCTTGAGGCGCTTCTCGTCGATCAGGATTTCCGTCTGGCATCCGCCCGGCAGGCAATAGAGATACTGCTGGCCGAATTCCTCGCCGCCATCGATGGTCCATTTGATCCCGGCCGGCAGCACGGTCCCGAGCGGCGTGATGGCGAACATGAACATATCCTTCGAACCGTCATTATCGACGTCCCGCGCGCCATACCCGATACCGAGATAGAGAATGCGCTGCTGCTGCCCGCCCTCCTGGCCGACGCCGACCCCGACAAAGGCATGGCACTGCTCGACGCCCGTCTCGTTCGTTTCGCAGCGCGAGCTCCAGGTTCCGAAATTCTGAACCTTGGCTTCGTCGCCCCCGGCACCCTGGGCCTGAACGGGAGAAACGGCGGAAAAGGCAACGGCTGCAGCAAGCGAAACGCCGGAAAGGGCACGGCGGAGTGACATGACAGAAACCTCTTGGAACCTCAAATGAGCGGAAACCTGTCCGCTTCTCAGCGACACGAACCGAAGGGCGGGGCTCGCCGCTCAGGCATGTCGAACCGTCTCTAGCCTCGCATTTCGGCATAAAGAAGGCACCGGGAAACTTTGAAAAATTCGCAGAAATGCTTAACGCTTGGCAGGTTCACACAGCACCTCCGGCAGGCGGCGCTCCCTTGGAAGGCGATATTACCGTGCGATTCATGCCCAAGCTCTGCCTCGTCGCCCTCATCACCCTGCTGACGCCGCTTCTTGGCATCCCACGGGTAGAGGCCGCGCCCGGCCCCCGACATGCCATCGCCATGCATGGCGAGCCGCTCTACCCGGAAGGCTTTACCCACTTCGCTTATGCCAATCCGGATGCGCCCCGGGGCGGTGCCATCACCTATGGCGCGACCGGCTCCTTCGACAGCCTGAACCCCTTCATCGTTCGTGGCACCGCGGCACTCGGCCTGCGCGAGCATGTCTTCGAAAGCCTCCTTGCGCGCGGCTATGACGAGCCTTTCACCCTTTACGGCCTGCTCGCGGAAACGGTCGAAGTGCCGGAAGACAGGAGCTGGGTTGCCTTCACGCTCAATCGGTCGGCGCGTTTCTCGGACGGGATGCCCGTCACGATAGACGATGTGGTCTTTTCGCTGGAGACCCTGCGCGACAAGGGCCGGCCGAACTACAAGACCTATTATTCCAAGGTCGAGCGCATCGAGCGCATCGGCGACCGCACTGTGAAACTCCACTTCGCGCCGGATGGCGACCGGGAAATCCCGCTGATCCTCGGTCTCATGCCGATCATTCCGAAGCATGTCTACGAAAAGCGGGACTTCGGCGCCGCGAATTTCGACACGCCGGTCGGCAGCGGCCCTTATACGGTTGAGCGGACCGTCCCCGGCCGGCGCATCGTCTATCGCCGCAATCCGGATTACTGGGGCCGTACCCTCCCGGTGAATGCCGGCCACTACAACATCGATGCCGTCACCTACGAATATTTCCGCGACACCAATTCCTCCTTCGAGGCGTTCAAGACAGGCGTCTATCACGCCCGGCCGGAGGACGACCCCGGGCGCTGGGCGACCGGTTATGATTTCCCGGCCCTGCGGGATGGCAGGGTCCGGAAGGAAACTTTCAAGACCGGTCTTCCATCCGGCATGCATGGCCTTGTCTTCAATACCCGCCGCCCCGCTTTTGCGAACAAGCAGCTACGCGAGGCATTGATCCATCTCTTCAATTTCGAATGGATCAACCGGAACCTCTATCACGGCGCCTATGTCCGTACAGAGAGCTTCTTCGACAATTCCGAGCTCGGCTCCAGCGGTCGTGCGGCCGATGCAAGGGAAAGGAAGCTTCTGGCTCCCTTCCCGGGTGCCGTTGCGCTGGACATCATGGAACATGGGTGGCGGGCGCCGCAGGGCGACCCGCAGGGACAGGACCGCGCAAACCGCGCCTACGCGATCGCGCTTCTCGGCGCCGCCGGATACGATCTCCGCAACGGCGTGATGACGCATCTGGCGACGGGGCGGCCTCTTCGCTTCGAAATACTGGTGGCGACGCCATCGGAAGAGCGCCTCGCCCTCACCTACGCGCGTATGGCAAGCCGCATCGGCATTGCAATCGCCGTGCGCAACGTCGATCCCAGCCAGTATCAGGAACGCCGCAACAATTACGACTTCGATATGATTTTCAACAACTGGTTCTCGTCGCTCTCGCCGGGCAACGAACAGAGCTTCTATTGGGGATCGGCCGCCGCCGACATGCCCGGCACCCGCAACTATATGGGCGTGAAGGAACCGGCGGTCGACGCGATGATCGAGGCGATGCTGGCAGCCAAGAGCCGCGAAGACTTCGCCGCCGCCGTGCGCGCGATGGACCGCGTTCTCATGTCGGGTGCTTATATGATCCCCCTCTTCCACCAGCCGGAGCAATGGATCGCGCTGTGGAGCAAGGTGAAGCTGCCGGAGAAGACATCGCTATATGGCTATCGCAGCTCCACCTGGTGGATCGAGGAAAACTAGCGCGCGACAACACTCTTTCAAGTCATCGCGCAAAAGTTCTTTGCTTTCGACAAATAGCCGGAAGCTGTTAGGCTTCTGCCCGAACCAGCTCGCGTCTTCAGGCTGGGGCTGTGTTGCGGGGCAAAGATAAAGACGCCGGGCCGACCTGAGTAACGGGAGGATCCGATGACGCCAACGCCCCGCCGCCTGCTTCTCGCGGCAACCAGCATTCTTGTTTCAACCGCCATGTTTCCGTCCGTCCTGTTCGCGGCAGGATTTGCCATTCGCGAGCAATCCGCGTCGGCACAGGGGAATTCCTTCGCCGGCGTGTCGGCGGGTGGCGATGACATCAGCACCGTCTTCTACAATCCCGCCACGCTGACCCTTCATCCCGGCACCAACATTTCAGGCCAAGCGTCCTGGATCATTCCCGACGTTGAGCTCGGCAATGCCGCCGCGTCGACGGCACTCGGCACACCGGTCACGGGCAGCACATCGGGCAACATTGCGCCGCAGGCTCTGGTGCCCTCCTTCTATGCCTCATGGCAAATGTCGCCGGACTGGTTCCTGGGCTTCTCGTTCAACGCACCTTTCGGCCTCACGACATCCGCCGATAGCGGCTGGATCGGCCGTTACCATGCACTCGGCTCCCGTATGCGCACCTATAACGCGCAACCCATCCTCGCCTGGAAGGCCACGCCGTGGCTGTCCGTCGGCGGCGGCATTCAGGTCCAGTACACCGATGCCCGCCTCACCAGCGCCATCGACTTCGGAACCATCGGTACCGGGCAAGGCGTACCCGGCGGTTCGCCCGGCGACCCGGCGCAGGACGGCTTTGCGGCGATCGAAGGCGACGACTGGTCCTATGGCTTTTCTCTCGGCGTGCTCATCACCCCTGAGCCGCACACGCGTATCGGTATCGGTTATCGCTCGGCCATGGACATCGACCTCGAAGGCAGCGCCGAATTCGGCCTCAGCGCCTATGGCGAACTGATCGCAGCCCTTTCCGGCGCCTTTCAGCCGACCGGCGGACGGGCTTCCATCACAACGCCGGAAATGCTGTCGCTTGGCGTCCAGCACGACATCGCACCCGACTGGACCATCGGTGCGGAAATCGCATGGACGCGCTGGAGCCGCTTCGACCGGCTGGTCGTGGAGTTCGACAACCCCGCGCAGCCGGACGATCTGACTGAAGAAGATTGGGATGACAGCGTCTTCCTCGCCCTCGGGGTCACCTGGCGGGCAAACGAGCGTTTGAGGCTCCGCACCGGCGTCGCCTACGACGAGGGCGTCGTTCCCACGGCCGACCGCCGCACGCCGCGCATTCCGGATTCCGACCGCTACTGGATATCGGCGGGCGTCGGTTACGACCTGACGGAGAACATGACCTTCGATGCCGCCTACACCCATATCTACTCGCCGAAGGCGAATATGAACCTGCAGGCGAGCGATCCGGGCAACGAGGGACGGGGCAATCTGAGCGGCACCTTCGATTCCTCGGCGGATATTCTGAGCACGAGCCTCACCATGCGTTTCTGAGCGCTCGCATCGGCGCCCGTCTTGTTGCTATCCTTCGGGAAAAGAATCCGAAGGGAGGACTTCATGGGAGACCGGATCGGACGACAGTGGCGCTCGCGCCTGTCCCTGCCGCTCGTTGCTGCGCCTATGTTCTTGATTTCCGGACCGGAACTCGTGCTCGCCGCCTGCCGGAGTGGCGTTATCGGCAGCTTCCCGACGCCCAACGCGCGAACCGTCGCCGACCTCGATCAATGGATGGACCGGATCACGACCGGTCTCACGGACAAGGACGCGCCCTGGGCCGCGAATGTCGTCGTCCACCGCTCCAATGCGCGGCTCGACGAGGATCTCGGTCTCGTCATGCGCTACAAGGCACCGCTCGTCATCACGGCGCTCGGCAGCCCCCGCGCCATCGTCGAGCGCGTGCATGACTATGGCGGGCTCGTCTTCGCCGATGTGAACTCCGTGCCCTTCGCGCGCAAGGCGGTTGAAGCAGGTGTCGATGGTCTCGTCCTCGTCGCTTCAGGCGCAGGCGGCCACACCGGCAACATGACCGGCTTTTCCTTCGTGCCGGCGGTGCGCGAATTTTTCGACGGACCGGTGATCCTCGGCGGTGGCATCACCGATGGCGCGGGCATTCGCGCGGCCGAAGTGCTCGGCGCCGACCTCGCCTATATGGGCACGCGCTTCATCGCCTGCGAGGAGAGCCTCGCCGCCCCGGAATATCGCGACATGCTGGTGAACTCCACGGTGGAAGATCTCATTCTTACCCGCGCCATCACTGGCGTTGCCGCGAACTGGCTGAAGCCGAGCATCGCGCGCGCGGGCTACGACCTCGACGCGATGGAAAAGAACCCGGATGTCGATTTCACCGATCCGCAATCCGGTGCGAAGCGCTGGGCGCATGTCTGGTCGGCGGGGCATGGTGTCGGTCTGATCGACCGGACGGAACCGGTGGCAAGTCTCGTCGCGCGGCTGAAGGCGGAATACGAGGAAGCACGAAAGAGATAAGAACGGGAACGAATGTTCCGGCATGAAGCTTTGGGAGGAGCGCTCATGATACTGGCATCGAAAGCGGAAATCGCAGCTCACACCGCGGCAGGATGGTGGGGCACGGAAACCGTGAACGCCCGCTTCCGCGCCAATGCGGCGGCGACGCCGGACCGCCTCGCCGTTGCCGACCCGCCGAACCGCGAGGAGATCGATGGCACCGCGCCGAAGCGCCTCACCTATCGCGAGTTGCAGGATCTCTCGGATGCGATCGCCACCGGGTTTCTCGATGCCGGATTGCAGAAGGGCGATGTCGTCGCCGTCCAATTGCCCAACACGGCGGACCTCGTTGCCGTCTATTTCGCTGCATGGCGTCTCGGGCTCATCGTCACGCCGTTCCCCGTGCAATGGCGTGCGCATGAGCTGGGCGATGTGCTGAACTTCGTCGGCGCCAAAGCCGCCGTCACCGCGCGCGCGATCCGCGGTCACGATCACGGCGCCATGTTCAGCGAGCTGAAATCGAAATGCCCCGCCCTCGCCCATGTCTTCATCGCCGGTGAAACCGCATGGCCCGCTGCCGATGCAAAGCGCCTCGATGCGCTGCCGCAGGCGGATGCCAATGAAGCTGCGACGATCTGCTGGACCTCGGGCACCGAGGCGCGGCCCAAAGGCGTCCCCCGCAGCCACAATCACTGGATGATCGCGGGCATTGCCTGCGCCGATGCTGCGCAGCTTCAACCGGGCGATGCAGTGCTCAATCCCTTCCCGCTTGTCAACATGGCCGCTATTGGCGGCTGCTTCATGCCCTGGCTTCTCACGGGCGGCACGCTGGTGCAGCACCATCCGTTCGATCTGACGGTGTTTCTGCGCCAGCTTGTCGGCGAAAAGATCGCCTATACGGTCGCGCCGCCCGCCGTGCTCACCCTGCTGCTGAAGGAAGAGAAGCTCATGGCGAGCCTCGACTTCTCGCATGTCCGCAGCATCGGCTCGGGCTCCGCGCCGCTCTCGCCCTGGATGGTGAAGACATGGCAGGAGCAATATGGCCTGCCCATCGTCAACATTTTCGGCTCGAATGAAGGCACCTGCCTCATTTCCGGTGCGGGCGATGTGCCGGACCCGGAGGAGCGTGCGCAGTTCTTCCCGCGCTTCGGCGTGAAGGGTCTGCAATGGCCCGCGAAAATTTCGGGCGCCGTGGAAACCAAGCTGATCGATCTGCAAACGGGCGAGGAAATCGCCGAACCCGGCAAACCCGGCGAACTTCTGATCAAGGGCGCAACGCTTTTCGCGGGTTATTTCCGCGCGGGCGATGGCGGCGGCCCCGCCGATGCCATCGACAAGGACGGCTTCTTCCGCACCGGCGACGTCTTTGAAATCGCCGGTCCCGGCAACCGCTATTACCGCTTCGTGGAACGCGCGAAAGACATCATCATCCGCGGCGGCATGAATATTTCGCCGGGCGAGATCGACGGTTTGCTCGCAGGCCTGCCCAAGATCAAGGAAGCCGCGGTCGTCGGCTATGCGGACCCGGTGATGGGCGAACGTATCTGCGCCGTTGCCGTTCCCGCCGATGGCGAGACGCTGACGCTCGACGATATCCGCAACCACCTCGCGAAAGCCGACATCGCCGCCTACAAATTGCCCGAACGCCTCGAACTCGCTCCCGCCCTGCCGCGCAACCCGCTCGGCAAGGTGCTCAGGCGCGAACTGAGATCGATGATCGGGGAGTAGTCACCCCGGGTCTTTCGAGAAGATCGCCTCGAGGCTCGTCATGTTCATGCCGTGCTTGACGTAGTTATACGGCGTCACATTGACGGACTTGATGATCGCGCGCTGGATCTCCGTGCCGAGGCTGCCATCGGCGGCGGGCACCATGTCGAAATCGATCACGTTGATGCAGGCCGGGTCCTGCTCGAAGGCGCGCACGGCGGAAAGCGCACGGGCGAGCGAACATCCCGTTGCCGCCCAGCCGAGCAGCAGCCGGTTGATGCCTTCATGCGCGGTGATGAGCATGGTGTGCCAGCCTGGTTCGGCAAGCAGCCGCTCGAGTGAGCGCACGGCACGGCGCAGCGCATCCTCGAACACTTCGCCGCCGTCGAGCATCGTCGCACCCGGCTCGCCCGCCATATCGAAATGATAGGCCATCCGGGCGGCAAGCTCCGCCCTGCTCGAAATCTTGCCGAAGCTGCCGCCATGAATTTCGACGAGCTCCGGCTCTTCCTCAAGGAAGGGTGGCTTGCCCTCCTGCCCCGCAAGCACGAACTCCGCCGTCTGCCGCGTGCGCGGCACGCCGGAACAGACCGCCCGGTCGAACGTTACATGCGACAGCGCAACACCGGCCGCCTTCGCCTGCTCCTGCCCGAGCGGCGTCAGCGGCACCACTTTCGTGTCGCCGCCGGCGGCCATGATCTCGGGTCCGAAATAGTCGACGTGACCGTGACGCATCAGATAGATGCGCCGCCGGCCTGTCGTGCCGGGAAGTGCGCTCAAATCGCTTCCGCTTTCTTGAGGTCCGCGACGTCGCCGTCGGAGAAGCCCCAATCCTTCAATGCGCTTTCCGTGTGCTCGCCTATTATGGGCGCCGGGCCCTGGATCTTCGATTCAGTGCGCGAGAAGCGCGGCGCGATATTGGGCTGTGCCACGCCGTCGATCTCGACGATGGTCTCACGCGCCTTGTTGTGCGGATGGTTGATCGCTTCCTTGATCGAGAGAACCGGC
>PNMC01000083.1 GCA_013823365.1 Parvibaculum sp. | reverse complement strand
CACAACCCCTCCCGCAACCGCGGCCCCGAAGGCGGCTCCTCTCGTCCCCAGCAGCAGCCGCGCGGACGCGGCCCTAAGCCCGGCAAACCGGGCGGCGGCGGCGGGAATGACACCTATCTATATGGTTTTCATGCGGTTTTGGCCGCGCTCGCGAATCCCGAACGATCGCCTGAGCGTCTGATTATGACAAGGAATGCCGAGGCCGACCTCGCCAGGCAGGGCTTCCGCCCCGAAATCCAGCCCGAGATCATGGATGGCGAGGCGCTTTCTGCGCTTTTGCCGCCCGGTGCCGTGCATCAGGGTATTGCCCTCAAGGCCTCCCCCCTGCCGGACCTCGACGTTTTCGACGCTTGCGAGCGCGCGAGCCGGGTGGTCGTGCTCGATCAGGTCACGGACCCGCATAATTTCGGAGCGATTCTCCGCTCAGCGGCCGTTTTCGGCGCCGAAGCGCTCGTCACCACGGAGCGGAACAGCCCCTCGCTTGGCGGCGTGCTGGCCAAGGCGGCCTCGGGCGGCCTCGAAAAGGTAAAGATCGCCCGCATCGCCAATCTGGTCCGGGCGATCGAGGAACTGAAGGAACTGGGCTTCGAGGTGATCGGCCTCGACGGCGAGGGAGAGATGTCCCTGCCCGAGATGAAGCTCTCTCCCAAAGTCGCCCTGGTACTCGGCGCGGAAGGCGCCGGCCTTCGCCGCCTCACCCGGGAGCATTGCGATCTTCTCGCCCGCCTCCCCGCCGCCGGAGAGATGAAGAGCCTCAACGTCTCGAACGCCGCCGCCGTCGCCCTCTACGAACTCTTCCGGCGAGGCTGAGGCGGCGGAAGCCGGCCCGCCTCGTCCGGATGGATCAGACAGCCGGCGCCGGGACCCCGTTTCGCGACAGGAAGGCCGAAATCTCGCCCATTGTTTGCCCCACCGCGGGCCGGGCAATCATCCGTTTGCGCCACGCACCGAGATGGCGGAAGTCCGGGCTCGGCGCGCCACCGAGGATCGAGGCGAACCAGCTGGCGCAAAAGAAGGCGATGTCGGCATAGGAATAGCTCCCCGCCAGCCACTCACGCGAAGCAAGTGCACGGTCCGTTGCCTCGTAATACCGGTGCATGCTCTCGATCGCCGACTGCGCCTCGGGCGTTGCCGTTTTCCCCGCTGCGGACATCAGAACCTTGAAATCCTGAAAGAACAGCTCGTCGGCCTTGAGCTCGAGAAGGCGTGCCTCCGCACGCTCGGCAATGCCGGCCGGCCATAGCGCGGGTTCGGGGTGCTTGTGCTCGAGATAGTCGAAGATCAGCGTCGAATCGAAAATCTCCACCTGCCCGTCGAAAAGCAGCGGCACCTGCTTCTTCGGATTGAGCCTCGCGACGTCCGGATGGAGGGGGGAATATCGATGCTGCAGCGAAAAGGGTACGAATTCGATCTCGCAATCGATGCCCTTTTCGGCCACTGCGATCTGCGCCTTCGCACCGAACATGCTCAGGGGGCCTGTGATGAGTTTCATGATTTTCTCCAATGTGAATGTCGATGAAGCGGCCTTCGGCGCCGCATTAGCCCGCCGCGAGACGAAGCAGTTGAAGCCAGCCGGCGGGGGTCCGGCGCAGTCGCCGGAGCACCGCCTGCGAGTCCTGAAAAAAGGCGATGCGCTCGATCGCTTCGCCGTCGCGGAAGATGAAGCGGTCGACGCTGTCCCATGAGAGAGGCTTGCCCGCCACCGTGGCCGTGAAGGTCATCTCGATGAACAACACATCGCCGGATACCGCCCAGCGTTTCGACCGCGCGTGAAGATCCGGGAAAGCCTTGAAGGCGCGCTGAAAGGCTCTCCTCCCCGCCGCCTTGCCGCGCGAGACGGGAGGTCGCGTCGGTGCCTTCAGCACAATGTCGTCGCTCAGTAGGGCGAGCAGCCTTTCAAGCCTCTCCCGCGGCGCCTCCCACACCTCGTCGAACAGCCGCACCCAGTCGGCATAACTCCCCCGCTCGCCCGTCCGGATGTCGAGTATCGCGGCATCCTTGTCGCCCATTTCAGCCTCCGCGCCACAATGCAGGGCCATACTTGGGCGGCGTCTCACGGCATTTCAGGGGCCAATCCCGGAAAGGATGCGGGCCGGCGGCATGAGACGGATCAAGGCCGCGCTTGCCGCCATGGCGCCGCGCCACTATGTTGCGCGCCACGGATGCCCTTGTAGCTCAGTTGGTAGAGCACCTGATTTGTAATCAGGGGGTCGCGGGTTCGAATCCTGCCGGGGGCACCACGCTTCGCCCTTACGGGCTACGCGTGGCGCAGCCACGAGAAGACCGTAAGGGCGAAGCGTGCCCGGCGAAGCCGCAGGCGAAGACGGGCGGGAGCAGCGAATGTGGTACGTCTACATCATCCGCAGCACTGTATCGCCGGAACAGGAATATACCGGACTGACCAGCGATCTCCGGCAAAGGCTGACCGATCACAACAAAGGCAAGTCCCCGCATACTTTCAAATATATGCCTTGGGAATTGTTGTGGTATGGCGCCTTTCCGGACAAATTCACCGCTCTCGCCTTTGAAAAATATCTGAAGTCCCACTCAGGTCGCGCTTTTGCAAGCAAGCGGCTGAAAACCCGGCAAACAGGCATGTCCTAGATGGCTACGCGTGGCGCAGCCACGAGAAGACACTCAGGTTTCCCTAATGAAAAAAGCCGCCCGTGAGGAGCGGCTTTTCCTTTGGTGGAGTGGCATGAAACCTATTCCGGACAGGGATAATTTTCCGCCAGCGTGCGTGCACCCATTTCGAAGGCGGACCGCTGATAGAGTTCGGCATGGCCGGGCGCGAATTCCGTCACCTGCCTCGCAAACTCCTCGAAGGTAAGGCGCTCCGGCAAGCGGAAGCAGACCTCCTCATCCGCGTTCTCGCCGAGACGGCGCACGACCATGGGTGCGCCCTTGTCCACCGAGGCATAGACGCCGGCCACCAGCCCCGCAAGGAACTGATGGCAGGACGCGCGCGCAATCCGGTCTTCGGCATCCTGGCTCTTGCCAAGCGCCACGGTACAGGCGGAAACAAGCTCGGCGCCGGTCGTGATGCGCGGCATTTGCGCGAAGGCGGCGCCCGCCGGCACCATCACCGCGATGAGGCTCGCAGCAAGAAAACCTCTGACTGTCATGGCTATCCTCCTCTTTATCGTTGGCGGATTCATCGTTGCACGGATGCAGGCGAAAGGCGAACCGGACAGCCTGCCGCGCGTCCTTTCGGCGCAGCCCGGCTAGCCGCCACCCCCTGCATTGAGCTAAGAGAGAGCATCTGTCCGAGGAGCCCCCTTCATGTCCATGCCGCAGGAAATCCGGCACCGCGCCGAAATGCTCATCGCGTCCGAAAAGGCGCGTTATGCCGAGCTTCACCCCCGCTCGAAACAGATGGCCGCGGAAGCCGGAGCCCATTTCCCGGGCGGCGTGCCCCTGCACTGGATGCTCGATTGGGAAACGCCCTTCCCGCTTTTCGTTCGCAGCGCGAAAGGCTCGACCGTCACCGACATCGACGGCAACACCCATAGCGATTTCTGCCTCGGCGACACCGGCGCCATGTTCGGCCACTCGCCGGAGCCCGTCGCGAGGGCAATCGCCGCACAGGCCGCGCAGGGTCTCACCGCCATGCTGCCTTCCGGACTCACGGCGCAAGTGGGCCGCCTTCTCGCCGCCCGCTTCGGCCTTCCCTATTGGCAGGTGACGGCGACGGCGAGCGACGCAAACCGCGCCGTGGTGCGCTGGGCCCGCGCACTGACCGGCCGCAAGAAGGTACTCGTCTTCGACGGCTGCTATCACGGGCAGGTGGAAGACGCTTTCGTGAAGCTCGAAGGCGGTGCCACGAAAATGAAACCGAGCCTGCTCGGTCAGGTGGTGGATATTGCCGAAAACAGCATCGCCGCGCCGTTCAACGACATCGAGGCGGCTGAAGCCCTGCTCGCCCGCGAAGACATCGCGCTGGTGCTGACCGAGCCCGCGCTTACCAATACAGCCATGGTGCTGCCGAAGGACGGCTTTATCGAAGAACTCATCGCCGCCGCACGGCGCCACGGCACGCTCGTCTGCATCGACGAAACCCACACCATCTCGACCGGCCCGGGCGGCTTTACCCGTGCGCAGAACATCGATCCGGACTTCTTCGTACTCGGCAAGCCGGTCGCGGGCGGCCTCCCCGCTGCCGTGTTCGGCTTCACGGCGAAAGTCGAGGCGGAGATGAACCGCGTCCTCGAAACGAAGACACCCGGCTATTCCGGCATCGGCACCACGCTGTCGGGCAACATGCTTGCGCTGGCGGCCATGCGCGCATGCCTCGAAGAAGTGATGACGCCGGAAAACTACACCCATATGACGGCGCTCGCCGAGAATCTCGCTACAGGTCTGCGCCATGAAGTGACGCGCCACAGGCTACCCTGGACGGTGACGCAGATCGGCGCGCGCGCCGAACTCGTCTTCTCGGAGCGTCCGCTCGAGAACGGCGCGGAAGCCGCCGCCGCCATCGACCACACGGTCGAACGTGCCATCCACCTTTTCCTCCTCAACCGGAATGTGCTGGTGACGCCGTTCCACAACATGACGCTTGTCGCGCCGTCGACGACGGAAGCCGATGTCGAGAAACTCGTCGCCGGTTTCGGCGCTGCGCTCGACGCGCTTTGCGGCAAGGAAGGACATTGACCATGACACGCGCCAGCGAACGCGAAGCGGCGGCATTTCTCGCCGCAAATCCGGAGATCGTGCAGATACAGGCCTACCTCACCGATCCGTCCGGCGTGGCGCGCGGCAAGGTGCTGCGGCCCGAGGAAATGGAAACCGCCTATCGCGACGGACGGCCCCTGCCCTGCTCCATTCTGTCTCTCGACATGCTGGGCGTGGACGTTCTGGAAACGGGCCTTGTCTGGGAGGAGGGCGACAGCGACAGGCCCTGTCTCCCCGTCCCCGCGACCATCACCCATGCGCCCTGGCACGACGTGCCGACCGCGCAGCTGATCCTCACCTCATACGAGCGGGATGGATCGCCGACGCCTGCCGATCCGCGCCACGCACTTCAACGAACGGTGAAGCGGCTCGAAGGAATGGGCCTCAAGCCTGTGGTCGCGATCGAGCTTGAATTCTACCTGGTGGACCGCAAGGCGGCGGCCAACGGCAAGATCAAGCCGCCCGCGGCGCCGAACGGATATGAGCCCGCCCATCACCAGGCCTATCTGATGCAGGATCTGGAAGATTTCTCGCCCTTCCTGAACGACGTCTTCGCCGGCGCGAAAAAGATGGGCCTGCCGGCGCGCACGCTGATTTCGGAATATGCGCCCGGCCAGTTCGAGATCGTGCTCGAACATCGCGCCGACGCCATGCGCGCCGCCGACGACGCCATTCTCTACAAGCGGCTCGTGAAAGGCATGGCGGAGCGCCACGGCCTCACTGCCACTTTCATGGCAAAGCCCTATGCCGATCTCTCAGGCAGCGGCATGCATGTCCATGTCTCGCTGGCAGACGAAACGAGCGGCAACCTCTTCGCCGGCGAAGGCACAGGGCTCACGCCGCATCTCGCCCATGCGATTGCGGGCCTTGAGGCGACGATGGCCGAGAGCATGGCCTTCTTCGCGCCCAATGCGAACTCCTTCCGCCGTTTCCGCCCGAATTCCTATGCGCCCCTCGCGCCCGCTTGGGCGGTGGACAATCGCTCCGTGCCGCTCCGCGTGACGGCGGGCCGCGCAGAGACGCGGCATCTCGAGCACCGCGTCTGCGGCGCGGATGCAAATCCCTATGTTGCACTTGCGACGGTTCTCGCGGGCATCGCCGAAGGCATCGAGAAGAAGCTCGAGCCAAGCGAGCCCGTCACAGGCGACGGCTATGGCAAGCGCGAGGCTACACTGCCGATCAACTGGTGGAAGGCGCTGGAAGTCGCGCGCAATTCTGCCTTCGTCGATAAGCATCTCGGCGAGTTCGCAAAAATCTTCCTGACCGTCAAGGAAGCCGAATGCGACCGCTTCTTCGCGGCGGTGAGCAGCACCGACGTGGAATGGTATCTGCGAAACGCCTGATCGCTACTGCAGGTAAACCGGATCGCAGGGGTAGTTCGCCTCGAGCGCACGCACCGCCAGTTCATGCGCAGGCCGCGAGGTCATGTCCGGCTGCCTTTCGGCATAGGTGAGGACATGCTGCGCGAACTGGCGATAGGTAAGCTGGTTCGGCAGGTCGAAACAGGCTTTCTGGTCCCGGTTCGGGCCGAGCCGGTCCGCACGGAAAGGCTCGCCCATGGTCAGCGTCTCCTGCTGCGGCATGATGAGGCCGATCAGAAACTGCTTGCACGGCTCGCCGCTGCTTCCATCCGCATGCCCGTTCTCGATCAGATTGCGGCACGTCGAGACAAGCTGCGCACCGGTTTCGACCGCTGCGACAGCCGGCGTGGCAGCGCCTGCAGCGATGAGGACGGCAAAGGCAAGAGCGGCAAGGCTTTTCATTCTGGTTTTCTCCGAACGGCGGAACGGGCAGCACCGCCCAACACCTAGCCCATTCCCGTGCCCCGTCAAGTGGGGCGCCATCCCATAGTCAATCGACCATACGGATTTCCGACGGCGAACGAAAATCGACGCCCTTCAGCGCCGGGCTTTCCGCCGCATGGGCGAATGCCGACTCGATGGCGCGGGCGCGCGCCTCGAAAAGCGGCGCCATGTCCGGATGGGTGAAGATATAGAGCTCATTGTCGAGAATGGCTTCGACCACCCGCGCGCCCACGCGGTCGGGATCGATGCCCGCCAGCACGAACTGCTTGGCGATTTCCGCCCGCTCGGGATCGCGGTCGTCATTCGCTGCACCGTATTTGTCCTGCCGCGCGCGGTCGCTTTCATAGATGCGCGTCTTCACGAAGCCGGGGCAGAGAACCGACACACCGATATTCTCCGGCGCAAGCTGCTGCACCCAGCCTTCCGACATGCCGACCACCGCATATTTCGAAGCCGTATAGGGTTCCATGCCCGGCGCAGAGATGATGCCCGCCATGGACGCCGTATTCACATAATGCCCGCCTTCGCCATGCGCACGGATATGCGGCAGGAAGACCTCCATGCCATAGACCACGCCCATCACATTGACGGCGATGGTCCATTCCCAATCGCCGGGCTTCATCGTGCCGATGGCGCCGCCCGCGCCGACGCCCGCATTGTTGCAGACGACATGCACCTTGCCGAAGGCATCGAGCGTCGCCTTGGCTGCCTGCTCGACAGAGGAGCGTTCCGCCACGTCGCAACGTACGCCCTCCACCTTGACCTGCCGCTCGCGCAG
This sequence comes from Parvibaculum sp., assembly GCA_013823365.1. Lineage (GTDB taxonomy): Bacteria > Pseudomonadota > Alphaproteobacteria > Parvibaculales > Parvibaculaceae > Parvibaculum. The sequence goes on along the minus strand of PNMC01000083.1, from coordinate 4,147 downwards.
CTCTGCCACGGCGACGGCAAGATCGTCTTCATTGATGTCGGCAAGCATCACATTCATGCCCGCTCGTCCGAAGGCCCGCGCCATCGACAAGCCAATGCCGCTTGCGCCGCCCGTCACGAAGGCGGTCTTGCCGGATAGGTCTTTCATCATGCTGCCTTTGCAATATCGTCGAGCGCGTCGAACTCGGCGAAAAGTTTTGCGCCATCGGGCGCGTTTTCAAGTCCGGCGCGGATCGCCTCGCGCACCTGCTCGCGCGAGAAGTCGGCCTGCGTCACGGCATGCCAATGCACCATGCCTTCCCAGATCGGGTCGATCAGATCCTTGCCCTTCACCGTGCCGCCATCGACGGCCTTGAAAGTGAAGCTGCGCATCTCGGACACCGTCGTCTGCAGATAGCCGACATGGATCGCCTCGTCTGTGCGGATGCGCTCCACCATGGCTGCCGCTTCTGCCGCCTCGGCACGCCGATCGGGGAAAGCCTGTGGATCGCGCATGATCTCGCAGCAGAACGCAAAGAAGCTTTCCGCCCGCACTTCGATCATCAGCACATTCATCAACAGAAGGATCAGCTGCTCGAAGCCAGCCGGAAGCTGCGGCATCAACCGGCCCGTATCCGGCCTGCCGATGCTTTCTGGAATTTCCGGCAGCGGGTAACGGTCCTTGCCGAAGCAGAGATCGCGCGCCGCATACCACATCGCATCATGCGCACCGTATTCCGGTTTCGCCGGGTCGCCGCCCTCATCCGCACCATGCGCGTAGAGCAACCCCTTGTGGAGATGCCCTGTGCAGGTCTGCGAAATATCCTCGACGATGATTTCCTGGAAGTCGGGCGCCTGCAGGTCGCAAAGCGCGCGGCCCCGCGCCTCGATCACGCCGGTAATGGTGAGCGAGTTCCAGAGCTGATGGCCGATACCGTGGCTCAACAGAAAGCGCTCCTGCGGAATATTCGGATAATTGCCGCGCTTGAGAAGCTGGACGGTTGCGTCGATCAGCGGCCAGCCCTTCGCGGTCAGCGCCTCCTGCCAGGCATGAACCGCCGGCCAGCGATGAAGCACGCGCGGGGAGACATATGTGCCGTCCGCCAGAAACCCGCCATGCAGCTTGTAGCCCGCCTGCTCATGCGGCCGCGCATAGTCGTGGCTCGCCATCAGCTCTTCACGCGTATAGGTGAGCTTCGCCATCTTTTCCTCCTCCCTTGGGCCTTGTGGCCCTTATTTCTTCAGGGCCCGGACGAACAGCCAGGTCATGCTGTCGATCATCTTCTTCCGGTCGAGCTTGCGACGGACTCCATAAGCGCCGCCCTGCTTGATGGCGCCGACGATGAGGTAGCCCGCCATGCGCGTATCGACCTCGGCTGCCACCTCGCCTGTCGCCTTCCACTTCTCCATAAGCTCCGCCCAGACTTCCGCCCAGCGGTCCACCGGTCCGCGCCGCCCGACACCGCCGGTGCTCAGCACATCGATGTCTGTCAGCGCAGCGCCCAGCACGCCCGGATTGCTGTCGGAATATTCGAAGACGGCAATCAGCAATTCGCGGATGCCTTCTTCCAGCGAATGTGCAAGCGCCATGTGCCGCTCGACGAATTCGTGGAGTTCGTCCGCCGCCTCATCGGTGAAAGCGAGGAAACAGTCGAGCTTGTCCTCGAAATGGAGGTAGAAAGTGCCGTGGCCAACGCCAGCCGCCCTCGAAATATCCTGCGGCCTCGTCTCGTGATAGCCACGCTCGACGAAAAGCCTGCGCGCAGCCTCCATCAGCTTGCGCCGGCTCTCGAGTTTGCGCCTGGCGCCGCCGCTCAATGGCGCCACTCCGGCCCCGCTTGCCTGCAAGGTCGGCTCCTCCTGGCTGCTCTCGTCCAGAACGGCCGCTTCTGCGGCTTCTCGAGTTCTGGAGCCCGTTTCCTCCATAGTCATGAACAAAAGCCTCGGCCTTAATTGACATTTTGTCAATAAGAGAGGCTGCACTTTGCAGGCATTCCCGCCAGCGTTTCGTTCAAGACGAATTTCAGGGAGCCCGCCTAACCTCCCGGCAAAAGGGAGATATCCATGACCGCCAAACGAGACTTCGTCCCCGCCCTCGGAAAGTCCGAATTCACCAGCGCCTATGACAAGGTCATCGCCGTGATGACGCGTGAGAAACGCTGGCGGCCGCTCGTCGCCAAGGCGCTCGCCCTTGCGCCCGGTGAAACCGTGGTCGACATCGGCGCCGGCACGGGCAGCCAGGCGATCCTGCTGAAGACGCAGACGCCCGGCATCCGCATGATCGGGATCGACCCTGACCCGCAAGTCCTCGCCATTGCACGCGGCAAGGCCGAGGCGGCGCGTGCCGCCATCGAATGGTATGAAGGCTTCGGCGACGAGGCGCACCGGCACCTCGGCGAGAGCTTCGCCGATGCCGTGGTGTCGAGCCTCGTGCTGCATCAATGTCCGATGGAAGTAAAGTCCGGCATTCTCGCCTCCGCTTATCGCCTGCTGAAACCGGGCGGGCGCCTCGTCATCGGCGATTACGGCCTGCAGCGCACCTTCCTGATGCGGACCCTCTTCCGGCAGGTCCAAATGGCCGACGGCTTCGAATATACGCAGCCGAACGCGGACGGCATCTTGAACGAACTGATTCCATCGGCGGGGTTCGTCGGGCTCGAGGAACGCCACGTCCTCCCGACGCATACGGGCTCGATCAGCGTCTATCGCGCCCTGAAACCCGCTTGAGGCTCAGCTCAGCGTTTCCGCCGCCATGCGCGGCGTGACGCCGAACATGCGCCGCATGGTGCGTGAGAAATGCGCCTGGTCCGCAAAACCGCCTTCCGCCGCCGCCTCCGCAAGCGAGGCGCCACCCGCAATCGCCCGCGAGGCCCGGCCAAGCTTCTGCCAGAGCAGCCATTGCGACAGCGCGATGCCGAGTTCACTCCGTGCAAGCTCCCTGAGGCGCGGGGCTGAGAGCCCGGCCGCTTTTGCCGCCTCGCCGATCGCGCCGGGTTCCCCCGGACCTCGACGCAAGGAAGAAAGCGCCGCGAGCAGCCGCGGATCGGGAGCCGCCGGCATGTCCATATCGAGAAAATCGGAGAGCGCCGCAATCGCGCCTTCCGGTTCCATGGCCGAGAAAACCGGCGCAAGGCTCTCGGGAAGAAGCGTCATTTCGCTGCCGGTCCGCCGCCGCAACGCGCGGCCAAGCGGCAGCTCCGCCTCGACATAAAAGGCCGTCACTTCCCCATCCGCGTCCAGAAACTCATGCCGCAACATAGGCGGAATGGCGATGGCGCGCCCCTTGAGCACCGCGCCGCCGCAGCGCATCGCGATCTCGGCGTCCCTGCCCGCCGCGATCTGGATCGCAGCATGGCGATGCGGCACGTTGACGTCGGTTCGCCCGCGATAGACGGCCCATCCTTCGCCGAACTCGAAACGTCCGGCCCACATGATGCCTATTCCGCCGCCTTACGGCCGCGCTGCAGGATTTCCCAGAGCTTGAGCGGCGTCACCGGCATGTCGATTTCCTCGATGCCATAAGACGCAAGCGCGTCGATCATCGCATTGATGAAGGCCGCCGGCGCGCCGACCGTGCCGGCTTCGCCCGCGCCCTTCACGCCAAGCGCATTGGAACGCGCGGGAATTTCATTGTAGCTCACGTCGAAATCCGGAAAGTCTGCCGCGCGCGGCATCCAGTAATCCATGAAGGAACCGGTCACGAGCTGACCGTTCTCGTCATAAACCGCATGCTCGCCCATCGCCTGGCCAAGCCCCTGCACGATACCGCCATGCACCTGCCCCGCGACGAGCAGTGGATTGAGGATCTGCCCGAAATCATCCACCGCCGTGAAGCGCGTCACGCGATAGACGCCGGTGTCGCCATCGATCTCCACTTCGCAGATATGCGCGCCGTTCGGGAACGTATTTCCCTTCTGCGTATATTCGCCATCGCCTGCGAATTCGCCGAGATCGGCCTGAGTTTCTGCAATCTTCGCCACGGCGAAGAGGTCGATCGCCTTGTCCGTGCCCGCGACCGCGAAGACAGGCTCGCCCTCGGCCCCGCGATATTCGATATCGGCCTTCGCCGCTTCGAGTTCGTTCGCCGCGATCTCCCGGCCCTTCTCGATCAGCTTGTCGGAAGCGTCCGAAATCGCGCCGCCCGCCATGTAGAGCGCCTTGGAGCCGCC
>PNMC01000082.1 GCA_013823365.1 Parvibaculum sp. | reverse complement strand
GGTCATCACCGGCAATCAGTCCGGCGCCCTCTCCGCCGCCACAGCATTGAACGGTCTCGGCGCACTGGCGAATGGCCACACGATCGACATCACTGTCGGAGGCGTCAGCCATACGGCAACGATCGGCGGCGCCAGCGGCGAAGTCGCTACGGTTCAGGATCTGATCGACTGGGTCGGTGCCACCTTCACCGGCGACGAACCTCTGACGGCGACGCTGACCGACGACGGCAAGCTCGAATTCTCCGCCGCGAACGGCCGCGACCTCTCGATCACTGCCGACAATGCCGGCACCCCGGTGAGCCTTGCCAGCCTGCTCGGCAGCCGCACCTCTTCCTCGGAAGGCGTGAATCGCGACAAATATGAGCGCGACTTCAACAATCTCCGCGAGCAGATCGAACAGCTGGCCCGCGACGCAAGCTACAAGGGCGTGAACCTGCTGAAGGGCGACCTGCTCAGCGTGTTCTTCAACCCGGATCAGACCTCGCAGCTCGACATCACGGGCGTGAACCTGACGCCGGAAGGCATCCTGGCCATCGGCACGGTTGCCAATGAGAGCGGCAATCACGGCTTCCAGGCAGATGCGGACATCCGCACCTTTGTCGATACGCTGAACGCCGCCACCAACGTGCTGCGCCAGCAGGCCTCGACCTTCGGTGCCAATCTCGGTGTGGTGCAGATCCGCCAGGACTTCTCGGCCTCGCTGGTCAACACGCTCCAGGGCGGCGCGTCGAACCTCACCGTCGCCGATACCAACGAAGAAGGTGCGAAAATGCTCGCCCTGCAGACCCGCCAGCAGCTCGGCACCACCGCCCTCTCGCTTGCGAACCAGGCCGAACAGGGCGTTCTCCGTCTCTTCGGATAAGAATAAAATCTCTGCGAACACAAAGGGCGGGCCGCAAGGTCCGCCCTTTTTGTTTAACGGCCGAAAAAACTTTTTGAAAAAAATTCCACGAAAAATCGGACGATTTACCGCCTTTTAATATCCGTGCGGCATGCTCCGGACCATGGCTCAGAAAGAGCCGGTCAAGACAGTTCCTAGGAAAGGACTACTACAATGGGTGACATCACTCTTAACAGCGCCGTTCGTTCCAACCTTCTGACGCTTCAGAATACCGCGAACATGATGGCGACGACGCAGAACCGTCTCGCCTCCGGCCTGAAGGTTTCCAGCGCCCTCGACAATCCGCAGTCTTTCTTCACCGCCGCCGGCCTCAATGCCCGTGCGAGCGATCTCAGCGCCCTGCAGGACTCGATGAGCCTCGGCGTTCAGACGCTGAAGGCCGCCGACGAAGGCATCAAGTCGATCCAGAAGCTCGTCGACCAGGCGAAGTCCGTTGCCAACCAGGCTCTCCAGGCCAAGGCAACGGCGACGACGCTGACCTCTTCTTCGGTGCAGTCGCATGACTTCAGCACCACCAATGAAACGCTCGACATCATCGTGGGCGGCGCGACGGCGGCCACGGTCACCATCTCGGCGGACATCGCCGGTGCCGGCGACCTCAAGACCGTGCTCGCGGGTGTCGTCACGGGCCTATCGGTCACCGACAATGGCGACGGCACGCTGGGCTTCTCGCTCGCGAGCGGCGAAGACCTCTCCTTCGGTGGAGCCGCCGCCTCGACGCTGGGAATCGTGACCGACAGTTCGACCAACGGCAAGACGCAGACTGAGGCCCGTGCGACCTACGTCACGGACTTCAACGGTCTCCGCGATCAGATCGACCAGATCGCCAACGACGCCTCCTTCAACGGCATCAACCTGCTGAAGGGCGATCCGCTGACGGTGAACTTCAACGAAGACAGCACGTCCAAGCTGGACATCAAGGGCGTGGCCATGACAGTGGGCGGCGATCTCGGCATCGACGAGGCCGACTTCTCCACCGATGCAAAGATCTCGGACGCCGTCAGCGGCCTGAACTCGGCCACGGCGACCCTCCGCTCGCAGGCGTCCACCTTCGGTGCGAACCTCTCGGTCGTGCAGAATCGCCAGGACTTCACCAAGAACATGATCAACGTTCTCGAGACGGGTTCGGGCGACCTGACGCTGGCCGACACGAACGAGGAAGCGGCGAACCTGCTCGCTCTGCAGACCCGCCAGTCGCTCGCGCAGACCTCGCTGTCGCTCGCGACGCAGGCCGAACAGAGCGTTCTCTCGCTCCTGCGCTAATACCGGCCCGCGCTCGCGCGGACTGGCTGACGAAAAACGACGGCGGGAACCCCGGTTCCCGCCGTTTCTTTTTATCCACCCGCGATTCAGGCTAGACTGGCTGCGGTATTTTCCGAGATTCTCCGTCAGGACGGCCCCGCAATGGCTCTCAAAGTCGAACTCAAGCCCGGTGAGCGTTTCATCCTGGGCGACAGCGTCATCACCAATGACGACCAGCGCACCCGCCTGTTCATCGAGGGCGACACGCCGATCCTCCGCGAAAAGGACATCCTCCGCGCGGCCGATGCCGATACGCCCTGCAAGCGCCTCTATCTCCTGGTCCAGATGATGTATCTGGCGCCCGACCCCCGCCCCCATCACGATCTCTACTTCCAGATCGTCAAGGACGTAATTGACGCAGCCCCCTCGACTGCGCCATTTATAGACGCGGTCAACAGTAAAATCTTAACCGGCGAAATGTATAAAGCTCTCAAGGAAGCTCGAAAACTGATCGAGTACGAACGGGGGCTGCTGGAGAATGTCAAAAGCTCATGAGGCCTATGCCAGCGCTTCGCGCATTGCACCGAAGGATCCCCGCGAGTTCGAGGCATCGATTCTGACGCGCGCCGCCGGCCAGCTCCAGCGCATTCGCGACAACTGGGCCAACGAGACCAACAACACGCTCTACGAAGCCCTGCTCTACAATCGCCGCATCTGGACCGTTTTCGCCGCCTCGGCCGCCGAAAACGAACATCCCCTGCCCCGCGAGATCAAGCAGAACATCGCCAATCTCGCCGTCTTCATCTTCAAGCGCACCAGCGAAATCGAGTCCGCCACCGAGCCGCAGCCGCAGCTCCTCGATACGCTCATCATGATCAACCGCGAGATCGCCGCAGGCCTCTACGGCCGCTGATCCGCGGTTCGGTCGCAAATCCGGAATACCGTCATTGCGAGGAGCGCCGGAGGCGCGACGAAGCAATCCAGGGGCGGCAGGCATTGAGCTTGCGGCCCCTGGATTGCTTCGCGCATGCTGCGCCCGCAATGACGACGCTGTGATAAGGCCGCCCCTGCCGGGTTAGATGAAGTTCACCAGCGACATCTTGGACAGCATCGCCGTCACCTGATAGCTCGCCTGGAGCTGCGTCTGCAGCGTGGTGAGCTTCACACCGACCTCGTAAGGGTCCGCATTCTGGATATCGCCCAGAAGTTCGTTCGCCGAAGCCATCACGAGGTCGTGCCTGTCCTGCGTCTGCTTCAGCGTCGAGGCGGCGAGCCCGAGCCCCGTCACGATGCTTTCGAGCGACTGCACACCCTTGAAATTGAGCCGCTGCGTCACCCGCGAGGAGAGTTCCTTGTAGGAGGCGAGCTGCTCCTTGTCCTCCGCATCTGAATATTCGACCGAGGCGAGCAAGGCCGACATCTTCAGCATGTCGCGGATCGCATCCTGATCCGCCCGCGCGCCATAGGAGAGCTGGCGCCCCTGGTCGATCTGCGCGGTGAAGTTCTGGCCCGCCGTGCCGGACAGGTCGCCGCGATACCAGAAGACCGTGTCGGCCTCCGTCGCGTCGCGATAGCCCGTCGCCGTGTCGAAGGGCGGCCCGTCCACACGCTGCGGCGCCCCGCCCGCGGCATAGTCGAAGTAATTGTCGGACGCCGCGACAGCCGACGCCGCCTTGAGGCTCGTCTGTCCCTCGAGCTTGATCGCCGTATCGAGCGCCGCCTGGAAATTCGCCGCCGTCTGGTCGGCATCGGCCCCGATCGTGAATTCGCCCTTGCCGGCGGGATTGTTCATCGTCGCCTTGAGCGAGACGATCTTCGAGGTTCCGTCCGGCAGGTTGAGCGTGATCTCGATCTTCTCGCCCGCTTCCGGCAGCCCGGTGAACTCCACATCGAGCGACGGCGGCGAGCCGGCCGGGCCCGTCACGGTCGCATTGCTGAGCCCCGAGCTGACATTGCCGAGCTTGAAGCCGAAAACGCTCGGATCGGCATCCTCGCCCAGCGTCACCGTGGCACCCGTGGTGCCGAGCGTCAGCCGGCCGAGCCCGTCGGCGCCGAGATCGGCCGCCGCCCGCTCCGCGATGAACTGCTTGAGACCCGCCTTGCCCTCGGTACCGTCGAGAATATGCGCCGGCAGCGCCACGGGTCGCGTCTGCGTATCGATGCCGCCGAAGAGATACCGGTCCTCGACATTGAGGTTCAGCAGGTTGACGATCTCGTCGAACTGCATCGCCGCCTGGATCTGCGCCGAGGTCTGCTTGCCGTTGACGAGTTCGAAACCCGAGCTCGCAAGCGAGGTCTTCGTCTCCGAGGCGATCGAGTTCATCCGCGTCAGCGCATCCGCCATCACCTCGATCCGCATGCCGGTCTTGGTGATCGTGTTCGTATAGGCGCTGAGCTGCGACAGCTGATGCGACAGCGACAGCACCGTGTTGCGGTCCGTGCCGAGCTTCGCGAAGGAGTCCGTCTTCAGCCCCGTCGAGAGCTGCCGCTGCAGGTCGTCGAACTGCGCCCGCATGTCGTTGATCGACTGCCGCAGGGCAAGAGACTGGGAAAGCGTGGATACCTGCATGATTTTACCTGCCGATGCTCATCAGCACACTGAAGAGGTCCTGAATGGTGGAGATCACCCGCGCATTCGCCGAATAGGCGTTCTGCAGCAGGAGAAGGTTCGACATTTCATCGTCGATGCTGACGCCCGTCTGCGCGTCGAAACGGTCCTGCAGCGAGGAGGTCACGACCTCCTGGGCCGCCGCATCGCGGGACGCATTGGCCGCCTGCCCCGACTGGAAGGAAACGAGCCGCCGCGCAAACGCATCCACCGAGCCGTTGAAGGGCGAGGACGCCCCGCCGATCCCCGTGGAAGGCGAATAATAGCGGTTCTCCGAGGTCAGCCGCGACAGCAGGTCGAGCGGCCTTGTCGAGTCGCCGAGCGGCACACCCGCCTCATAGGAAACAAGCAGCGTATCGTCGGCAAGAAGCGCCGGATTGATCTGGATGCGCGCCGCGAAACCCGTTTTCTGCGGCGGATTGCCGAGCGCGTTCGAAAAGATCGTGCCGCCCGAGCCGTCGACGAAAATCGCAAGCCCCGTCGAGCCGTCGGCCATCGCCGCCGGCGTCACCGTCGCGCTCACCGCTTCGATCGTGCTCGTGTCGGCCGCGCCATCGTCGAGGAAGCGCAGCACATCGCCCGACGGGTTGGACACCGCGACCTCCGGCGGCAGCGCCGCCTGCAGCGCCGCGACGATATCCGCCATGGGCTGGTTGAAATCGACGCCGATCACCGTGTCGTTCGGGTTCGCGGTCGCGGCGTTGGACAACGGCAGAACGGACGGATCGTCCACCCTGACGATCGTCACGTTCTGCCGCACCCCGCCCACACTGTAGGTCAGGCTGATCGTATTGCCTGACAGCATCCCGCTCGTATCGATCTCGAAGCCTTCGGCCGCGCCGTCGGTCACCGCCTCGCTCGCGACTTTCTCTTCCGAAAGCGCGAGCGCAAGCTGCGCCGCAAGCTCGTCGAGCTGGGCCTGCGCCTGCGGCAGCACCTTGTCGCGCATCTCGATATAGCCGGCGAGCGCGCCCGAGCGGATGGCGCCCGCGGCAATAAGGTCGATGCTGGTCGAGCCGGACACGAGGCGGATCGTGCCCACCCCGCCGGTCTCATAGGTCGAGGTCGGATCGATCTGCGTCCGTTCGTCGAAGGTGAGTTCCACAGGCGTACGGTCGAGCAGCAGCTGCCCGCCCGTCGTGAAGATCGTCACCGTGCCGTCGTCGCGGTTGACGACGCGGACATCCATCAGGCGCGACAATTCGTCGATCGCCATGTCGCGCTTGTCCTGCAGATCGCCGACGGAAAGGCTGCCCGCCTGGCGCTGCGCGATCTGGTTGTTCACATCGGCGATGGTCTTCAGCAGTGCATTCGCCTGCTCGACGCCGGCCGCGATGTTCCGCTCCGCCTCGAGCCGCATCTCCTGGATCGACTGCGACATGCTGTTCATCTTCGCGGCGAGATTGCCCGCCTCGTTCAGCAGGGACTGGCGCGCTGCGTCCGATTCCGGATTGTTCGCAAGCTCCTGCAGCATCGTCGCAAGCGCGCTGATCGAGCCGGCAATCGACGATGCCGAGTCCGGCGTGCCGAACATGCGGTCGATACGGCCGAGCATGCTGGACTTCACATTGATGCTGGCGGAGGTTGCCGAGGCCGTGCGGAGCTGCTGCTGCAGGAAGGTGTCGATCTGGCGCTGCGCGGCTTCCCGGCGCACGCCGATGCCCTCGCCGCCCGCCAGCAGGTTCGTCTGCTGCGCGACTTTTCTCGTATAACCCGGCGTGCCCACATTGGCGATATTGCGCGCGGCAACGTCGATGCCGGACTGGGAGACGTTCAACCCGCTCAGTGCGGCGCCAAGTGCGGAAGAGAGGGACATGGGAAAACCTGACCGCTGGATCTGCTACCGGTTTCGGAACCGCGCCGGATGCCCCGAAGGAGCGCCCGGCGCGGCGTTTATCAGCGCTTCATGTTGAGCGTTTCGCGGATGAGTTCGTCGCTCGCCGAGACGATGCGCGTGCCGGCCGTATAGGCCTGCTGCGTCACGATCAGCTTGGAGAATTCGTCCGCGATATCGACGTTCGATGCCTCGCGCGCCGAGCCGATCACATTCGTGCCGCCTGTCAGCATCGGCTCGCCGGAGTCCTGCGTCGCCGCAAAGGCCGTGCCGTCGAGGCGCTTCAGCTTGTCGGGCGCATTGAAGCGGGCAAGCGCCACCTCGGCGAGGTCGACCGTCTTGCCGTTCGAATAGGTGCCGGTGATGCGGCCGTTTTCGGAAACCGCGATGCTCACCAGCTCGCCCGAAGGATAGCCGTTCTGGTCGAGCGCGGTGGTCTTCACCGTGCCATTGTCGTCCTGGAACTGCGTAACGTTGGACGCGCCATGGTTGAGCGTCACATTGCCGAGGCTGATGCCGTTCACCGTGAGGCCGGTAATGGTGGTCGAGTCGACCGGCGGATCGAGACGGCCCTGCGCATCGAAAGTATAGCTCTGGCCCACATTCACCCACTTGTCGTCGGTGCCCGTTGCCGTGTCGCTCGTCTTGTAGAAGAGCTGCCATTCGTCGCCCGCGCCATCCGCATTGTCGACCTTCGCCCAGCGGAACTGAATGTTGGCAGGCGCGCCAAGCGCGTCATAGCCGGTCACCGCGCCGCCGGAGAGCGAGTTGTCGAGGAAGATGTCTTCATTGTCGGCGGAAATGACGGAGAGGTCGGCCAGCGCCGGCGTGAAGCGGTTCACCGTCAGCAATTCGCTGTTCGGGATTCCCGGATCGGCATTCACCGTTTTCGGCCAGGCCGGCAGGTTCGCCTTGTAGTCGATATTGCTCGTCGTGCGCGCGGCAAGGAAATCGCGGTTGATCTGGATGCGGCCCGGCGTGTCGCCGATCGGGTTGCCGGTCGTCGGATCGATCATCAGGCCCTGCAGCGTGTAGCCGCCGCCATTCACGAGATAGCCGTACTTGTCCATCGTGAAGTCGCCGCGCCGCGTATAGTAGTTCACGCCGTCGAAGACGGGGTTGCCGTCCACGGTCGCCACGCGCGAGGAGACGATGAAGAAACCGTCGCCATTGATCGCCATATGGGTCGGCACTTCCGAAGCGTCGATCGAGCCCTGCACGCCATTGGTGAAGGCGGGCGAGGCGAGAACCGCGCCCGGCAGATGGTTCCGGCTCGTCGAAGCGGTAACGATGTCCTGGAAATTCGTGTCCGTCCGCTTGAAGCCGATGGTCTGCGAATTCGCAATATTGTCGGCGATGTGCCCGAGCGCGCTCGACTGGGCGCGGATGCCGGTAATCGCGGTGGTCATCGATCCAAAAAAGCTCATGTCGCTCTCCATACGGTCCATCCCGGCCGTGAGGGGACGGGACAAGTGTTGGCCCATGGGGAGCAAGGACCGGGCCAAGCATTTTATCTAATAAAATCAATGATTTACCTATTGTTGACCATGCCGGGGCGGAAGCCCCTGCCGCCCTTTTTTGGCCCGCCCGGCAAATATTTCCCTGCGTCAGGCCCCTCCGCCCCCCTCCCCGCCGCTCATTTCGGGGGCCGGCCCCGGCCATTCGCGAACAGGCCTTTTCCTTGAACCCCGGGAGGCCAGCCTTTAGGTTCCTTCGCGTTCAGCAATTCGGTAACGGACGCACCGCGCGTTCAGGGGAAAGCCATATCCATGAAGTTCGAGGGAACACAGAATTACGTCGCCACAGATGACCTGCGCGTCGCCGTCAATGCGGCCATCACGCTGCAGCGCCCCCTGCTGGTGAAGGGCGAACCGGGCACCGGCAAGACGGTGCTCGCCGAGGAAGTGGCCAAGGCGCTCGATGCCGAGCTCATCACCTGGCACATCAAGTCCACCACCAAGGCGCATCAGGGCCTTTACGAATATGACGCCGTCTCCCGCCTGCGCGACAGCCAGCTCGGCGACGAGCGCGTGAAGGACATCCGCAACTACATTGCGAAGGGCAAGCTCTGGGAGGCCTTCGAGCGCCCCAACCGCCCGATCCTGCTGATCGACGAAATCGACAAGGCCGATATCGAGTTCCCGAACGACCTGCTTCAGGAACTCGACCGCATGGAATTCTACGTCTACGAGACGAATGAGACCATCAAGGCCGCCCAGCGCCCCATCGTCATCATCACCTCGAACAACGAGAAGGAACTGCCGGACGCGTTCCTGCGCCGCTGCTTCTTCCACTACATCAAGTTCCCGGACGAAGACACGATGCGCGCCATCATCGACGTCCACTTCCCGGGCCTGAAGGGCAAGCTCGTGCAGGAAGCGCTCTCGATCTTCTACGAGATCCGCGAAGTGCCGGGCCTGAAGAAGAAGCCCTCGACCTCGGAACTCCTCGACTGGCTGAAGCTGCTTCTCTCGGAAGACATCTCGCCGGAAACGCTCCGCGAGAAGGACCCGACCAAGCTCATCCCGCCGCTCCACGGCGCGCTGCTGAAGAACGAGCAGGACGTCCACCTCTTCGAACGCCTCGCCTTCCTCGCCCGCCGCGAACGGAACTAAAAAATGGTCACCCCCGGGCTTGACCCGGGGGCCCAGAGGCCGCAACGCGGCGTCAGGAAAGACTCTTCAAAACGAGAAAGCCCGCGCCTCACCGCGCGGGCTTTTTCATGTCAGGCACCCAAAAACAAAACGTCATCCCGGCACTTGGTGCCGGGACCCAATCCACGTCGACGCTTGTTGCCGAGATCAACGGCGTACTGACCAATGCCGCACCCGCCAATGTCTGCTGAGGGAACCAATGGATCCCGGGCACAAGGCCCGGGATGACACCGAATGATTGGCAAGGGATGTGGCCGGGGCACCGCGGAACGCGGGCGATCAATAGTGATACCTCAACTGCGCGATTTCGAGCTGTTGCGCGGCACCTTTGCCGGCCACCCTGTAGACCATTCGATGCTCATCGCTGATCCGGCGCGACCACCACCCGGTCAGGTGCCCCTTCAAGGGTTCGGGCTTTCCCAACCCCTTGAACGGACTACGCCTGGTCTCTTTGATCAGTTCATTGACGCGCGCAAGCAAACGGCCATTGTCGTTATGCTCTTGCCAGTGAAGATAGTCTTCCCACGCATGGTCCGAGAAAACCAGCTTCACAGATCGATCTCGCGCTCCGTGCCGCTTCCGGCTTCAAGCTGTTCCACCGCACGGCGCAGGCGGCGGGCGTTTTTCGGGCTGCGGAGAAGATGGAGGGTTTCGTTGATCGAGTTGTATTCTTCCAACGAAATCATCACCACCGCCTCGTTTTTCTTGCGCGTTACGATGACGGGCTGACGGTCGTGAATGACACGGTCCATAACCGATTTCAGCTCTCCGCGAGCCTCTGTGTAGGTTATCACGTCCATGTTCGCCTCCATTTCACGTGCCACCATATATGTACAGAATATTGTACATGTCAAGGACCGTATTGCCGGTAGCCGCGATACGGCACTGACAAGCGAATGACGCCCCCACGCGAAAAACTTATCCCCGCCCCTGATTCAGGCCCCATCTTATAGGGACCGCCTTCGGGAGGGGTGCTCCGGAGCATCCGTTGCAGAAAGGCGGGCGGCGAAAGCGCCAGCGGAAGTGTAGCGCCTTCCGGGCAACGCCAGAGCCGCGCGGAGCGTATTCGGACGCTTCCCCAAATAAAGTAGAGACAAGCCGGATATCGCTCCGCGCCCCTCCACTTCTTCAGAACCTGCAATCCGCGGGGAGCCTCGTCATGCGCCTATTCTTCCATCTCCGGCACGATCACCGGCTGCTCGCCGAGAAAATCCTCGAGCACGCGGGCGCGTTCGAGCGCCAGCTGCGCGTAGCAGGCCGCCAGCATCGGCCCGTACATCGTGCCCATCGGAATCTGGAAGCGCGAACAGGTGAGTTCGCGATGCTTTTCGTAAGCCGCGCTGCTCGCCTCCACCCAGTCGGTGAGCCGTTGATGATCCTTCGCGACGATTTCCGTTTCCCGCGCCTTCACCACCTCGTCCCAATAGCCGATCACCTCGTACTGGCAGAAGTTCATGGCAAGCGTCGTCCAGTTCCCGGCCTCGGCGCATTGCGTGAAATACCTGTCGCCGCAGTCTCGCGCCGCATCGCCCTCGCCCTTGGGCGGCTCGGCAAGACAGGCTTCGATCTCGGCCTGGGCCTTGCCGGGCTCCAGCCAGGGATTGTCCTCCTGTGCAGCCGCCGCCCCGCTAAACCCAAGTACCAGAAGGACAATTACCGGAAACACGCCACGCATAAATGAACACTCCTGCCCCTTCAAACCGGCCCTCTTAGGCCCTAGACTGCGCCCAAACGCCATTCAGGATTCTGGAACCGCTCATGTTCGTCCATTTCTTCCATGAACTCAAAAAGGCCAATGTGCCCGTCTCGTTGCGCGAGTACCTCACGCTGCTGGAGGCAATGGACCGGGACGTGATCGACCGCCGGGTCGAGGAATTCTATTACCTCGCCCGCGCCTCCCTCGTGAAGGACGAGCGCAACCTCGACAAGTTCGACATCGTGTTCGGCCATGTCTTCAAGGGCCTCGAACTGATGGGCGAAGGCGACCTCGCCAACATCCCCGAGGAATGGCTGCGCGCCCTCACCGAGAAGTTTCTCACCGAAGAGGAGAAGGCGCAGATCGAGGCGCTGGGCGGCTGGGAAAAGATCATGGAGGAGCTGCAGAAGCGCCTCGAAGAGCAGAAGGAACGCCACGAAGGCGGCAACAAGTGGATCGGCACGGGCGGCACCTCCCCCTTCGGCGCCAATGG